>JBBQNC010000179.1:0-7647 GCA_038329555.1 Thermoanaerobaculia bacterium
TCGATCGCGGCGAGCGCCGTTGCCGTCGGAGGCAGAGCCGGCGTCGCGTAGGGCGCCGATCGAGCGAGGAGCTCCTCCGCCGGCATTCGGGCGATGCATTGCGCGTTCATCCAGAGCAGCTTCTCGGGGTCGAAGACGGACGGCGACGCGCCGACGCGGTCGAGCGAGAATTCCCGCTCCATTTCCTCGCGGGTCAGGATCTCGCGGTCGTCTCCGGGCGACCAGCCGAGAAGCGCGAGGAAGTTGAACAACGCTTCCGGAAGGATGCCGACGTCCCGCCACTCTTCGACGGCCGCGGCGCCGTGGCGCTTCGAGAGCTTCTTGCGGTCCGTCCCGAGGATCATGCCGAGATGCGCGAAGTCGGGGACGGGAGCGCCCAGGGCCCGAAAGAGCGCGACGTGTTTTGGCGTGTTGGCGAGGTGGTCGTCCCCGCGGATGACGTGCGTGATCCCCATCTCGGCGTCGTCGACGCAGACGCAGAAGTGGTAGAGCGGATGACCGTCCGAGCGGATGAGCACGAAGTCGTCCAGCGCCTCGGGAGGAAACTCGACGCGCCCGCGGATCCGATCGTCGACGACGATGGTCTCCGAGGGCATCTTCAGGCGGACCACGTGCCGCTCTCCCGCCCGGGCGCGGCGCTCGCTCTCGTCCGGCGGGATCGAACGGGCCGCGCCGGAGTAGCGGTAAGCGCGCCCCTCGGCCTCGGCCTTCTTCCTCTCGGCGTCGAGCTCTTCCGGCGTCTCGAAGGCCCGGTACGCCTTGCCCTCGGCGAGAAGCTTTTCGGCGGCGGCCCGGTAGAGGTCGCTCCGGGCCGACTGGTAGAACGGCCCCTCGTCGTAGTCGAGCCCCAGCCACTCCATGGCGGACAGGATCTGCGCCGACAGCTCCTCGCGGGAGCGGTCGACGTCCGTGTCTTCGATCCTCAGGATGAACGTCCCTTTTTCGCGCCGGGCGAAGAGGAGGTTGTACAGCGCGGTTCGTGCGCCGCCGACGTGCAGAGAACCCGTCGGTGAGGGCGCGAAGCGCACGCGCGGAGCGGAGGAGTCCTTCGGCAAGGTGCGGATGCTAGCAGGAAGCCGGTAGGGGACGACGGACGCCTCCGGAGGACTTCCTCCTTGCAACCTTCGAGGGCCGGAAGGTTTTTGTGCCCGAAGGCGGGACCGCCTCGCGCCGGGGAGGAATCGACGTTCGTGAATAATGCCGGCTGACCGCCAAGCGATGAGCGACCGCAACGTCTCGGACACCCCCGCGCCCGTCCGGCCCTTCGCCGCCGACGCCGTGTTGATCGGCGTCACCGTCGTGTGGGGCTCCTCGTTCGTCGTCGTCAAGAACGCGTTCGAGCAGGCGCCGCCGCTCCAGTTCCTCTTCTGGAGATTCCTGATCGCCTCCGCGATCCTCGTCCCGTTCCTCTTCTTCCGCCGGCGCACCCCGGGCCTCGCGCGGGACGGCCTCGTCGTCGGGCTCCTCCTCGCGGGGGGCATGGTCTTCCAGGTCCTGGGGGTGCCCAGGACGACCGCGTCCAAGGCGGCGTTCCTGACGGGCCTGTCCGTCGTGTTGACCCCGTTCGCGGCGTGGCTTCGTTCCCGCAAGCTGCCGTCGCTCGAAAACGGGATCGGGATCACGCTCGCCGCCTCCGGATTCGTCCTGCTGACGTTTCCGACGGGAGGAGGGCCGTTGAACCGCGGGGACATGCTCGTCTTCGTGTGCGGGGTGATCTTCGCCTTCTACATCGTGGAGCTCGCCGAGCGCTCGCCCCGCCAGGACACGGTCTGGCTCACGGCCTTCCAGCTCGCGACCGTGATGGTCGTCGCTGGCGCCGCCTCCCTGCTGCTGCGGCTGCCGGCGTTCGCCGCGCTGCCCGAAGGGATCGTCGAGAGGCGGCCGGTCTTCTGGCGCGGGACGTTTCTGTGGAGCGTTCTCTACCTCGGCTCGATCGGCACCGTCGGAACGTTCTTCTCCCAGACGTGGGCGCAGGCCCGTATGTCCGCGACGCACGCCGCCATCATCTTCGCGCTCGAGCCCGTGTTCGCGGCCATCCTCGCGGCCTGGCTGCTCGGGGATCGTCTCGGCGCCCGCGGAGCGGCGGGCGGCCTGCTGGTGCTCGCGGGAATCGTCGTGTCGGAGCTGCGCCTGCGCCCGCGGCGCGTCTCTAGTTCAGCGGAAAGGTGAGTGTGTAGGCGAAGCGGCCCCGCGCGATCACCATCCAGAGGGTCGAGCGGTTGTGGTCGCGGGCGATGACCTTATTGACGTCCTCCGGCTCGCGCACCTCCGTGCCGTTGACGGAGACGAGCACGTCTCCCGTCTCGAGCCCCGCGCGCGCCGCGGCGCCCCGGGCGTCGGCGACCGTGATGCGCAGCCCGTCCGCCCCCGATCGGACGGTCATCCCGAGATCCGCGCGGAGGCGGCGGATACCGTAGTCGGCGGGCGGAGCTTCCCCCGAGACCGTGATCGTCCGTTCCGCTTGACCGTTCCGGAGGAGAAGCTTCATCGGCCGGCCGGGCCCCCGGGTCGACAGCGCCGTCTCGAAGGCCTCCTGCGAGTCGATCGGGGCGGCGTCGATCGAGACCACCGTGTCGCCGGTCCGGATGCCGGCTCGCTCCGCGGGGGAGCCCGGCTCGACAAATCGGATGCGAAAACCGCGAGGGCGTCCCTGCCCGTCGTCCCCCGAGGTCACGGTGCGGCCGTGAGCGCCGATCCAGACCGCGCGAACCTGTCCGAACTGCCGGATGTCCGCGACGATCCGCCGGGCCCGATCGACGGGGATTGCGAACCCGATGCCCTGCGCACCCCCGATGATGGCGGTGGCGATCCCGATCATCTCCCCCTGGATGTTGACGACCGGTCCCCCCGAGTTGCCGGGGTTGATCGGCGCGTCGATCTGGATGAAGTCGGTGTAGACGCGCTGGTTCTCGGTGCCCTTGACACTCCGGCCGAGCGCGGAGACGACTCCCGCCGTGACGGTGTTCGAGAATCCAAAGGGGTTGCCGATCGCGACGATCGTCTCTCCGATCAGGATGTCCGACGAGGTCCCCAGCTTCAGGGTCGGCAGGGCCGCCCCGGGCTTCTTGACGCGCAGTACCGCGAGGTCGTTGTCGGCATCCGAGCCGACGACTTCGCATTCGAGCTCTACTCCGGATTTGGTCGTGGCGAGAATCCGCGAGGCGCCTGATATGACGTGGTCGTTCGTCAGGATGATCCCGCGCGGATCGATGATCGCCCCCGAACCGAGGGACTGCGCCCGATCGCGCCGCGGCCTCGGGTCCAGACCCGAGAAGAAGTCGTCCCACAGGCCCGACCGGCGCCGGACCATCTGCTCGGCGGCGATGTTGACCACGGCGGGGGAGACTTTTTCGACGACCTCGACGATGTCGCTGCGGCGCGCGGGCAGGGGAGCGGCGGCGAGCGGGGTTACGGTCGAAAGCGCCAGGATGGCGCAGGCGGCGCTGGCTCGCTTCACGCCGTCCGAAACGGCGGCCGCGGCGCCGGCATTCCTCCGGGCGGGATCGAACGGGCAAAAAAAGGCCCCGCCGAGGCGGGGCGGGAACGCCGCGCGCGGAGGGCTCAGCGCGTCTGGACGTCGATCGGCTTGTCGGTCCGGCCCTGCGAGCCGGACGAGGCCGAGATCTTGATCTGGCGAGGCCTGGCCTCCTCGCTCTTGGGGATCTCGATCCGGAGCAGCCCATCGGAGAACTGGGCGCGCACCTTCTCGCGGTCGACGTTGTTCGGCAGCGTGAACGAGCGGATGAACTGCCTGTACTCGCGCTCGACGCGGTGATAGTTCTTCCCGTTCTGCTTTTCGCCTTCGAACTTCCTCTCCCCGCGGATCGTCAGGACGCCGCCCTCGAGCTGGATCTCGATCTGATCTTCCTTGAAGCCGGGCAGCTCGGCGGTCAGCACGATCTTTTCTTTGTCTCTTCGATGTCCACGGGCGGGATCCAGGCGCCGAGGCTCATCTCCTCGTCGCGGTCGCGCCGGGCGGTGCCGCCGCCTCCGAGGATCCGGCTCAGCCGGTCCGGCAGGGTCGAGAGCTCTCGGTAGGGGTCGTATGTGGGGTTCGTTGGGATTCATCCTCCTTGGTTGGTTGAGGCTCCTCGTTCGGACGCTCAGACGGTCTGCGTTTTCAAAGATTCCGATCCGGCCGTGGGGATTACGACGATCCGCTCCCGGTCCGGCGACAGGTCGATCTCGGCGGCGTCGCCCGGTCCGATCGTTCCGGCCAGGAGCTTCCGGGCCAGCTCGTCGGAGACGGTCTTCTGGATCAGCCGCTTGAGCGGCCGCGCGCCGAAAGTGGGGTCGTAGCCGCGCCCGGCCAGGAAGCGCTTCGCCTCCGCGGTCCAGGTGAGGCGGATGCCCCGGTCGGCGACGCTGCGCGCGAGCTCCCGGAGCTGCACTTCGACGATCTGCTCGATCTCCTCCCGCGTCAGCCGCGCGAAGACGATGACGTCGTCGATGCGGTTCAGGAACTCGGGCCGGAAGTGGCGCTGCATCTCGTCCTCGATCTTGCGCTCCACTTCCTCTTCTTTCATCCCGGCCGACTCCTCGGCGATCCAGTGGGACCCGAGGTTCGAGGTCATGATGATCACGGTGTTCTTGAAGGAGACGACGCGGCCCTTCCCGTCCGTCAGGCGCCCGTCGTCGAGCACCTGGAGCAGGACGTTGAAAACGTCGGGATGCGCCTTCTCGATCTCGTCGAAGAGGATGACCGAGTACGGCCTCCGGCGGATGGCCTCGGTGAGCCGTCCTCCCTCCTCGTAGCCGACGTAGCCCGGCGGGGCCCCGATCATCCGCGCCACCGAGTGTTTCTCCATGTACTCGGACATGTCGAGGCGGATCATCGAGTGCTCGTCATCGAAGAGAAACTCCGCAAGCGCCCGCGCGAGCTCGGTCTTTCCGACGCCGGTCGGGCCGACGAAAATGAATGATCCGATGGGCTTGCGCGGATCTGCCAGGCCCGCTCGGGAGCGCCGGACGGCGTCCGAGACCGCCTTGACCGCCTTCGACTGGCCGATCACGCGCATCTGGAGTCGCTCCTCCATGTGCAGGAGCTTCTGCTGCTCCTTCTCGAGCATCTTGTTCACCGGCACTCCGGTCCACCGCGAGACCACGGAGGCGATGTCCTCCTCGGTCACCTCTTCCCGGAGCATCGGGCCGCCCTTCTGGAGCTCGGCCAGCCGGTCGTTCAGGGTCACGAGCTCCTTTTCGAGCTGCGGCAGCTTGCCGTAGCGGAGCTCGGCCGCCTTCTGGAGGTTGCCCTCCCGCTCGGCTTCGACCGCCTGCTGGCGGGTCTGCTCGATCCCCTCCTTGACCTGGCTGAGCTTCTGGATGGCCTCCTTCTCCGCCGACCACTTCGCTCGAAGCCGCGTCGACGTCTCGCGCTCCTCGGCGAGCTGCTTCTCGATCTCGGCGAGCCGCTCCCTGGACTCCTTCGTCTTCTCCTTCGAAAGAGCCCGCTTCTCGATCTCGAGCGCGACGATGCGGCGCTCCACCTCGTCGATCTCGGGCGGGAGCGAGTCGATCTCGGTGCGCAGCTTCGCCGCCGCCTCGTCGACCAGGTCGATCGCCTTGTCCGGGAGGAACCGGTCGGTGATGTAGCGGTGCGAGAGCCTGGCGGCCGCGACGAGCGCCGCGTCGGTGATCCGGACGCCGTGGTGGACCTCGTATCGCTCCTGCAGGCCGCGCAGGATCGAGATCGTGTCTTCGACGTTCGGCTCCTCGACGTACACCGGCTGGAAACGGCGCTCCAGGGCGGCGTCCTTCTCGATGTACTTCTGGTACTCGTTCAAGGTGGTGGCGCCGATCGCCCGCAGCTCGCCTCGCGCGAGCGCCGGCTTCAACATGTTCGACGCATCCATCGACCCTTCGGCGGCACCGGCGCCGACCAGGGTGTGGAGCTCGTCGATGAACAGGATGATGGTCCCCGCGGCTTCCTCGATTTCCTTCAGGACCGCCTTCAGCCGGTCCTCGAACTCGCCGCGGTACTTCGCGCCCGCGATCATCGCCCCGAGGTCCAGGGAGACGACGCGCTTGTTCTTCAGGCCCTCCGGCACGTCTCCCATGTGGATCCGGCGCGCGAGGCCCTCGACGATGGCCGTCTTTCCGACGCCCGGGTCACCGATCAGGACGGGGTTGTTCTTGGTGCGGCGCGAGAGGACCTGGACCACGCGGCGGATCTCTTCGTCGCGTCCGATGACGGGATCGATCTTGCCCCGGCGCGCGAGGTCTGTCAGGTCCCGCGTGTACCGCTTCAGCGCCTGGTACTTGTCCTCGGGGTTTGGGTCGGTGATGCGGGCGGAGCCGCGGACTTCTTTCAACGCCTTCAGGAGATCGTTCTTCTTCGCTCCCGCCTTGGCGAGGAGCTTTGCCGCGTCCCCCGCGTCGCGCTCGGACAGAGCCATCAGGAGGTGCTCGGTCGACACGTACTCGTCGCCGAACTCCTTGGCGATCAAGAACGCGCGATCGAAGGTGCTGTTCAGGTCCCGGGCGGGAACGGCGTCCTCCGAGGCGCCGGTGACCTTCGGGATCTTGTCGAGGGAGGCGGCGACGTCGCGCGCCAGGGCGTTCGGGTCCACGCCGAGCTTCTGCAGGATCGGGACGACGACGCCCTCGGTCTGGGAGAGCAGGGCGAAGAGCAGGTGCTCCGCCGTCAGCTCGGCGTTACCGCGGGCGCGGGCCTCGCGCTGGGCCTCCTGGATGGCTTCCTGGGCCTTGATGGTCAGCTGGTCGAATCGCATCGGACGTCCCTTCTCGCGGCGCCCTTGGACGGCGGGGAGGCCGTCCGATCGGGTTTCCCGTCGCGCCCCAGAGCCGAGAATAGGATATTGAGCTGCTCAACTGAATATTTTCTAAATCTGAGTCTCTAACGCTCAATACCTGATGGCCAGCGCTTTATCTCAGAGCCTTCAAGGGGTCCTTCAATCCGGCTTCTTCGAACCCTTTTTCTCGCAGCAGGCAGGAGTCGCAGTGGCCGCACGGTCGCCCGTCGCGAGCCGGGTCGTAGCAGGAGCTCGTGAGGGCGAAATCGAGCCCGAGCTCCCTTCCGCGCGCCACGATCTCCGCCTTGCTCATGGCGAGGAGCGGAGCCCGGATGCGAAAGCGCCTTCCCTCGACTCCCGCCTTCGTCCCGAGGTTCGCAACCCGCTCGAAGGCGTCCAGGAACTCCGGGCGGCAGTCGGGATAGCCGGAGTAGTCGAGGGCGTTCGCGCCCAGAAAGATCTCTCGCGCGTCCTCCGCTTCCGCCCACGCGAGCGCGTGAGCGAGAAAGAGCGTATTGCGCGCGGGGACGTACGTCGTCGGAATCGGGACGGAGCCGAGGGTGTCTCTGGGAATTTCCCCTGCCGGGTCGGTCAGGGCGGAACCGCGCGGCGACGCGAGGTCGAGCCTCGCCACGTGATGGGCGCGCGCTCCGTATCGGGCGGCGAGCGCCCGCGCCCGCTCGAGCTCGATCGCGTGCCGCTGCCCGTAGTCGAAGGAGAGGGCGAGGACCTCGAGGCCCTCGCTCCGGGCGATCAGGAGGCAGGTGGCGGAATCGAGCCCGCCGGACAGGAGCAGCACGCACGAGGCCGGTGCGGCCACGTCACCGCCCCGGTACGTCGCCCCAGAGGATCTTGTGGAGCTGGAGGCCGAGACGCACGTGACGACCGGAATCCC
>JBBQNC010000180.1:0-7632 GCA_038329555.1 Thermoanaerobaculia bacterium
CACGAAATGGAAGCGAGACGCCGTCGGCGACGACCTGGACGTTCGCATACGGTGCGATGTCGACGTTCACGAGATCGCTCGAGAGAGCGGTGGCCCCGCTCCCGAGATTCAGCCCGCGCCCGGGGTGACGCTCGAGGAACCGCCGCTCGAGCCTCCGGAAAGCGCCGAGATAGAACAGGCTGGGCGGTCGAATGCGGTCCGCCGCGCGGCGCAATCCGTCGGCGATCGTCGTCCGCGGCGCGGCGGCGTTCAAGAGCGCCGGCCCGCGCGGGTGGACGGCGCAGCCTCCCCCTTTCTCCCGATGAAGTAGACGGAGCAGGGAACCGAGGTGGCCCGGCTCCGGCGAAAATGGTCCAGGAACCGGAGCGGGAACGTCGCATAGGCGGCCGCTACCGCCCCCAGACCCCGAATCCAGCGCACCTGGGGGACGAAATGGTTAAGAAAATCGCGGGACACCCACGCCATCGAAGAGCCCGCGCCCGCGCCTTCGCCGCATTCGACCGGTTCGAATCCCCCCTCCATCTCGCACAACCGCCGAATGCCCTGGGGCGTGAACCGCCAGTAGTCCGTCGGACACTGCGGATGGACGTGGACGCCCTGGATGAAGGGGACGCCGACGTACACCGCGCCGCCCGGCGCAATCACCCGCCACATCTCGCGGACGATCTCCCACGGACGCTCCGCGTGCTCGAGAACACCGAAGCAGAGAATCCCGCCTACGGAACCGTCGGCGAAAGGAAGCTCGTGAGCATCTCCCCGGAGGGATGTCTTCTCGAACCAGGCCCTGTCGAGACGGACGATTTCCGATCGGAGGACCGCCTCTCCAGATCCCACGTCGACGATCTTCCGGCCTTCGGGAACGAGGCCGAGAAATCGGTCGAGGCGCCGCGGTGCGTCCGGATCCTCGTAGGCGCCGGGAACGGGGATCCTCAAGGGCGACGTCGTCGCGGCAGGAACGAGCCGGCGAAGAGCTCCCCCATCCAGATCCGGTCCGCCCGGGAGGGAATCAGGACCTCGCGGGAGCGCAGTCCCGAATAGCGGCGGACGAACTCGAGAGTCACGAGGAAGCCCGCGGCATACGTGACGCTCGTCGCCGCGGCGGCGCCTGCGGCGCCCCACGTCGGAATCAGCAGCAGGTTCAGCGCCACGTTGATCACCGCGAGTGCCACCGCCGAGTAGGAAAGAGCGCGGAAGCGGCCCTGGCGTATCCACAATGCGGAAAGAACGCTCACGAAGACCTGCATCGCGACGCCAGGCAGGAGGATCCAGATCAGAGCGACAGAGGGAAGAAACGCCCTCCCGGCGAGAAGCCGGACGAGAAGCGGCGCCGCCGCACCCAGCACGGCAGCGCCGGCGAGCGACCCGGCGAGCGCCAGGCGGGCGGCTCGCGCGGACATCTCCTGCGCGAGCGGCTCGGCCCTCTCCTGAGAGATCCGAGGATAGAGAACCACCTGGAGGGCGAGAGGAAGCATCAACAGGATCTCAGTGATGGTCACCGCCACGAAGTAATACCCTACCTCAGCGGGTTGCGAGTACGCGTTCAGGATGAGTACATCGATGCGGTAGTAGACGTACATGGCGATCGCCCCGATGTGAAGCTGGGACCCGTCCCGAACGGTCTCCCAAAGAAGGGCCGGGTCGAACCGCGGACGCGAGATGCCCAGCCGGGCGAGCACGAACAGGCAGGCGGACGTGATGAGGACCGGCACCAGAAACGTGGTCCAGAGAAGCAGCCGCACGCTGACGAACCCGGCCAGGACGAGCGCCAGCGTCAGCGCGAAGGCGGAGGCCCCTTCCAGGAAGACCATGAAATTGTAGAGCCGTGTCAGATTCAGGCACTGGATGAGCGCGAGAAGATACGTATTGAGGATGAGAAAGGGCACGGCAGAAAGCGCCAAGGCGAACTCGCCGGAATCGAGATGAGCGAAGAGGGTCTGCGGAAAGATCCGATCGATCGCGAAGGCGACCCCGACCGTCGCGGCTCCGAGAACCCCCGCGAGCACCAGAGCGTTGCCGAGGAAGGCGTCCCATCGATTTTCGTGCTGGGCCGTCTCCTTGACCAGAACGGTCCCGACGCTCAGACTCCCGAGGGAGGAGAAGAGCGCCTGCGCGTTCGTCCCCACCGAGAGAATCCCCTTTCCCGACGGACCGAGCACCCGGTTGACGACGGCTCCCGTCACGACGCGAAGGCCGATCGAAATCCCGCGGGCGAGAAGGGATTCCGCCGCGCCGCGAGCGACCCTCATGGACCTCCGTCGGGCGGCGCGTTTTCACCGACCGACCTGGAGGCGTGCGGTCGGGTCGTTCCACGCGGGCCTGACGTCGCGCGGCAACGGCTTCCGGCACGGAACCGCCGCGTCTCATCGACGACGCGCATGACGGGTCCGGCCTCCTCGCGACGCTCTGATAGCTTCGGATCTGTCACCCTGACCGTCACCGTCACAGTCACACATGAGGGAAACCTGGCCCGGAATCCCGTTTTTCCCCGCCGACCGCGGGCGCGACGGAGAGATGACACGTGAGATCGATCCGCGAAAGACATGCCCTCGCCCTCCTCCTGACGGCGATCCTCGCGGCCTCGCCCGGCTGCACGACGGGGGCCGCGAAAAATCTGCCGCCCCCCGCGCCGATGACGAGAACGCACCTGACCGCCCGCGTCCAGGAATTCTGGACGGCGTGGCAGGAGCACGATCTCCATCGCGTGTTTCTCCTCTACGCCCCTTCGTACCGCCGCAAGACGAGCGAGCCGGCCTTCTACGAGGTCACCCGCGGAATGCTCGGAATCCATCCTCAGGAATACGAGATCCAGGCCGTGGAGATGTCCGAGGGCGGCCGCGCCGCGACAGTCCGCATCGACTCCTTCGCGATCCTTCCTCCCCTCGGCCGCGTCCCGAGCCGGCTCGAACAGAGGTGGGTGTACGAGGAGGGAGACTGGTATCGCGTCATGGAACCGTTCTCCCCGCCTCCGCCCCCTCCCCCCGCCGGAGCGGCGCCATCCCGCGGACGAAAGGGGCTCCGGGGCGCGCCGAGCGACCTTCATGGACGACGGGTTTTCGCGGACCGACCGGGACGGTCGCGTCCGGCAGGACGTTTCGCGCCGGGGACTTCGGACGGGATAGCCGCCGCAGCGCGTCAAGGAGACGTCGCGAACGGTTTCCGCGCGTAGAGAATGAGGTCCGGCCCTTCCCGGCCGCTCGCGGCGGCGAGTCGTTCCCGGAGGTCCCGATAGGCTCGCAGCAGAGGAGCCTTCCAGGGTCGCAGGATCCGCCGCAGCGCTCCGGTCAGACCTCCGCTCGAGGCCGGCAGAGCGAGCACGGAGGGGTTGGTCTGCTGATCGAGGACTTCGAAGCCCCCCTCCCCGACCAGGCGGGCGAAAGGCCCTCGCGAAAAATAAAGCACGTGGCCCGGCGGCGCGTAGTTGTGCCAATCGACGCCCTCCCGCCTTGCCTCTTCGCTGTCCACGTTCATCGTCGTCACCAGGAACACGCCACCCGGCTTCAGGGCACGCCACGCGAATCTGACGAGTTTGCCGGGATCCCGAAGATGCTCGACCGTCACGATCGAGGTCACGGCATCGTAGATCGCTTCGACTTCCGTGGCCGGACCCGGAAACTCGCGACGCACGTCCAGGCCGGCGCGACGGCAGAATTCGACGGCGTCGGGCGACGGCTCGATCCCTTGAACTTTCCAGCCGCGGCTCCTGGCCATGAGAAGCAGCGAACCGTCTCCACACCCGACGTCGAGCAAGCGGCCGGGGGCCACATGCCGTTCGAGGACTTCGATCAGCGGCGCGTAGCTCTGAAGATCCTCGGCCGTCCTCTTCTCGAAATGACGCCGCTCCGGATGCCCGATCGCGCGCGCCCAGTCCTCGCCGTAGAACGTGGTCTCGTAGAATTCCCGGAGTTGCGCTTCCGTCGGCATGGGGTCCAGATAAACGAGCCGACACTCTAGGCATCGCATGAGGCGGTATCCGGCCTTTTCGAGGTGAAAACGGCGCCGCGAGCTCCCGCAGACGGGGCAAATGGAGTCGATTCCGGAGCTTAATCGGCTGTCCGGATCGCGGTCAACCTTCGCGGAGCCCGTACGGGACCCGTACCGCCTTGACGCCGACGGGGAGGTAAGAGACGATTCTTCGCGGCGCTCACGGCCGCGCCGGTCTTCGTCGAAGGAAACGCCCGATGCCATCGCTCTGCATTTTCGAGACGCCTTCCCGCCACCGACGCCGTCGGCGGCCGTAACCGCGTGTCTAAAGGGAGAACAAGAATGACGCGAGCTTCCCGAATCCTGATGTTCCTGCAGGCGGCCCTGCTTGCAGGACTGGCGTCCAAGGCTCAGGCCTTCGACCCGAATTCGACGAAAGCGGGCGCGATCTTCCTCCCGCCGGACGGAACGGTCGTCCGGGACTACGTCTATGGGGCGGGGTCCGCGAACGTCACCGACCGCTGGTACGTGAGCGTCCTCGCGGCCGGCCACAGCTATGCGATCCACGACCTCTCGGACTACGTCAGCACCGCCGGATCGACCTGCCGGTCGGCGCTCACCGCCAAGGCCTACCTCCAGTCGGACGGAACGACGAGTCTCTCCGGTACGCTCGTCGGATCGACCAATCCCGCTTCATTCACCGGCGGTTCCGGACTGTGCGGCGTGGCCGGCGGGGACACGTACGTCGTGAACTCGGCGGCGACCCAGACGGTTTTCGTCCATGTCACGGCCAACGGCCTTCTCTCGAACGAATACGAGTACTTCCGGATTCAGATCCAGGACACGACGCTCTTCTGTCCCTGGTTCTATACGGACACGAACTACGAGGCGTACACGCAGGTTCAAAATACGACAAACCAGAACGTCACGTTAACCCTTACCTGGTTCGCCTATGTCGCGACGAGCGGTGGGGCGGCCTCCACCCTCGGGAGCGCGACGTTCACTCTCGCTCCGAACGCAAGCACCTATCTCGCGGCCAAGTCGTTCATCCCTTCGGGCTCGTACGGCGGAGCGAAGATCACTTACGTCGGACCTCCCGAGTCGATCACGGCGAACACCACGAGCCTGAACCAGACGGGCATAGGAACCACGCACTCCTTCAACATCCCGTTCACGGTGCGGTCGCTGCAGGGCTTGGGCAGCAACAACTAGCCGCCGGCGGGTGTCGGTGACACGGGAGGCCGGACGGCATTCCGTGTCCAAGCCACCGACCTTTGGCAGCATCCCTCTTTTCTGATATCTCCTCGAAGCAACCGGAACACTCTGTTGATTCTTTCTTTCATCCGGAGCACGCATGCCTGGCTTGTCCAGAGAGGCTATCGGCTTCTCCTTCCTCTCGCCGTCCGACTCTGGGGCCTCCCATGGGTCGCAGGGTTCGTCGGCCGCTGCCGCTTTCCGAAGGACGTTCTGAGGCTTTTCGGCGCGGAGATCGGCGAAGAGGTGTGGATCGAGCCGCTCGTCATTATCCACGCCGCCACGGACTCCTTCGCGAACCTTCATCTGGGGAATCGGGTGTTCGTCGGCAAGGAAACGATCCTGGACCTGACGGCGGCGATTCACATCGGCGATGATGTCGGTATCGGCATGCGGTGCAACCTCATCACGCACCTGAACCTCGGGACGACTCCGCTGATGGGAACCGCCTACTCCCTCGAGGCGCGGGGAATCAGCCTGGAAGACGGCTGCGTCGTCGCGACCGGGGCGACCATACTCGACGGAGTTCGGCTCGGTCGATGCAGCATGGTCGCCGCGGGCGCCGTCGTTTCGCAGGACGTCGCACCCTATTTCGTGGTCGCGGGAAATCCGGCGCGGGTCGTCAAGCGCCTGGAGCCGCCCCCGGGGTCTTCGAAAACACCGTGACGTCGGTTTCTCGTCCCTGGGCCGGAATTCACGCCGGCGAAACATGCACCGAGCGGCACCGCCTCACCACGGAGATTGTCGAGGCGTTCGCGGCCTTGTCCGGAGACGACAATCCGGTGCATATGGACGACGCGTTCGCCCGCCGGATGCTGGGATCCAATCGAATCGTCCATGGAGGGATCCTCGTCGCCCTCGTATCCCGCCTGATCGGAACCCGGCTTCCGGGTGCCGGAGCCGTGATCTCGTCGTTGAATCTCGAGTTCCGGAACGCGATCGAAGTGGGTAGCACGGTCGACGTCACTCTAACCATCCTCGCCAGGCATGAAGCCATCCGCGCGCTCCAGATCGGAGTGACCGTCGCCGATTCCAACGGGCGGATCGCCGCCGAAGGAAAGGCGACCGTCCTTCACCGAAGAGAAGAGGCAGATATGCAGCCCACCCCCCTGTCGGAATCCTGCGCTCTCGTAACCGGCGGATCGGGCACGATCGGCTCCGCGATCGCGAAGGCTCTCGGAGCGGCCGGAGCGAAGGTTGCGGTGCACTCGTTTCGAACGCCGGACCGTGCGGAAGAGACGGTGCGAGAGATCCAATCGCTCGGTGGCCATGCCGTCGCCGTGAGAGCGGACGTCACCGAGCCCGAGCAGGTCGCCGCCATGCTCGAGGAGGTCGCGGCCCGTCTGGGACCGGCCGACATTCTCGTGAACAACGCATCGGGGCCGCTCGCGGTCCGCCCTTTCTCGTCCACGGACTGGGAACTCTTTCGATCCGATTTCGAGATTGCCGTCCGCGGGGCCTATGAGTGCGCTCGAGCGATTCTTCCCGCAATGATGGAGCGCAAGCGCGGCCGGATCATCAACGTGTCCAGCGCGGCGACGAACGGGCGTCCCCCGTCGGGTTGGAGCTCCTACGTGACGGCGAAGTCCGCGCTCCTCGGTTTCTCTCGCGCGCTCGCGGTCGATCTGGCGCCGGCGGGGATCACGGTCAACGCCGTGTGTCCCGGGATGATCCCGAGCCCGATGATCGAGGCGGTCCCCGAGGCCGCTCGCCGCGCTGTCGCCCTGCAGACTCCGCTTCGCCGGTGGGCTCGACCGGAAGACGTCGCCGCAGCGGTCGCCTTTCTCGCCGGCCCCGACGCGGCGTTCATCACCGGGCAAAGCTTCACCGTAGACGGCGGGCTGACGATGGCGTGATGGGGAAGGATCAGAACCGGGTTGGCCTGGCCGCTTCCGACGATCCGCCGTCGAGCGAGGTACCGGACGAGCTCGAGCAACGAAACGGCGTCCTCGAGGCCCTGGAAGGGGCCACGAAATATTCGGACTACATCCGTGTGGCCCGCCGGATCCGCGGTCGAACGTGGAACCGGCTCCCTCTGGCGCAACGGAAGCTCGCTCTGCTCGGGAGCTGCACGCTCGACCCGTTGAAGCCCTATCTCGAGGCCCTCGCGTTTTCGTGGAACGTCGTTCTCGAGGTGGAGCTGATGCCGTACAACCAGTATGCGCAGCAGATCTGCGGATCGCAGACCCGGTTGTGGGAGTTCGCCCCGGACGCGGCGCTCCTCGCGGTCCGGCTGGAGGACGTCGCCCCCGACCTCTATGCGCGCTGGGGCGCTCTGTCCGCGGCGGAGCGAGACGACCATGCTGCGTCCTATGCGATGACGCTCGGCAGACTGCTCGACGAGTTTCGCGCTCACTCGGCGGCGCCACTTGTCATGCTGTTACCGGGACGGCCCGCGGTGATGGACCTCGGTCTCGGCGACGAGGCCCATGGCGATTCGCAGGTGGCTTTCTTCGA
>JBBQNC010000181.1:0-7632 GCA_038329555.1 Thermoanaerobaculia bacterium
GCCGCCGGACCGCCCGCGTAGTTCGCGAAGGTCATGTGGTCGGCGAGAAAGACGAGGGGAAAGTCGCCGGTCGGCCCGTTGCGCTGCTTGGCGATGATCACATCGGCGATCCCCTTGCGCTCGGTGTCCCGCTCGTAGAGCTCCTCGCGGTAGAGAAAGATGACCACGTCGGCGTCCTGCTCGATGGACCCCGAGTCCCTCAGGTCCGCGAGCTGCGGCTTGCGTTGGTCCCCCTTTCTCGACTCGGGGGACCGGGAGAGCTGCGAAAGGGCGAGGATCGGCACCTGGAGCTCCTTGGCGAGGAGCTTCAGCCCGCGCGAGATCTGCGACACCTCCTGAGTGCGGTTGTCGAATCGCCCGTGGCCGGCCATCAGCTGCAGGTAATCGACCACGAGCAGGTCGAGCCCCTTCTCGCGCTTCAGGCGCTGGCCCTTCGCCCGCATGTCGGGAACGGAGAGACCCGCCCCGTCGTCCAGGAAGAAGCTCGCCCCGGCGATCTTCGACTGGGCCGTGACGAGCCGTACGGTCGCTTCCTTGGACGCGAACCCGTCGCGGACTTTCTTGGCATCGACGTCCGCCTCGGAGCACAGCACGCGGAAACCGAGCTGCTCCTTGGACATCTCGAGCGAGAAGAAGCCGACCGACCGGCCCTCGCGGAACGCGATGTGCTGCGCGATGTTGAGCGCAAACGACGTCTTGCCCACGGAAGGACGAGCGGCCAGGATGATCAGGTCGGTCGTCTGCAGACCGGAGGTCATGCGGTCGAGCTCGGTGAACCCGGTCGGAAGCCCCGAGAGCATCCCCTTGCGATTCCGGGCCTCCTCGATGATCTCCAGGTTGTGCTTGACCACCTGGCCGATCGGAACGAAGCCGCCGCGGACCGAGTCCTCAGCGATGTCGAAGATCGAGCCGGTCGAATCCCCGAGCAGCTCCTCCGCGTTCTTCTCCTGGGCGAGGCCCTCCCGAACGATCTGCTGGCCCACGCGGATCAGACGGCGGAGAGTGGATTTCTCCTTGACGATGCGGGCGTAGTGCTCGACGTTCGCGACTTCTGGAACGCCGTCGAGGAGAGCGGACAGGTACGCCGCGCCCCCCGCCTTCTCGACCGATCCGTTGCGGTCGAGCTCTTCCTTCAGCGTCAAAACGTCGATCTCCGCCGACCGCTGGAAGAGATCGATCATCGCCCGGTAGATCCGCCGGTGTGTGTCGGGGAAGAAATCGTCTTCCTTCAGGATCGGGACGACGAAGGAGAGCGAAGCGGGATCGAGCAGAATCGCACCGAGCACGGAGCGCTCGGCTTCGAGATTCTGCGGCAATCCTTTGTCGACGGTAATTGTCTCGAGCATCAGCGGAATTTCCCGATTCTTTTCGCGGCGGCGGACCGAGTCAACCCGCCGCGGCGATTTCCGCAGAGAAATATCGAGTGAAGAGACGCAGCGTGCGGGCCGAAAATTTTTTCGGACGCGTTTTCCACATCCCTATTGGAGCGCGGAGGAGGGACAGATGGTGTCCGAGACAAAGCACGCGGTCTCCGGCTCTGGATTCCGGCGCCGGCCGCTCGGGCTCACCAGACGAAGGAGTGCTCGGCCGCGCGAATGAGGGAGATCGCCGTCGGCCAGCCGACGACGTCGTCGACCCGGGCGCGGGCGGCGTCGAGACCTCCGCGACCCGCGATCGCCGAGGCGGAGCAGCCGAGCATCCGGACGTGCCCGGACTCGCGCGCCTCGGACAGGAGCCGGCCCGCCGCCTCAAACGTTCCCGGTTCCGCCGAGGGCTCGCCCTCGTCCAGGCTGCCGGCCGAGAGCTCGTCTAAGGCCGCGTCGAACCAGACGAGGGTCACTTCGAGGCCCAGGGACACGGCGGCGGCCGTCATGGCGGCGGCCTCGTAGAGCACGTCGGGGGTGCCTCTCTGCAGCAGCAGGACCCACAGCGGCCGCCGGCCGGGCCGGATCGAGACCGTGTCCTCGGCGTGAGCGGTCATCGCGCCTTCGCCCTCGCAGAAGCCCGACTCCGGAGCGCCTCGAGCATCTCGGCGGATCCGACGACGGCGCCCGGACTCTTTCGCCCCTCGATCGTGCCGTGGAAGTCCGTGCCGGCGGTGATCGCGAGCCCGAGGTCCCGGGCGAGATTGTGGAAGCGCGCCTCTTCGACGGGGCCGTGATCCGGATGGAAGACCTCGACGGCGTCCAGGCCGTGAGGCGCGAGCCGGCGCATCAGGCCCTCGGCATCGCGGTACCAGACCGGGTGCGCGAGCGAGGACACGCCGCCGGCCTCTCGGACCATATGCAGGACGTCCGAGGCCGGCCACTTCTCCGACGCCACGTACCAGGGATGCTCCCGCCCCAGAAAGCGGTCGAAGGCCTCGTCGTGCGAGCCCGCGTGCCCGGCACGCACGAGCGCGCGGGCGATGTGCGGGCGGGCCCAGACGCCGTCACCCACCTCTTCGCGGATCCCGTCGAGATCGAGGGCGTAGCCCGCCTCGATCAGCTTCTGCGCCATCCGCTCCCCCCGGGTGCGGCGGTTCTCCTGACGCTCGAGCAGACGGGCGTTGAAGGCTTCGTGGCTCTCGTCGACGAACAAAGCCAGAATGTGAATGTCGTCGTGGCCCTCGAAATCCGCCGAGATCTCGGCGCCGGAGATGAGCTCGATGCCGACCCGGACGGCCTCGTCCCGGGCCTCCGGGAGCCCCTGAAGGGTGTCGTGGTCGGTCAGCGCGAGGGCGTCGACCCCGGCCTCGGCCATCCGGCGCACGAGCGCCGCCGGACGGTCGAGGCCGTCGGAACAACTCGAGTGCGAGTGCAGATCGACGCGCATCGCGCGATCTTACGCCCCGCCGGCGGGAACTCAGGCCCGCGGGTCGGGGCGGCCGCGGACCCGGTTCCCCGGCCCGCGGCGTCCTCCTCCGGCCCGTCTCCTACCTGCGGGTCGCCGGTCTTTTACTTGCGGGCTCGCCGCCCGCGGCCCTTCGGGCTCCGTCCTTCGTCCATTTCGCCCGACCCGGCGTCGAGACCGAAGGCGATCTTGACGTTGACCTTGTAGACGGTGATCTCCCCGTCCTCGACGCGGGCCGTCCAGTCCTGGACGTCGACGCCCCGGATGTTCCGCACGGTGCGCGATGCCTCGCGGACGGCCGTCCGCACCGCCTCCTCCCAACCCTCTTCCGAAGACGCCACGACTTCGATGACTTTCGCAATGTCGGACATGACACACCCCTTTCGCTTTCCCTGTTTCCGCCGCTTGCAACGAGCGTTCCGCCGCGGCCGGCGGCGAATAAGATCGCGGACGTGGATCGCAAGCAGGTCGCCCGGGTTCTCGAGGAGATGGCCGCCATGCTCGAGCTCAAGGGCGAGAATCCCTTCAAGGTTCGCGCGTATGAGAACGGCGCCCGGGCGATCCTCGCGTTCCAGGGAGATCTCGCGGAAGCGGTGCGCACCGGGACGCTGAAGCAGGTCCGCGGGATCGGTCCCGGTCTCTTCTCGAACGTCGCCACGCTCGTCACGAGCGGCTCCCTGCCGTATTACGACGAGCTCCGCGCCGCGTTTCCGCCGGGTCTCCGCGAATGCCTTCGCATTCCCGGCTTCGGCGTCCGGAAGGCCCGGCAGGTCTACGACGCGCTCCAGATCGACTCGCTCGACGCCCTCGAGAGGGCGTGCTCCGACGGACGGCTCGCCACGGTGCGCGGCTTCGGATCGGCGGCCGCCCAGAAGATCCTGAAGGGAATCGCGACCGTCCGCTCGCGGGCCGGGCTCCACAAGTACTCGAGCGCCCGGGTCCGAGCCGAGGAGGTCCTCGAAGTCCTTCGCGCGACGCGGCTCGCCACGGGTCTCGAGATCGCCGGCGGCCTTCGCCGGAAGCTCGAGGTCGTGCCCGCGGTGGAGCTCGTCGCGGAGTCGTCCCGGCCCGCGGAGATCGCCGCCGCGTTCCGCGATCTGCCGTCTTCGGTGGAGACTCTCGACGGGGAGCCCGGTGTCTTCCGGGTGCGGCTCTCCCGGGGCCTGATCGCGCAGCTCCGCGTCTCGGAGCCGGATCGTTTCGGGGCGCTCCTTCTGGACGCGACCGGCGCGCCGGCGCACGTCGAGGCGTTGCGGGCGCGCGCCGGCGAACGAAGCCGGCGTCTCGAGCCCGGCGGGCTCTTTCGAGAGAAGGACGGCGTTTTGATGCATTCGGCCACCGAGGCGGGGATCTACGAGGCGCTCGGACTTCCGTTCATCGAGCCCGAGCTGCGCGAAGGGCAAGGCGAGATCGAGGCGGCCGCTTCGGGCGGCCTGCCGCAGCTGATCGCGCGGGAGCACCTCCAGGGCCTGATCCACGTTCACACGACGGAGTCCGACGGCCGCGATTCCCTCGAGGACATGCTCGGCGCGGTCCGCGACGCGGGATACCGCTGGGTCGCCATCACGGACCACAGCCAGACCGCGAGCTATGCGGGCGGCCTGACGCCCGAGCGGGTGCTTCGCCAGAGAACCGCCATCGCCGCCCTCCGGCCCCGGTTTCCGGAGCTCGCGATCTTCCACGGGACCGAGGCGGACATCCTCGCGGACGGGGAGATCGACTTCGGGGACGAATTCCTGGAAGGGTTCGACGTCGTCGTGGCCTCCGTCCACTCGCGCTTCGGTCTGACGCGGGAGGAACAGACGCGTCGCCTCGTGCGCGCCGTCCGGAATCCGCGCGTGTCCGTCCTCGGCCATCCGACCGGACGCCTCCTGCTCTCCCGGGACCCGATCGCCGTGGACGTCGAGGCGGTCCTGGACGCCGCGGCCGAGTCGGGATGCGCCATCGAGATTAACTGCTCGCCCGACCGGCTCGACCTCGATTGGAGGTTCTGCCGCGGAGCCGTCGACCGCGGGATCCTCCTCGCGATCGACCCCGACGCACATTCCGTCGGAGAGATCGGCCTCGTCCCCTACGGCCTCGGCATCGCGCGGAAGGGGTGGGTGACAGCGGCCGCGACGCTAAACGCGAAAACGGCCGACGAGTTCGTCCTGTGGCTGGAGCGCCGACGCGGGAAGCCTCTGCCGCCCCGCTAGCCGTCCCGGGGGCGCTCCTCGAGCGCTCCGGGCGGGCTGGACAATTAGTAAATATATGATTATTTAATAAAGCTATGGGACGCCCCGCCAAGGTCCGCCGGGAAGACGTGCTCGCCGCCGCGCGCGAGACGTTCGTCGATCGCGGTTACGAAGGGGCGACTCTGGCCGAGATCGCGGGACGCGTCGGCGTATCGGCCGCGGCGCTCCTGCGCCACGCCCCGAACAAAGAGGCGCTCTTCACCGCGGCGATGGGAGCGACGCCGGGCCCGGAGTTGCTTCCCCTGGACTTCCTCCGGCAGGTCCCCGGCGCGGCGGAGCCGGCCCGCGTGCTCCGCCGCGTGGCGCACGCGTTCGTCCCGTTCATCCAGGCGAAGCTCCGCGAGAGCCTCGCGACCTGGGTGCACTCCCGGACGGTGCGTGGCGTAGGACGGATGCCCCTCCCCTTCGACCCGAGCCTGCGGCCGACGCCGCCGCAGAAGAACCTGCGGCTCCTCGAGGACTGGTTCCGCCGGGCCCGGTCCGCGGGCCGCCTGCGCCTCCGCGATCCGCGCGCCGCGGCGGTGGCGTTTGCCGCCAGCCTCCATTCCTACGTGATGCTGCAGGAAGTCATGCACGCGCTCGAGGAGCCTCTGCCTTTCGACCTTTATCTCGACACGCTGATCGACGTGTGGAAGCGGGGCGCCATCCGCGAGCCGCCGAAGAAGCCGAAGAAGCCGAAGAAAGGGAAAACGAAATGAAGAAGCGCGTCGTCGTTCTCCTCGGCTTCGCCCTGGTCCTCGCCGCGGCCGGCGTGGTCTGGGCGCGGCGGACCCGCGCCGCCGAGAAGCCCCTGGTGCTGACCGGCTCGATCGAAGCGCGCGACGCGGAAGTCGGCTCTCTCGTCGGGGGCCGCGTGCTGCGCGTCCATACCCCCGAGGGCGCGAAGGTCGTCCGCGGCGAGTCGCTGGTGACTCTCGAGACAGGCCTCCTCGAGCCGCAGCTCCGCCAGCAGGAGGCCCGCATCGCGGAAGCCCGCGCCAATCTCGTGAAGGCGGAGCGAGGACCGAGGGTCGAGGACGTCGCGCGGTCACGGGCGCAGGCCGAAAACGCCGAGAAGGAGCGACGGAGGCAGAAGGCCCTCCTGGACCAGGGGATCATCGGCCAGCAGCAATACGACCTCGCCGCCACGGAGGCGCGCACCGCCTCCGAGACCCTTCGCGAGAAGGAGCGCGGCAACCGGGTCGAGGACATCGACGCCACCCGGGCCGCCCTCTCCCGCGAAGAAGCGCAGCTCGCCTATCTCGGCCGCCAGAAGGAGGAGAGCGTCGTCCGGGCGCCCGCCGACGGAATCGTCGAGTCGCTCGACCTCCGCCCGGGAGACATCGTCGCTCCGAACCAGCCGGTCGCGCGGATCCTCGAGCCGTCCCAGATCTGGGTCCGCGTCTATGTGCCGGAGCCGCAGCTCGGACGGGTGAAGATTGGACAGCGCGCGAGCGTGCGCGTCGACACGTTTCCACGCCGCGAATATTCCGGGCGCGTCGTGGAGATCCGCACGCAGGCGGAATACACGCCACGCAACGTCCAGACGCTCGACCAGCGCATGGACACCGTCTTCGGAGTGAAGGTCGCGATCGATCCGACTCCGGACCTGAAGCCGGGGATGGCGGCCACCGTGCGTCTCGACGAGGGCACGTGAGCGGAAGCGAGAGCGAGTTCGGCATCCGAGTCGAGGGCGTCTCCCGCGACTTCGGGAAAGTGCGGGCGCTCGACTGTGTCTCTCTCGCCGTGCCGCGCGGAGAGATCTACGGGCTTCTCGGACCGAACGGGTCCGGAAAGTCGACGCTCATCCGCATCCTCTGCGGGCTGCTCGCGCCGACCGAGGGGAAGGCCTTCGTCGACGGGCTCGACGTCGCGAAGGAAGGAGAGGCGATCCGGGCGCGGATCGGCTACGTCTCGCAGCGGTTTTCCCTCTACGCGGACCTGACGGTCCTGGAGAACCTCGACTTCTTCGCCTCCGTCTACGGGCTGAAGAAGGACACGCTGCGCGAACGGCGGCAGTGGGCGATCGACCTCACGTCGATCGGCCCGTACGGCGACCGGCTCGCGGGGCAGCTCTCCGGCGGCTGGAAGCAGCGGCTCGCGCTCGCCGCGGCCCTGATGCACCGCCCGAGAGTCCTGTTTCTCGACGAGCCCACGGCCGGCATCGACCCGGTCGCCCGGCGCGAGCTCTGGAACCTCCTCTTCGCCCTCGCCGCGGAGCGCGTCACTCTCTTCGTGACGACTCATTACATGGATGAAGCGGAGCGGTGCGGGCGGGTCGGCTACCTCTACCTCTCGCGGATGCTCGTCGAGGGAACGCCGGACGAGCTCACGCGGCTTCCGGAGATCACGCCTCCCGGGACCCGGCGCGTCGAAGCCGCGTGCGAGCACGGGGCGGCCGCCGTCATGGGCGAGGCTCGCGCGCTGCCCTATGTCGAGGACCTCACGATCTTTGGCAACGCCCTCCATCTCCTGGTCCGCGCGGAAGTGCCCGACGCGAAGATCGCCGAGGACCTGCGCCGCGCGGCGGACGCGGAGGTGCACGTGCGCCCCATCGAGGCCTCGCTCGAAGACGTGTTCGTGCGGC
>JBBQNC010000182.1:0-7631 GCA_038329555.1 Thermoanaerobaculia bacterium
ATGACGACGCACTCCTCCGGCCAGGTGCCCATGGCGGCCGCGAGCTCTTCGTGCCTGGGGAGTCGCAGGAGGGGCCCCAGGGAGAAGGACCGGGAGAGTCGGACGTTCAGGAACACGGAGGCCTCCGTCCACGGGATCGAAATCGCTCGAATCCGCGGGGGGTCGAGCTCGCCGCCTCCGGCCCATCCGTCGACGCGGTCGGGGCGTGCCGCGAAGAGGGCCGACCGCACGAACCGCGGCGCCATCGACGTGAGAGCGGCGACGGCGATCGCGTCGCGATCCGTGGCCGCGGCGACCGATCCGAAGTCGTCCGACGGCGCTCCGGCCGGCGCCGCCGGGGTTTGCGGGGCCGCGGGTGGCGAGGTGTCGGGCTTCGAGGCGGCGGGCGTCGGGCGGGCTCCCGGCGAAGAAGCTCCCGGCGGGACGTGCGGCGTCCGCGCGCCTGGGCCCGGCGCGGTCGAAGCGGGCGACGGTGGCATCTCCTCCCACTTGATCGCCTCGACTTCCCCCGAGTGGCGCGCCTCGCCCATCTGGGAGGACGTTCCCGCCCAACCTCCGTGGGGCTCGGTCGATGCCCTCCACGACTGGACGATCGGCGGTCCGGCCGCGAGATCCGCGTCGGATGAGTCGCCCCAGATCTCCTGCGCGTCGGGCAGCCGCGTCTCCGGCCGATCGATCTCCGGAAAGAAGCTCGGAGGAGGAGGGGGAGGGCTCGTCTCGCTTCGGGCGGTCCGCGCGGGACGCGACAGCTTCTCCGCGAGAATGGCGAAGCGCGGCGTGCGCCGCTCGCCGTAGTATTTTTCGAGGGCCTGGTACACGCGCACCTCCGGCGCGACGCCGGCGATGATCTTGCGGCCCGTCACGAAGAAGAGCTCGTCCAGGATCCGGAGATCCGAGGGGTCGCGAAGGACGAGCTTCAGCGCGTTCTCGGACCGGTCGTACGGAACCGCCGAGTGCTTGATCGCGAATTTCGCGGGCAGCGCCGCGATCGTCCCCATCGGAATGTCGGCGAGAAGCCGCCACGGCACGTAGTCGCAACCCTGCTGCTGCGCCAGAGTCCGTCCGAGGTCGTCTTCGCCGACCGAGCCGCGCTCGAGCAGGAGCGTTCCGAGCCGTCCCCCCGCGAAGTTCTGCACGCCCAGAGCGCGGGCGAGGTTGTTCTCCGAGACGAGGTCGGCTCGCACGAGCAGCTGGCCGAGGCGGGGCATGGTCGCCGCCGATTATGGCGTAGATCGCCGACCCCGAAGACGAGCGCCATCCGGCGGTGGAGGCGGCGCCGGCGAAGGGCGTTCCGCTGGCACCTCGCGTGCTAGATTCGTTCGCATGAGGCCCATCTTCCTCGCCCTGATTCTCGCGACGACTCTCGCCCCTGCGCCGCCCGTCACGCCCGCGCCCGCGCCCGCCGGAGACGGCGAGCGCGACTTCCGCCGCCTGTACCTTCGCGCCCGAGGCGCCGTCTCGGACGGCCAGTACAAGGAGGCGCTCGACCTCTATCGGAAGGTGATCGAGCGCAGGCCGGAGGACGCCGTCGTTCGCTATGAGTATGCGCAGCTGCTTCGCGACCTGAACGTGCAGGACGAAGCCGTCAAGCAGGCGCGGGAGGCGATCCGGATCGACCCGAAGATGCCCGAGGCGCACCGCCTCCTGGGCACCCTCGAGATCGCGGCGGGCGAGAAGGACCCGGCGGCCGTCGATCGCGGGATCGACGAGTTGCGCCAGGCCCGAAAGCTCGCGCCCCAGGACCTCTCGACGGCCGCCGGGCTCGCCCGGGCTCTGCTCACGCGGGGCCGGGCCGCGGAGGCGGCGCAGCTGCTCGACGAGATCCCGGAGACCCGGATGCAGCCCGCGCTGCTGCGCATGGCGGCTGAGGCGCGCGCGAAGAGCGGACGCTCCCGCGACGCCGAGGCGATGTACCGGCAGCTCCTCGCGGTCGATCCGACCGACCGCGACATCGTGGCGGCGTTGATCGACGTCTACGAGGAGGACGACCAGTACGACGAGGCCCTGAAGCTCCTCGCCGACCTGGCGGCGAAGGACCCCGAGAACCCCGCCGTCTCCGAGCGCATCACACTCGATCTCGCGCGCGCGGGTCGATTCGACGAAGCCGAGAAGCGCGCCCGCGATCTCGCGACGCGCCGTCCCGAGAATCGCGACATCCGGCGACTCCTCGCCCAGGTGCTCTTCGAGAAGGGCGATGGCGCAGGCGGCGAGAAGATCCTCCGGGATCTCCTCCAGGCCGATCCCGCCGACGAAGCGTCGCGCCGGGCGCTCGCCGGGGAGCTCCTGCGCGAACACCGCCTCCCCGAGGCGCGCGTTCTCTTCGAGGAGAGTCTCCGCCGCGCGGGCGCCGATCCGAAGGCCGCGGACCAGAAGGCGTGGGCGACCCGCGAGCTCGCTTACGCCGCGTTCCTCCAGAAAGATTACGCGGCCGCGCGCAAGGCCCTCGAGCCGATCGCCGGAGCGCGACCGATCGATACGCGGGCGGTGCGGCTCCTGCTCGCGGTCGCCCGGGACTCGGAGGACTTCGCGTCGGGGCTCGCCTCCGCGAAAGCCGCCGCCGCCGCGGAGCCCGCCAACCCGGAGTGGGAGGCGGCGGTGGGGGAGTTTCTCTACCGGACCGGAGACCGGCCGGGCGCGACGGCCGCGCTCGACCGCATGGCCGCGTCTCCGGAACTCGAGCGCTCGATGGCCGCCGCGGACGCCGCGGCGCGGGTGAAGGACTACGCGACGGCGGTCCGGATTGCCCGTGAAACGGCGAAGCGCTTTCCCGAGAGCACCGAGGTGCAGTTCCGCCTCGCCTCGAGCCTCGAGAGAGCGGGCTCTCCGGCGGAGGCCGAAAAGATCTTCCTGAGGATGCTCGACGCGAAGCCGAACGACGCGGCGACCCTCAACTACCTGGGATACATGTGGGCGGATCGCGGCGAGAAACTGGATCGCGCGCGGGCGCTGCTCGAGAAGGCCGTGGCGCGGGAGCCCCGCAACGGCGCTTACCGCGACTCCCTCGGATGGGCCGACTTTCGCCTCGGCAATTTCGCGGCCGCGGAGAAGAATCTGATGGAGGCGCAGCGCCGCGAGCCCGACGACTCGACGATCGAGGAGCACCTGGGCGACCTGGCCGAGCGCCAGGGCCGCGTCGACGAGGCGATCCGCCACTTCGAGCGGTCGATGACGCTCAAGCCGGACGACCCGGACAAGGTGCGCGAGAAGCTGAACCGCGCCCGCGCGAAGATCGCCGGCGCTTCGCGCTGAGGCGCCCGCGCTGCTTTCGACGCGAGGCGGCCGGGACTCGACGGCCGTTCCGGCGAGAGGGGCGGGGCGGTTCCTCGCCGCGGCGTTCGCGCTCGCCGCGCTTCTCGCCGGCCTCGGCCTCGAAGGCTGCGCGGCGCGCCGCGCCGCGCCGCGGTCGTTCGGGCCCGCGGCCGGAGAGCAGGCGGCCCGCGCCCTCGCGGCCTGGCGGGAAGCCGTCGCACGCGCGGACGCGCTCGGCCCGTCCCGCCTCCTCTACGACGCGAAGCTGAAGCAGGGGCTGGCGTCGATCCCCGGGACCCTGGCCCTTTCGACGGGGGAGCCGGTTCGGGCAACGATCACGGGGCCGTTCGGATCGCCCGTCGCGGTCTATGAGAACGGGGCCCTCCGCGGGGAGAAGCTCGCGCCGGTCGTCATCGACCCCCAGCCTCTCCTCTGGCTCCTCGCCGGAGTCTGGAAGGGTCCGGACCCGGAGGTCCGCGGCATCGACGGCGACGACGCGCTGCTCGTGTGGAGCGGGCCCACCCGCGCGGAAGGGGTCCTGAATCTCCCCGGCGCCCGATTTCAGACGCTCCGCGTGGAGCACGGGGGCAGGACCTTCGAGGCGACGTACGGGGGAGCGGTCGATCCGTGGCCTGGGAAGGTCACGATCGAGGAGCCGGCGACGTCGAGCCGCCTCCAGCTCACCCTTCAGGCGCGAGAGCCGCTTCCGTGACCACTCTGACCGCCGACGCCCCGGGCAAGATCAACCGCGAGCTGCGGGTGGGCGCACGGCGCGCCGACGGATTCCACGACCTCCTCTCCCGGTTCTCGTCGATCGATCTGGCCGACACGATCTCGGTCGAGGCCTCGGACCGCCTGGAGCTCGTGTGCCGGGGGGAGCCGCTCGACGGAGACGAGGACAACCTTGCGCTCCGCGCCGCGCGCCTGCTCGCGGGGGAGCTCGGCATCGAGCCCAGAGCCCGCATCGTCCTCGAGAAGCGCATACCGGTCGGCGCGGGCCTCGGAGGCGGGAGCTCGGACGCAGCAGCGACGCTCCGCCTCCTGCGGGCTCTCTGGAACGCGGCGCTCGACGACGAGGCGCTCGGCCGGCTCGCCCTGCGGCTCGGCAGCGACGTTCCCTACTTCCTGGTGGGCGGCGAAGCGGACGTCTCCGGGCGCGGCGAGCGGGTGACCGCCCGGCCGGACGCGCCTCCGACGGAACTCCTTCTGCTGATTCCGCCCTTTCCGCTCTCGACCCGCGAGGTCTTCGAAACTCACGCGCGGCGAGCAAAAGGAAAGGGACCCTCCCGTCTTCCCGAGCGTCTCGAGATCGAAACGTCGGGAAAATATTTCGGACCGAATGGGCTGGCATCCGCCGTGCTAGAGGTGAAGGGTGCGATGAAGGCCTATCTGGAATCCGCCGCCGAGATCGCCTCGGAGTCCGCCATGACCGGCTCGGGCTCCACGGTGGTCCTCGTCGGGGCGGGAACCGGGGCCGAGAGCCGGCTGGCACAACATCATCCTGAGGCGCGCTTCGAGCGGACCCGGACTCTCGGACGAGCCGAGTACGGCGCCCGAACCTCGCCTCCCGGAGGTCCAAATGGACATCACGCAGGTCAAAGTCTTTCCGGTCGATGAGGAGAAGCTCAAGGCATACGTCTCGATCGTCCTGGATGATTGCTTCCTGGTCTCGGATCTGAAGGTGATCCACGGGCCGAACGGCCTGTTCATCTCCATGCCTTCCAAGAGAAAGAAGAACGGGGAGTTCAAGGACATCGCCCATCCTCTGAACCGCGAGACGCGCGAGCGGATGGAGCGCCGGATCCTGGACGAATACGAGCGCGCTCGAAGCGCCACACCGGCCGCTCCGGAGCCCGCGACGGAATACGCGGAAGCCAGCGCCGCCTTCGACGTGAGCGGATCTCCGACCTTCGGCGACTGATCCCGTTTTCTCGCCGCCGGATCGCGTCTGAGGCGTCACTCGAGTCAGAAGGAGGGGTGCGCTCCAGCTCGCTAGAGGTACGGTCTCTCCCTCTCCGCGCCCCCTTTGCCACCGGGAGAGGAACTGCGCTTTCGACCATCACCCCCATCCGCTCGCCGCGCTAGGAGTCTCCCGACGGAAGGGAGGGAGGAGCCTGACGCGGCGGGAGCCGGAACCCAGCGAAGCGGAGTGCCGGCGACGTGTTGGCTGGGGCGGATGGACTCGAACCATCAGATGCCGGCTCCAAAGGCCGGTGCCTTACCAATTTGGCGACGCCCCAAAACGCCGAATCAGAATACTCCGCTTCTCCGCGCCCGCGGTCGGGGCCGAAGAGCCTTATAGCCCAGCGACAACTAGATCTCGCCGAGGATTCTCGACTTTTGATTCTCGTATTCGACGTCGGTGATCAGCCCCGCAGCTTTCATCGTCAAGAGCCGATTCAGCCTTTCCTCTGGGGTGCTCTGCTCGTTCGAGGGCTTCTGGGCACCGCGCGGGGGACCTGCGCAAGCCGCATTGATATCGTTCATCAACGCTACTTCGTCGAAAAGCGTCACTCCGCGCCGCTTGCGAGTGAGGTTCGAGTACGCGCGACCCAGAGCGAGTGTGCGCTCCTTCAGATCCGCATTACCCGGGTCTGACTTGAGATTGGTCAGGCTCCCCCTGTACGCCGAGTACGCCGCCCTTAGCTGCTTTTTCCGACTCGCAGCTATGAATATCGCGAGGGAAATGATCGCAAGGCCCAAGACGGAGCAAGTAATCCCACCAGCGCCCGATCCGGTTGCTGGGGGAGTCACTGCGGGTACACTCCCGGCCGACACGGGGGGCGGAGATGCGGGTTGCCCTTGGTCTCGTGCGCAGTATCTCGCGTAGGCCGCATCAAGGCTCCGTCCTTGGTTCGCCGAAATTCTCCCGCCTTGGTCAAAAAGTTGTTTCGTTCCCTGCCGCATTTCCGCGAGCGACATGTCTTTCGCCGTCGCGGCGAATGCGAGCTGTACGACGAAAGCCTGAGCTTGGTGGGGGGTCATCCGGGAATGTCGAAGTGATGGCGCCAAGATTATCCAGGTGTCTCGGAGGTCGGAATCGGGTCCACCGTGTCTTGTTCGCACACTCGAAGAAACGTTCCGCTTCCGAGACATCCCAGCTCTGACCTGACAGGGTCTGCGCGGGCAAGGCGACCGAGGAAAAGAACACCGTCGCCAGGATCACCAAAAACAGGATCTTGTTCGTTGCGGTCAATTCCCACTCTCCGTTCAGCACAAGTGCGGAATGCGTAACGCTCGCCGAAGCCCCGCGGGGTTTCCTTTTGGATTGGAGGGAGTCTAACCCCGGGACTTGTGCCCCGTTTCTGTCCCGCCTCGCTTCGTTTCGGTTCACTTTGAAATTAGGGACACGCGCAAAAAAGGCAGGCCGGAGTTGCCGTTGTAGATGACGGGGGGTCTGGCTCCAAGGGCCCGTGCCTTACCTGGCGACAGCCGAGCGCCGGAATCGGAATACTCAGCGTTTGTGGCCGAGCCTCCCGGCGCGGATTCGACCTGCCCGCCTCAACCCTCGTCGCGACTCCTGTCCGACTCGAAGTCCCGCCCCTCACCCTGACCCTCTCCCGCGGGGAGAGGGAAAAGGAGGGACGCTCAAGCTGATGGGTGTGGCTCAGCGATAGGCAGGAAGGGGGGGCATCCTTTCCGCCGATCCGAAACGTCCGCTCGCCGCGTGAGGAGTCTCCCGACGAAGGAGGGAGGAGCCGCACGCGGCGGGAGCCGTAGCGGTCGCGCTCGTGGCGCGACCGCGGAGGCGACGGATATGATTCCCCCGCTTGGTACCGAACTTCTCGTACGGAGACTTGAAGATCTTCTCGGGGCGCGCCCATCCGGCGCTGGCCCGCGAGATCTGCGAGTACCTCGAGATCCCCCTCGGCCAGCTGACGCTCTACAACTTCTCCGACGGCGAGAACTACTGCCAGATCGACGAGAACGTCCGCGGCGCCGACGTCTTCATCGTCCAGCCCACGGGCTCCCCGGTGAACGACCACGTGATGGAGCTCCTGATCCTCCTCGACGCGTTCCGGCGCTCCTCGGCCTCACGCATCACGGCCGTGATGCCGTATTTCGGGTACTCGCGGCAGGACAAGAAGGACAAGCCGCGCGTTCCGATCGCCGCCAAGCTCATGGCGGATCTCCTGACGGCATCCGGCGCGGACCGGATCCTGACCATGGACCTGCACGCGGCGCAGATCCAGGGGTTCTTCGACATCCCCGTGGACCACCTCTTCGCGGCGCCCGTGCTTCTCGACGCGATCCGCAAGCTGAACCTCGAAGACCTCGTGATCGTCTCTCCGGACGTCGGCGGCGTGGCCCGGGCGAGAGCCATCGGCAAGCGCCTCGGGGCTTCTCTCGCCATCATCGACAAGCGCCGGACCGGCAAGAAC
>JBBQNC010000183.1:0-7571 GCA_038329555.1 Thermoanaerobaculia bacterium
CTTTGCGGTCTGCTCGAGTACCGGGAGGAGGTCCTTCATCGAGGAAATCTTCTTCTCGTAAAGGAGAACCTTGGCGTTCTCGAGGACTGCTTCCATCCGCTCCGGATCGGTCACGAAGTACGGTGAGAGATAGCCGCGATCGAACTGCATCCCCTCCACGACCTCGAGAGTCGTCTCGAGACCGCGCGCTTCCTCGACCGTGATCACGCCGTCCTTGCCGACCTTGTCCATCGCCTCGGAGATGATCTTGCCGATCTCCGTGTCGTTGTTGGCCGAGATGGTCCCGACGTGAGCGATGTCCTTGCCCTCGACGGGCTTCGACATCTTGTTCAGCGCCTCGACTGCGGCGCGGACGCCGGCGTCGATGCCGCGCTTCAGCTCCATGGGGTTGGCGCCCGCGGTGACGTTCTTGATGCCTTCGCGGTAGATCGCCTGGGCGAGGACCGTCGCCGTCGTCGTGCCGTCGCCGGCCACGTCGGATGTCTTCGAGGCGACCTCACGGACCATCTGGGCGCCCATGTTCTCGAGGGGATCCTGGAGCTCGATCTCCTTGGCGACGGTGACGCCGTCCTTGGTGATCGTGGGGGAACCGAACTTCTTCTCGATGACGACGTTGCGGCCCTTGGGGCCTAAAGTCACCTTGACGGCATCCGCGAGCTTGTTGACGCCGTGCAGGATGCGCTGGCGGGCTTCCTCGCCGTATGAAATCGTTTTTGCTGCCATTTTCTCTCCGTTATCTGTCGCGCCGATGGGGCGCGCCGCGGCGAAGCCGCGCGTGTTGAAATTTACTTTTCGATGACCGCGAGGACTTCGTCTTCGCGCAGAATCAGGTGCTCTTCGTCGTCGATCTTGATCTCGGTGCCGGCGTACTTGCCGATCAGGATCCGGTCGCCCTTCTTGACGTCCAGAGGAAGCTGCTTGCCCTCCTCGTTGATCTTGCCTTTGCCGACGGCGACCACTTCGGCCTCCATGGGCTTTTCCTTGGCCGTGTCGGGGATGATGATCCCGCCCCGTTTCGTCTCTGTCGATTCCATTCTCTTGACCAGGATGCGGTCATACAGCGGTCGAATCTTCATGCTTTCCTCCAATAACCTTTCTGTGGACTGCCGACGGTCGGCCCTTCGAGATCGTCCGGCGGAGCCCGGATATTAGCACTCCTCTCGATCGAGTGCTAGTACGGGGTGGAAATTAACGTTAAGTCTAATCATATCAATAGTTTCGGTTTTTCGACGGACCCGCAAGCGAGGCGGTTGGAGACGCCGTTGGCTGCGGATGGGAGTCCCCTTCCTGCGGTATCTTTTGCGCGACGCATGAACTGGAAGAACCGCCGGGTCCTGGTCACGGGCGGGCTCGGCTTCATCGGGTCGAACCTGGCCATCCGCCTGGTCGGCAAGGGCGCGCGCGTGACGCTCTGCGACGCCCTCATCGAGGGATACGGCGGCAACCGCGCGAACGTCCGGGAGATCGCGAAGGACGTCTCGATCCACGTCGCCGACGTCCGCGACGAGGGCGCGATGGCCGATCTCGTGACGGATCAGGACGTGGTCTTCCATCTCGCCGCGCAGGTCTCGCACGTGATGTCTCTTTCGAATCCCTATCCCGACATCGATATCAACATTCGCGGAACCGCCGCGGTCCTCGAGGCCTGCCGGAAGAGGAACCCGGGCGTGACCGTGGTGCGCTCGGGGACGCGCGGCCAGTACGGCCCCGCCGTCCGCCTGCCGGTCTCCGAGGAGGCGCCCTCGGATCCGCGCGGCCTCTACGAGATCTCCCAGCTCTCGGCGGAGATGATCTGCCGCACCTACACGCGGATCCACGGCCTTCGCACGGTGCCGCTCCGGCTGACCAACGTCTACGGTCCGCGCGCGCAGATGAAACACTCCCATTTCGGCGTGGTGAACTGGTTCGTCCGGCTGGCGCTGTCGGGCGAGCCCATCCCGATCTTCGGAACCGGAGAGATCCTCCGCGACTTCCTGTACGTGGACGACTGCGTCGACGCGCTGATCCTGGCGGCGGAGGAGCCCGCGGCCTCGGGCGAGGTCTTGAACGTCGGCAACGACAAATCCTCGACGTTCCTCGAGGTGGCCCGCCTCCTCCAGGAGCTGGTCCCGGGGGCGGAAGTGATCTTCACGGACTTCAGCCCGGAGCGGCGCGCTCAGGAGCCCGGCGATTTCGTCTCCGACATCACGAAGATCAGAAGAGTGCTCGGCTGGAGCCCCGCCGTCGGACTGCGAGAGGGGCTCGAGCGGACGGTCGCCTTCTACCGGGAGCGGCGAGGGGACTATTTCTGACCGTCGCCTTCGCTGCGCTCCGGCTCCCGCAGCGGATGGGCGATCGAGGCCGAAATCGTTTCTACAGGCTCCTCGTTTTCCCGCTCACCCTGACCCCTCTCACCCGGCCACGGGGCGGGAGGGGACTCCCGTTCCCGGCTAAGCTAACGCGCGCATGAGCTCCACTTCTTCATCCCCGGCTGCCGCGGACATCCGGCTGCGCCTCGCGGACCCCGCCGCGGACGACCTCCCGCGCCGGGCGGCGATCGACGAGGCCGCCCGGCGCGTGATCGAGAGCGGGCGGTACATCCTCGGCGAGGAGGTCGCGCGGTTCGAGGAAGAGCTCGCGCGTTTTCTCGGCGTCGGCTTCGTCGTCGGGTGCGGGAACGGGACGGAGGCGATCGCCCTCATGCTCGCCGCGTGCGGCGCGGGACCCGCGGACGAAGTCCTCGTTCCCGCAAACGCCTGCGTCCCCGTGCTCGCCGGCGTCCGTCTCTCGGGGGCCACGGCCCGCCTCGCCGACGTCGACCGCGCGACGCTGACTCTCGACGCGGAGACCGCCTCGCGAGCGATGGGGCCGGCGACGCGATTCCTCCTGCCCGTGCACCTCTACGGCGGCGTCGCCGACGTCGAAGGCCTCGCGCGGCTCGCCTCGGAGAGGGGCGCCGTCCTTCTCGAGGACTGCGCGCAGAGCCACGGGGCGTCGTCGAGGGGGCGCCGGACGGGCGGCTTCGGCCTCGCCGCGTCCTTCTCGTTTTATCCGACCAAGAACCTCGGCGCGTATGGCGACGGAGGGGCCGTGGCCACCAGCGACCCCGCGGTCGCCGCCCGTCTCCGCGCGCTGCGCCAGTACGGGTACGGGTACGGGTACGGGTACGGATCGTCCCGCCGCGATGTCGCGGAGGTCGAGGGGCGCAACTCCCGCCTGGACGAGCTCCAGGCGGCGATCCTCCGGGTGAAGCTTCCGGGTCTCGAAGAGGGGAACGCGCGCCGGCGGGAGATCGCGCGGCTCTACGACGCCGCCTTCCGGGGGCTCCCCGTGACGACGCTCGCGGCGCGTGCGGAGAGCGTTCCCGCCGCGCATCTTTATCCGATCCGGACCCCGCGACGCGACGCTCTCGGCGCGCGGCTCGCGGCACAGGGGATCGAGACGGGCATTCACTATCCCGTCCCGCTCCACCTCCAGCCGGCGTACGCCTTTCTCGGAGGAGGGCCCAGCGACTTTCCCGTTTCCGAGGACGCCTGCCGGACCGTCCTCTCTCTCCCCCTCCACCCGTCGCTCGGCGACGAGGAGGTGGAAACGGTGGCCCGCGCGGTGCGCGAGTTCTTCCAGGACGCCCGATGACGCGGCCTCTGGTCTCGGTGGTCGTTCCGGTCTACTTCAACGCCGGGACGCTCGACCGCCTCGCGCAACGGCTGCGGGCGGTCGCGGAGGCGGCGCCGGACTGGGACCTCGAGGCGATCTTCGTCGACGACGGCTCCGGCGACGGCTCGTGGGAGCGCATCGTCGAGCTCTCCCGCTCCTGGCCTGCCGCGCGAGGTCTCCGCCTGACGCGCAACTTCGGCTCGCAGATGGCCATCGTCGCGGGTCTCGGCGAGGCGCGGGGCGATGCCGCGGCCGTGATCTCGGCCGACCTCCAGGAGCCGCCCGAGCTGCTCCCCGATCTCGTCGCGGCGTGGCGCCGGGGCGCCTCGGCGGCACTCGCCGTGCGCCGCAGCCGGCCGGAGGGCTGGGCCACCCGCGCCGCGGCGGCAGCGTATTACCGGATGCTTCGCGGACTCGCCTTTCCCGAGATGCCGGCCGCGGGCTTCGACTGTTTCCTCGTCTCCCGTCCGGCGATCGACTTCCTCATCGACGCGCGGGAGGTCCATACCTCCCTTCCGGGACTTCTCCTCTGGAGCGGGTTCCCCGCCGCAGTGGTGCCCTACGACCGCGTCGCCCGGGACGAAGGACGGTCCCGATGGACGCTCGCGAAGAAGCTCAAGTACTTCGCGGACTCGATCGTCTCGTTTTCCTACGCTCCCCTGCGGTTCATGTCGCTCGGCGGAATCGCCCTCGCGCTCCTCGCCTTCGCTTACGCGGCGTTCCTCGTGTTCTTCAAGCTCGTGCACGGCCAGCCCATCCAGGGCTGGACCACCACGATGGTGGTGATCGCCTTTCTGTCGGGCGTGCAGCTTCTTTCGCTCGGCATCCTCGGCGAGTACCTCTGGCGCACGCTCGACGCGGCGCGCGGCAGGAAGGGGTTCCTGGTGCGCGAGTCGACGGGCGCAACCGCAACGACGCCGACGGGGCGGATCCCGCCTCCGCGGGAGCGCTGACCCGTCAGTTGTCCGTTGTCGGTTGTCCGTCGTCAGTTGTCAGTGATCAGTCGTCAGTCGTCAGTCGTCAGTCGTCAGTCGAGTAGGACGGGGAGCGTCCCTGGGGGCTCTGGCCGTTATGCCAGCGCTTGAAGCACGCTCTCTCCGACGCGATCGACCTCCGCGTCGGTGAGCTCCGGAAAGACGGGCAGGGCCAGCACTTCCTTCGCGGCGCGTTCGGACTCGGGAAAGTCGCCCTCGCGAAACCCGAGGCCGGCGAAGCACTTCTGGAGATGCAGGGGAAGCGGGTAGAAGACCGCGCTCGCGATGCCCCGCGCGGCCAGGCGCGCCTTGACCCCGTCCCGATCGGGCACCCGGACGACGTACTGATGGAAGACGTGGGTCTTCCCGGGCGCCTCCCCGGGCAGCACGATCGCGCCGCGCCGTGACGCGTCGCCCAGGATCGCGCCGTACCGCGCCGCGATGGCGCGGCGGCGCGCGGTCCAGACGGGGAGACGCGGGAGCTTGGCGTTCAAGACGGCCGCCTGGATCGCGTCCATCCGGAAGTTCCCGCCGACGCGATCATGGTGATACGTAACGGACGCTCCGTGGAGCCGCAGGCTGCGGACGAGCGCGGCCAGATCGGAATCGTTGGTCGTCACGGCGCCGGCGTCGCCCGCGGCGCCGAGGTTCTTCGTCGGATAGAAGGAAAACGCCGCGAGCGACCCGAGACTGCCGGCGCGGCCCTCGCCGTCCTTCGCGCCGATCGCCTGGCAGGCGTCCTCGAGGACAGGGACGCGCCTCCGGGTCGAGATCTCCAGGATCGGCCGCATCTCCGCGCACTGGCCGTACAGGTACACCGGCTGGATCGCGCGCGTGCGCGGCGTGATCGCGTCCTCCAGCCTCTGCGGGTCCATGTTGAAGGTGGCGGGATCGATGTCGACGAACACCGGGCGCGCGTTCAGGCGCGCGACGACTCCGGCGGACGCGAAGAACGTGAAGGGCGACGTGATCACCTCGTCGCCGGGGGCGACACCGAGGGCCATCAGGGCGACGAGAAGGGCGTCGGTCCCGGACGTCACGCCGATCGCGTGATCGACGCCGATCTCCCGCGCAAACGCCTTCTCGAACTCGTCGTTCGCGGGCCCCATCACGAACCGGCCGGCCTCGAACACCTCGGCGACCCGACGGGCGATCTCCCCCTTCAGACGCGCGTCGTAGCGGGTCAGATCGAGGATCGGGACGGGGGGCGTCTCAGCCATGGCGGCGCATTGTACGGAAGATCGCCCGGTCATGCTCCGCGCTTCACGAGGTGCGCCGTGAAGCCGTCGTTCGTGGGTCCGGGGAAGATCCGGAACCGGTTTCCCTCGACGTAGGGCGCGAGCCCGGGTGGCGCGTCGATCGGAGCGGGAACGAGATCCGGGTCCCCCGCGAGCACCGCAGCGACCACCCGGTCGTTCTCCTCCTCCTCGAGGCTGCACGTCGAGTAGAGAAGGAACCCGCCCGGCGCGAGCAGCGCGGCGGCCGCCGCGAGGCCGTCCCCCTGCGCCTTCGCGAGCCGGTCGATCGCCGCCGGCGTGATGCGCCGCCGGATCTCCGGGTTCTTCCGCAGCGTACCCGTGCCGCTGCACGGCGCATCGAAGAGGACGCGATCGAAGCACCCGGCGGCGAGCGGAAGGCGCGTCACGTCCGCCGCGACCGGCCGGGCTTCCGGATAGCCCAGACGGCCCGACGCCTCGACGAGCCGCTCCAGGCGCCCGGGAGAACGGTCGACGGACACGACCCGGCGGGCGCGGCCGAGCGCGAGCGCGGAAAACGATTTTCCCCCCGGCGCCGCGGCGAGATCGACGAGCGACTCCCCCGCCGGCAACAGGAGCGGGAGCGCCTGCGACGCGAGATCCTGGATGGCGAAGTGCCCCGAACCGAACAGGGGCGACCGGAGGGGATTCCCCGACCGGACGGAGAGTCCGAGCGGCGAGAAGGGAGACGCCTCCGTGACGATTCCCTCGGCCGCGAGAGCGGCGGCGAGACCGTCGCGATCGGTTCGACGCGGATTCGTCATCAGGTCCATCCCCGACGGCTCGTTGTCGGAGGCGAGGAGAGCGAGAGTCGCCTCGCGCCCGAAGCGTTCGATCCACCGCCGGACGAGAAACTCGGGATGCGAGAAATGGCGGGCGAGCGCATCGGCGGCCGCGTCCGCCGGGTCGAGGCCTCCGGCGGCGCCCGCGGGCGTCGCGCGGAGGAGATTGCGCAGGATCGCGTTGACGAGCTTGGCGGCGCCTTCCCCGCCACTCGCGCGCGCCTGTCGGACCGCGTCGTCCACGGCGGCGTACGCGGGCACGCGCTCGAGGTGCCGGACCTGGTAGAGCGCCACCTCGAGGATCTCGCGGAGCGGCGGCGCGAGCTTTTTCCACGGGACCCGGGAGGCGCCGGCGAGCTCGGCGTCGAGACCCTCCTTGTGGCGAAGGACGCCGAGCACGAGATGACGAAGGAGATCGTGGTCCTCCCCCGAAAGGTTCGCTCCGCGCTCGGCGAGAAGAAGCGAGGCCCGTCCTCCGCGCTCGAGGACCTCGCGCAGAACCTGGACGGCGCGGCGCCGCGCGGGGGAAGCGCCGCGGTCCCCCTTTACGTTCGCCGGAGGGCCTCCCTTCACGGCGTCTGCGAGCCGAAGCGGCCCGTGAGCCGCGCGCCGAGAGCGAACTGGGCGCCGTTGACGGGTGAGCGGCCCTCGCGCTGCAGGCGGCGGAGGACGAGCGACGTCCCCTGTCCCGCGGCGGCGACGAGCTCGCCTCCCTCCTGCCAGAACGATCCGGGCGGCTCCGAGCGGTCCGCGCGCCCGACTTCGGCGTCGAGGATCTTGATCCGCTCGGACCCGAGAAAGGTGAACAGGCCCGGCCAGGGGGTGAACGCGCGCCGCCGCCTCTCGAGAGCCCCGGCCGGCAACGACCAGTCCGCTTCGCCATCCTCCCGGCGGATGTGCCGGCAGTGTGTGGGATCTCCCTG
>JBBQNC010000184.1:0-7538 GCA_038329555.1 Thermoanaerobaculia bacterium
TTTCTCGCGCCGCTTCTCGCCGGGGCGCAGCTCGTGATTGCCAATCCGAACGACCACCGCGACGGCGCCGCTCTCATTGGGACGATCGAGCGTCACCGGATCACCGTGCTGCAGCTCGTCCCCACGCTGTTGCGGTTGCTCCTCGATCAGGACGAATTCCGTCAATGCACGAGTCTAAAGCGGGTGTTTTGTGGCGGCGAGCCTCTGACGACGGACCTCCGAGACCGTTTCTTCGCCGCACTCGCCGCCGACCTTCACAACCTGTACGGCCCGACGGAAACCTCGATCGATGCGACTTCGTGGACGTGTTCCCGCAACGACCGAGAACCGTCGGTGCCGATCGGCAGGCCGATCGCGAACACTCGCCTCTATATTCTCGGCCCTGACGATCAGCCCGTTCCGATCGGCGTCGTCGGTGAACTGTGCATCGCCGGAGCCGGTGTCGCTCGGGGCTACTGGAGGCTCCCGGAACTCACCGTGCAACGATTCGTCCCGGATCCATTCGGGACGCCGGGCTCGCGGATGTACCGGTCGGGAGACTTCGCCCGCTACCGGCCCGACGGCAATATCGAATACGTCGGCCGCCGCGATTCGCAGGTGAAGCTGCGGGGGTATCGCATCGAGCTCGAAGAGATCGAAGCGGCGCTCGCTGGACACCCCGCGGTGCGCCTGTGTGCGGTCCTTGCGCGAGAGGATGCGCCCGGCGAGAAGCGCTTGGTGGCCTACGCAGAGGTGGGCGCGCAGGAGGTGAGCGACTCAGACCTCCGCGCCTTCCTGAATGAGCGACTACCGGCGCACATGGTACCGGTCGTGTTCGTAATCCTGCAAACCCTTCCCCAGACAGCCCACGGTAAGCTGGATCGGCGGGCGCTACCTGCGCCAGGGCCGGTCTCACGCGAGAAGGAAATCGATCACGTCGCTCCGCGAGATCCCGTCGAAACTCGGTTGGCGAAAATCTGGGAAAAGGTCCTCCAGGTGGATGCGATCGGCGTCCGCGACAACTACTTCGACCTTGGTGGCCACTCGCTTTTGGCGGTCAAGCTCTTCTCGCAAATCGAGAATGCTTTCGGACGCGAGCTTCCGTTGGCGACGCTTTTCCAGGCGCCGACGATCGAGAAACTCGCGGAGGTCCTGCGCCGGGAAGGTTGGTCGCCGTCCTGGTCTTCACTCGTTCCCATCCAGCCGGCCGGGTCCAGATCGCCCTTCTACTGCGTTCACGCCATCGGGGGCAACGTGCTGACATATATGGATCTGGCGCGTCATATCGGCGCCGATCAACCGGTATATGGGTTGCAAGCCCAAGGTCTCGACGGCAAGAAACCACCGCACGAGCGCATCGAGGACATGGCCGCGCACTACATTCGCGAGATTCGCAGATTTCAGCCCCGAGGACCCTATTTCCTGGGCGGATCCTCCGCGGGAGGAATGGTCGCGTTCGAGATGGCTCAACAACTCCACGCGCAGGGGCATCGGGTCGCGGTGCTGGCGCTCTTCGACACGTGGGGTCCGGATTTCCGCCGGCGAACGGAGATGACTCCATTTGTCGGCGGGATGGCGCGCTTCATTCAGCGGGTCGACCTGCATTTAGGCAACTTGCTCGTGGCCGAAGGGCTGAGCGGGAAGTTGGCATATCTCACGGCAAAGTCGTCGCGCCTTCGAAGGAGACTGGCCTGGCGGGGAAAGGAGTACTGGGAAAAACTCAAGGAGATCCCGAAGGAGATCATCAATCCGCTTCCTCGCACGCTTCGAGAAGTCGAGCAGGCGACCTTGCAGGCTTCCGAGCAATACGTCCCGAAGGTCTATCCGGGACGTATCACGCTGTTCCGCGCAACTAAGCAACCCGTAGACTACGCGCCCGATACGGAGCTTGGATGGGGCCGGGTGGCGCTTGGCGGCGTCGAGGTCTACGAAGTCCCCGGGTACCACGGAGCCATCGTCTACGAGCCCCGTGTGGAACGATTGGCCCAACAGTTGTCGCGAGCTCTCGAAGATGCCCGCGTTCAGCCGGCGCGGGATCCCTCGCAGGCGCCCGCCCGCATCGACGCCGCGAGGGTTCGAATCAACGAGAAGTCCGATTTCAGCCTGACGGCGGGTTGATGCCAGTGAAGTTGCAAGAGACGAATGCGGTTCGAGCCGGGGCTCTCGTTTCCTGAAACAATCGGCGGCACCGCTCCGTTTTAAGCTAGGGGTCCCGCTGGGAGTCGGCGATTCGTTTTTGGTGGGGGAACCTTGAGTGAACTGAGAGAAGAACCGGCCTCCGGATCTTTCGACCTTCCCGTGGACCGACCGCGGAGCTCCGCAAGGGGGTTCCGCGCTGACGCCGAACCGCTCGCGCTCCCGGCTCTTACGGCAGCCGCGCTGGGCGACCTCGCACGACTCCAGGAGGTCCCCGTGAGCGTCGTGCTGCTCGCCGCGTTGCAGGCGGTTCTCCACCGATATTCCGGGCAGGACGAGGTCGTGGTGAGCCTCCGATCCCGGACGACTCACCCGAGAGCCGTGCGAACTGATTTCTCCAGTGACCCGACCTTCCGCGACGTCGTCCGCCGGGTGTCCGCGGCATGGCACGAAGAAAAGGTTTCCGACCTCCCGGAGCGCAATTCCGAGCGGACCTCCGTTCAATTCGGGTTCGGGGCGGGCTCGCCTTCGGAATGGGGCGCGGACGAATACGCCCTCGCGATCGCTTTCCGAAACGAAGGAGAGGAGCACGGAGGCGTCGTCGGTTACGACGCAGCGGTTTTCGATGCTCGGACGATACGGCGCTTCCTCAACCACTTCATCACCTTGCTCGAAGCCGCCGCCGCGACACCGGACGGCCGCGTCGGAATGCTTCCTCTTCTGAATTCCGCGGAGCGAGACCGGATCCTGACCGAATGGAACCGCACCACGACGGTCCCCCTTCCAGACGGAAGCGTCGTCTCTCGGTTCCAGGAGCAGGCGCTGCAGAAGCCGAACGCCGTCGCGGCTGTACTCGGCGATCGAGGCCTTTCGTATCGGGATCTAGACGCCGAATCCAACCGATTGGCTCACGCGTTGCGCACACTCGGCACCCGACCCGGATCGCTGGTCGGGATCTGCCTGGAGCGCTCGCTTGATCTGGGTATTGCCGTGCTCGGGGTGCTCAAGGCGGGAGCCGCCTACGTCGCCCTGGATCCCGAGTATCCGCGTGAACGCCTGGAGTTCATGCTCCAGGACAGTCAGGCCTCCGTTGTCCTCGGAGACCGCCACGCGGTGGCCCGTCTTCCCGATGGCCCAAGGAGGATTCTGACATTCGGGTCCGAATCCATGGCGCGCCTCCTCGAGGTAGAACCCGTGACCCCGGTGCCGCATCCCCCCGCGCCGACGGATCTCGCGTATGTCATCTACACGTCGGGCTCGACGGGAAGACCGAAGGGTGTGGCCATGCCGCATCGTGCGCTCGCCAACCTGATCCGGTGGCAGATCGAGTCCTCATCCAACCCCTCCGCGAAGACACTCCAGTTTGCGTCCCTGAATTTTGACGTTTCCTTCCAGGAGATCTTTTCGACATGGTGCGCCGGCGGGACTCTTCTGATGGTTTCCGAAGAGGAGCGGCGCGACCCGTTTGCCCTCTGGCGCCTGATATCGGACGAGAGGGTGGAGAGACTGTTCCTTCCGTTCGTGGCACTCCAGCAACTCGCCGGCGCCGCCGACGGCGCGACCGTGTCGGCAGCCGCGCTCCGTGAAGTGATTACCGCCGGCGAGCAGCTTCAGATCACGATGCAGATCAGTCGGCTGTTTCGCGGGAGCGTCCCGCGAAGCCTCCAGAACCAGTACGGTCCGTCGGAAACCCACGTGGCGACCGCATTCACCGTCGAGGGTCCCGCTTCCTCATGGCCGACGCTTCCTCCGATCGGAAGACCCATCGCGAATAACCGCATATATATCCTGGACCGGCATGGAGAGCCGGTGCCCGTCGGAGTGGCAGGCGAGATCTTCATCGGCGGGATTGGCCTCGCCCTCGGATACTGGAAGCGTCCAGATCTCACAGCCGAGCGGTTCGTCCCTGATCCTTTCGGCGCAGCTTCCGACGGTCGACTCTACAAGACGGGAGATCTCGGTCGGTATCGCGCGTCCGGCGACATCGAATTTCTCGGTCGGCTCGATGACCAAGTTAAGATCCGCGGATTTCGCGTCGAGCCGGGCGAGATCGCAACGGCGATCGCGCAGCACCCGGGCGTTCGGGAAAGCGTCGTCACCGCCCGGCAGGACGGAAGCGGTGGAAATTTCCTGGCGGGATACTTCGTCGCGCGAGGTTCCCGTGCGCCGCGGTCATCCGAGCTCCGTGCTTTTCTGAAGACCAAGATTCCAGGCTACATGGTTCCGTCGGTGTTTATCGCGATGACGGCGCTTCCTCTCACGCCGAGCGGGAAAGTGGACCGGCGCGCGCTTCCCGCCCCCGATCTGCTCCGCCCAGAAATGGACGCACCCATGATCGCGCCACGGGATCGCGAGGAGTCCCGACTGGCGGTCATCTGGGAGAGGGCCTTCGGAATTGAGCGCATAGGAATTCACGACGACTTCTTCGAGCTCGGAGGCCACTCTCTGATCGCTGGGCGCGTCTTCGCTCAGATTCGCAAGCTTTTCTCCACCGATCTCCCTCCCACCACACTTCTCCAAGCGCCTACGATCGCACGTCTCGCCGACGTCCTGAGAGGCGACCGGAAACCGGAACGCTGGACTTCGCTGGTCTCGATTCAACCGGAAGGTTCCCGACCCCCACTCTTCTGCATGCACGCCGGCGCAGGCACGATCCTGTTCTACCAGGACCTGGCGCGGGCGCTTGGATCGGATCAGCCGGTCTATGGGCTTCAGGCGCAGGGCCTCTATGGCGACGCCGCCCCCCACGCCGAGGTGGACGAAATGGCGACGCATTACGCGCGGGAGATTCGGACCGTTCAGGCAGAAGGCCCCTATTACCTCGCCGGGTTCTGTTTTGGAGGCCTCCTCGCGTTTGCCGTGGCGGAGGTGCTCACCCGGGAGGGAAGCGAAGTGGCGCTCCTCGCGTCCTTCGATGGCGGCTCGCACCGATTCGACTACGCCGTTCGAACGGGCGGCGGGATGGGACTCGACGGTCCCCACGAGGCGCCCCCAAGCCGAATCGGCCGCCACCTCGACCGCTTGCGCCAGATGGGTCTCGCCGAGAGGATCGGTTACATCCATCGAAACGTCACGACCCGCCTCCGCCGTTGGTTATCTCGAGCCCGCGACCGGGCACACCTCATCTGGTCCGACCTCCTTCGTCGGCGTGGACGTGCGCTGCCGGATCGCTTGCGCCAGACCTACTTCCGCCCCAACAGCGTCCGCGCGAGTCTTCGTTTCAAACCTTCCGTCTACCCGGGTCGCATGGCGATCTTCGAGACCCGCGGACTCTTTCGTGATCCCCACCTCGGATGGGACGGCCTCGTCGCGGGAGGCTTCGACGTCCACGAGATCTCGGCACCGATCGGTGATCCCGAGCGATACCATGCGACCTTCATCCCCGCGCTGGCGGGACCTCTTCGCGACGTCTTGAACAAGGCGGGCAGCGAACGACGCGGCGGATTGCCCGCGCGAGCGGCCCGTTAGCGTCCGAGCGGTGCGACCCGGCGTCTATGACGGCCGGCGGGTCAACAGGACGGCGATCGCGGCGAGCGCCAGACCGAACGCCGCGAGCATCCACGCCGAAAGCGTCGGGATGGGCGTCGTCGGGCCTCCGCTCCCTCCGCCCACGATCGTGGGCGTCAGAGTCGGGGTCAGCGATGTCGGCGACAGGACCGGCGTCAACGTTCCTGTGGGCGTCACCGTCGGCGTCGAAGTAACGGTGGGCGTGACGCTCGGCGTGATCGTGCCGGTGGGCGTGTTGGTCGGAGTGGTCGTCGGCGTGGCGGTCGCAGTGGACGTCGCCGTCGTCGTCGGCGTGTTCGTGGGGAGCGTGCCGAAGTTACCCGAGATCGAGAGAGTGTAAGGACCTTCGGCTTTGCCCGGGTTGAAATTCGGGCCGGCCGGATTGGTCGTGTAGAAGGAATCGATGTAGAGATAGTAGGTTCCCGGGGCGTACGACGTCGCCGGGATGGTCTCTGTAAAGCCGATCCCGCCCGCGTCGGATCCTGCGACGCAGCTGGTGCCGTCCGTACAATTGCTCAGAACGTAGATACCGGGATCGAAGTTTGTCGCCGGCGGGCCGGGTGCCAGGGAGATGGAGATGCTGTTGCCGGCTCCGACCGTGAAGGAGTAAATGTGGTCCGCCCCCGGATAAGTCGTGAAACCTGTGCAAGTCGACGGCGCGAGGACGGAATTGTTGTCGGCCGCGCCCACGGTCGTACCCGTGTCATTGAATGTGAGAGCGCCGACGCTCGTCGCGGTGGCGCACGTATCTCCCCCGGCAAGGGGCTGACGGGTACTGAAAATCGACGGGTCGACCGCTGCGGCTCTTGGGAGTGGCCGCCCGGGTCGATGGCGCGGGGTGGAATCCTGGCTGGTGGCCACGACCGATACGAGAAAGAGGGCGAATACGGCCCCCCTCTGGAGTCTGACCTTCATTTGGAAAACCTCTTCACAATATGGACAGGGAATATCGCCTTCCGTTAATTATGCTCGGGTTGCGCAACTTGTCAACGAGTTTTGTCCCGCTCGAGTACCTCACCTCAGCAGGGAAGCGAGGGCGGGGTTCGCCTCCGCTCTCGGCCGAAGTCCCGGCTGGGCGCCGATCGCAGCCTGGAGGTTCGCCCTCGCAGCGGCTTTGTCTCCCCCATAAAGATCGATCAATGCGAGCTCGAATCGCCCCTCGGCGTAGTCGACCTCCCCGGGGCGACTCTTCCGAAGCCAGCGGGCGGCCTCCTTCGGTTCGCCCGCCTCGACGAGAAGAAGTCCGAGCGTCGCAGAATACCGGAATTGGTCCGGCGCGAGGGATGCGGACTGGCGGAGGTGGGTCACGGCGGCCGCCTCGCGCTTCAGCGCCCTCTCGGCAAATGCGAGATTGGCCAGGAGAAGCGGATCCAGCGGATCGAGCTCCACGGCGCGCGAAAACGCGGTGGCCGCCTCCGGGAGCTTTCCGTCCCTGCCCAGGGCTGTGCCGAGATTCGACCAGGCGGCGACGCGGCGCGGCGACAGGCGGACGGCCTCCATCCAGTGCGGCACGGCGCGGCGATACTGGCGGGTTCGGGTGAGCGCGTCGGCGAGCGCAAATTGATTCTCGGCCTGTTCGGGATCGAGACGGACCGCTTCCTCGAGAGGCCCGATCGCCCCCGCGATATCGCCCTTTTTCAACAGCGCGATGCCGGATCTCAGGATCGCGAATCGGTTGCCCGGATCGCGTTTCAGGACGGACGAGAAGACGGCGACCGCCTGGTCGAACTTCCCCTCCCGCAGAAGCCCCTCACCCTGCAGGAGCATCGCTCTCTCTGCGAGGCGGTCTTTGGGGTCCGGAAGGTTGCGCGGCATCGCCGGTCCCGACACGCCCGCGCCCAGGTATCCGAGCGATCGGAGGTGGGCCAGAGCCTCCGGCTCATTCGTGCGGCGGGCGTTTCCCGACGGCTGGGCCT
>JBBQNC010000185.1:0-7532 GCA_038329555.1 Thermoanaerobaculia bacterium
CTGCAACATCTCTCTCTCCTCGACGGACATGGTCAGCACAAGCTTCGGACGACCTCGGCGCATGGTCTGCCTCCTTATACCGGCAGAACACACGGGTCCCAGCGTTTATTCTATTAACTTATGACTCACAACACTAGGAGGCGACGAGGGCGCGGATCTCGGACCGGCGCGCTCGGGCGATCAGGAGGAATCCCACCGCGAAGATCGCCGGGATCGTCGCGTAGTACACCGGGGGGAGAACGAACAGGTGGGTCAGGATGGCGCCGACCATCACGCCGGCGAGGCCGAGCGCGGCGAGGCCTGAGAGCCGGGGGATCAGAAGGCCGAGTCCGCCGGCGAGCTCGAGCGCGCCCACGAAGTACCGGAACCACTCGCCCGCGCCGATCCGGCCGAACTGACGCATGACTCCTTTCTGAAGCCCGAAGAGCTTGTTGACGCCGGCGAACACGAACATCACCCCGAGCAGGATCTGGACGCCAAAGGGCGATGTTCGCGGCGCGGCCGCGGGCCGGGCGGGATGCGGGCGAAGCGGGGACGGATACGACGGGGCTGCCGGTCCGGGACAACGTGAGCTCTGCCATGGCTTTCTCCTTCGTTGGGAGCCGGGTCCCGGGCGGTTTCGACCGGATCGAATCCCCGGCTCTACCAGGACGACGAAGGAGGGGGAGCCGAATCGACACGAGCGACGATTTTTTTCGAAGTCGGTCCGTCGTCCCCGGGGAGGTCCCCCTCACCCTGACCCTCTCCCCCGCGCGGGGGAGAGGGGAAAGAGGAGCGGAAGGGGCGAGGCGTTGAAATTTTCGACAATCTGATCCATCCGCGCGCGACGTGAGGAGTCTCCCGAGCGTCGCGAAGGGAGGAGCCTCACGTCGCGGGAGGCGAAGCGAAGCGGAGCCGACGTGCCGTACATGCTGCTCATCGTCGAGCAACCCGAGAAGAGGCGAAGTCGGTCGGAGGAAGAAGGCCGTCTGGCGTACGACCGGATGCTCGGCTTCACCGAGGATCTCAGGACTCGGGGCGTGCTCAAGGCGAGCGACGCCTTGAAGCCCGATTCCGAGGGAGTCCGCGTCGAGGTTCGGGGAGGAAAGCGAACGTCGTCGACGGCCCCTTCGCCGAGTGCAAGGAGATCGTCGGGGGTTTCTTCCTGATCGACTGCCCCACCAGGGAGCAGGCCGTCGCGATCGCCGGCGAGTGTCCCGCCGCGGAGTGGTCGAACGTCGAGGTTCGGGAGGTCGGCCGCTGCTGGGAGGGGGACTGAGGGAGCGACTCGAAGGGTGAAGCCGTCGCGCGCCTTTCCGGAGTGCGCGCGACGTCCCCAACCTGCCATCCCTGCCTAGTCTTTATGCCCCGAGTCACGTTCCTCGGTGATCGGATACACCGTGGTCGTCTGACCGCTCGCAATCTCGTACACCTCGAGCGAAGGACGGATGCACCCGCCGCCGGGAATTCCTCCCGATGCCAACGCCCAGACGTGAGTTTGAGGACTGTTGGGAGAGGCCGATGCGCCCACGGACGCGCACTCTCCCGGCCGAAGATCAAAATTTCCGGTCGCGAGCGTAGGAGTGTTGATCTCGCCCGGGTGCCCGCACTCGAGCAAGGTGAGCCGAACGTGCACCGCGCGTGCGTTGGGTTGATTGGGATTGCTCGGGTCGATGTCGTCGTTGACCGCATTCAACCGGATCGCTTGCCCGGCGACGAGCGTGACCGGTCCCGAGGAGAAGTGGATCGCGGCTTCCCGGACCGCCCCGAGTCTCACGGCGGCCAGCGCCATGGCCGCGAAAAGGAGAACGAAGCTCGGCTCCGCCAGATGGGGTTGGACATCATTTCTCCCGACCAGAAAGCTCGTCCGTCAGGACTGGGGGGCGGCGTTGCAGCGATCCTAATCCCGGATCGACGTGCGGTCATGGTCGAGCCGTCCGCGGCCTTCAGTCCTGATGTGTTGACTCGCCCCTTCGAGGAGACAGATCATGGACTTAGGCGGTTCGACGTGTCACGACTCCTGACTCAATGCTGATTTTTTTCGCTTGATGCCACTCACGCTGCACCCGTGGGAGAGGTTCTACGTCATCGTCGGCTCCTCGGCCGCGGCCTTGACCGGCCTGCAGTTCGTCGTGATTGCCACGCTGGTGCGGGACATCGGCCGGCTGGAGCAAAGACTCGCGAAGGACGCCGCCAGGCGCCGCCGCGTAACGGCCATCGCTCGCGCGCTGCTTCCTGACGGCAAATGAAATAATACATGAGTTCAGGACTGACCCCACGTGCTCCCGCGCCGCGGTCCGTCGAAGACTGGCGATGATCTGCCCCGAGTGTCAGGCTTCCCATCCCGACGGGACCGGGGTGTGCTCGCGCTGCGGTCATTCCCTGGCCGATCCGAATCGCACCCTCCGCCTCGAGGACGTCGCGGCGTCGGAGATGCCCACCCTGGCGAGCCCCGCGAGCCTGAAGGAGTGGGCGCGAACCCATCCCCCCGCCGCGCCGATTTCGGTGGTGCTGCCGGAGGGGCTCGAGATCGGAAGCCGTTATCGCGTGAGGAAGCTCCTGGGGATCGGAGGCATGGGAGCCGTTTACAGCGTCCATGACGGCGAGCTCGATCGGGACGTCGCCCTCAAGCTGATCCGCTCCGACATCTCCACCAACCCGGTGGCGCTCGAGCGCTTCAAGCGGGAGATCCAGCTCTCGAGCCGGGTCACGCATCGCAACGTACTGAGGGTCTACGACCTCGGCGAAGCGGACGGAATCAAGTTCCTGACGATGCAGCTCGTCGAGGGGGAGGATCTCGCGGCGGTCTTGAACCGCGAAAAGAGGCTCTCCGTGCCGCGGCTCCTCTCGATACTGGGCCAGATTCTCGAGGGGCTCGAAGCCGCGCACCAGCAGGGCGTCATCCATCGCGACTTGAAGCCTCAGAACATCATGATCGACCGCGCCGACAACGTCTTCTTGACCGACTTCGGCCTCGCGAAGTCGCTCGAGCAGTCGGGCATGACGCACACGGGCGCGATCGTGGGCACGCCGTACTACATGTCACCCGAGCAGGTGAGGGGAGCGCCCGTAGACCACCGCTGCGACATCTACGCGCTGGGAGTGATCGTGTACGAGATGGCGACGGGCGAGCTCCCCTTCACCGGGAGCACGCCGTACGAGGTCATGGCCCAGCGGCTGCTCAAGCAACCGCGGCCCGCCGGCGAGCTCGCACCCGAACTGCCGGGCTTTCTACGCAAGGTCCTGGAGCGGTGCATGGCCACGGACCCGTCAGTGCGGTACGGCTCGGTGCGCGAGATCCGGCAGGACCTCGAGAGCGCGCGTTTCCGGACTACGCTCCGGTTCGAGGCGCGGCGCCGTCCGCGACTCGTGCGTGCGATCGCAACCGCAGCGGCCGCGGCGCTCCTGGCCGCCGGCGTGTTCTGGATCACCCGCCGCACCGGGACGCGGCCGACATCCTCTACCCCCACCGCTCCTGCAGCACAGGTCGTACTCGGAGTCCTACCCTTCGAGAACCGAACGGGCGACCCGTCGCTCGACTGGTACGGCGAGGGCATCGCGCGGCTCGTCGCGGACAGTCTCGCCCAGTCGCGTCATCTCCGCGTCGTCTCGACCGACCAACTCCTGACGATGCGCCGGGTGCATCCCGGCCGCGCTGCGCTCCTGCGGGCCGCCGCCGCCGAGGGCATCGCGCATCTCTTGACCGGCGACCTTCTCCGAGGGCCGACGGGGATCTCGGTCTCGACGCGGCTCTCGCGCACGAAGGACGGCCACGAGCTCTCCGCCGGGCGGATCGATAGGCTCTCACCCTCCGCCCTGATCGGCGCGTCGGATCGGATCGCGCTCGTCGCGAAGAAGGGGCTGGGTCTCCCGCCGACTGAGGGCGTCGACGCGTACGGCGCCGACTTCGTGAGTCGGAACCCGGACGCCTACGAGTCCTACGTCGCGGGGCTGCACGCCGTCAACGACTACCGGTATCGCGACGCGGAGTCGAATTTCGCGACGGCGTTGAAGAAGGCGCCCGACTATGCGATGGCTCGCTACTGGCTCGCGACGGTCAAGGCGGCGAGCGGGCGGACGGAGGAGGCGCTCTCGGACATTCGCCAGGTCGTCGCGCAGGCTTCGCACCTCCCGGACCGCGAGGCGCGTTACGTTCGGGCCGCCGAGGCTTACTTCTCCCGGCGCTACGACGATGCGCTGAAGGAGTACCGGGAGTTGATCGCCCGCTATCCGTACGAAGTCGAGGCGCGCCGCATCGCCGTCAACGTGCTCCTCGACACGAACCGGCCAAAGGAGGCGGTTGCGGAGGCTCAGGCGCTTGCGAAGGTCGCGCCTGAGAGCCATGTCGTCTGGAGCCTTCTCGGCACCGCCCGTCTCACGGAGAAGGACTTCAACCAGGCGGTCCTCGACCTGAAGAGGTACGTCGAGCTCGAGCCGGGAAGCGCGAACGGGCACCACCTGCTCGGGGACTCGTACCGCTGCCAGGGGGAGTTCGATCTTGCCGCCGGAGAGTACGAGAAGGCGCTCGAAGCCGACCCGGACTTTCACTTCGCGACGATCGCGCTCGCCACGGTCGATTCGCTCCGGGGACGGTCCGAGGACGCCGCGCGGCGGTTGGAGGCTCTCGTCCAGGATGCGAAGGCGCTCCCGGTCCACCGGATCGATGCGGCGTTCGGCCTGGCCGCTCTCGACCGGGCCCGGGGGCGTTTCCGCGATGCGGCGCGAATCCTGGAGTCGCTCGAGAAGCCAATTGCGGAGGAGAAGATCCGGGCCGCGCAGGCGCTCTCCGAGCGCGGAGTATCGCTCGTCGAACTCGGGCGGTTCCCCGAAGCGAGTCGCCTCCTCGCGCTGGCGGTCGAGCGCGCGCCCGGCGCGCCGACCCGGTATCTCTTTGCCCGCGGGCTCCTCGAGCTGGCCGAGGGCCGGCTCGAAGAGGTCCGGAAGACGGCCGCGAAGATCATGGAGTCCGCGCTCCCTCGGGGCGATCCGGATCGCACGGAAGAAAAGGCCTCCGCGTATCTGACGGGAATGGCGCTTCTCGCCGAGCGACAATCGGACGCGGCGGTCAGCGACCTCTCCCGCGCCGTGTCGCTTTCGGGATACGAGTACCGGATCTACCGCGTCGGTCTCGCGAACGCTTACCGTGAGGGGGGCAAGATCAACGAGGCGCTCGCGGCGGCGAAGCAGGCATCCGCTCCGCTCGACCCGGTCGACCCGCGGCTCGACTTCGAGCTCGACCGGGTGCGAGCGCTCCTCGTTCTTGCCGAAAGCCAGAAGGCTCTCGGGCGGCCGAAGGAAGCGGCCGCCGAAGCGGCACACTTTCTCGAGCTCTGGCGGGACGCCGACGCCGGGCTGCCGGATCTGGCCCGCGCCAGGGCTCTCGCGGCCGAAGGGCGGTGAGAGCGCCCACGGCGCCCGGTTGGCTACCGCGGCGGCGGCTTGAGCCCGCCGCCGGAGCCCGGGAAGACCGGGTTCCCCGAGCTTCCGTTCCCATCGAAGTCGAAGAGGATTCCCGGAAACTCCCCGTCCTGACGGAGGTGCTGGACCTTCACGACGACCTCGTTCGAGAGCACCGTGTAACCGGCAAGCGCGGCATCCTTCGAATCCACGACTCCGTCGCCGTTGACGTCGCTCAAAACGTCCGGGGCCGTCCGATTGACGAGAAAGACGCGAATCGTGGTCACGAAGGTGCTCAGAAAATCGAAGTACGTCGGACAAACGACGCAGTGGTTCTGCAATGCGCCGCCGTCCGCCTGAATCAACGGCGGCGCCGAGTTCAGGCACGCCGCGTCGGGATTTGCGACCCCGACACAAAAGTCCACGAAGACCGTCGGCGTGAAGAGGCCGTTCGGGACCACCATGTGCGCGTTGATCCCCGTGTGGTGTGTCGCATCGTCGAGCTCCCAGGAGACCGAGTTGAGCAGGCCGGCCAAATTTCGCGCCTGCCGCGGCGAATGGAGCGAGGGAGGACTGCCGGAGACCTGGTCGAGCACGTTTCCGACGCCTCGGTCCGACAGGAGGACAAGGCCGGGAAGAGCGTTGTCGGCTCCGAATCCATAACCGTCCGGGAAGGACTGGCAGGTCTGGCCGGGGGGGCAGTCGCCGTCGATCGCGCAAATGGCGCCGTCGAAGAAGTCGGGCTGCGGCGCGCATCGGTGCTCGCGGCCGTTCCCGACGTTCGGGCCGATCTCGACCGGGCGCGTGTTCGATCCTCCCGGCGCTCCGTCGAAAGCGAAGAGCACGGGATTCCCTCCGCCACCTGCCGCCGTCAGATGGTTGAGCCTCTCGGACGAGCCCGCGACGCTCGGTTGTCCCGGAGCCTCGACGCTCGGCGTGAACTCGAGAAGCGTCTCGTCGGGCGTCGGACACGGCGAGGCCAGGACGAAGGAGAGGCAGTTGTTCGGGTCCTTGAAGACGAGAAACCCCGTCTGTACTCTCGCCGTCGGAAACGCAAACGGCCGGACCACGGTCGCGATCCCGAGGAGCTGACTGTTGTCGGCGGTCAGTCGCAGGTCGAGAGGCCACCCGCCGATCGTCTCGATCGGAATCGAAAGGAAGCGGCCGAGGAAGAAGGGAAACTCGGAAGGCGAGAGCGGTGAGATCACCGTCAGGAGGACGGGAGGGCGGGAGGCAGCGGGAAAGGTCGCCGTCTCGGCTGCTATCGGAAGCGTTCCCAGCGCGAGACCCGCCAAGACCCTCAGGAGCGTGGAAAAGATCCAGCGCGAGCGAAAGAGAGCGACAGTCTTCATCGGGACCTCCTTTTGGAACGAGAGCTCCGGCCGGAATCGGTCATTCGTATCCGCGAAGACGGATCGAGTCAAGACGGTTCTGGGCCAGATGAGGCGGGCGCGACAATCCGGTCGAACCTGCCGAATGACCTGCGCCCACTGTCAGGCCGAAAATCCTGACAGCGCAGCACGTTCCGCGACTGCGGGCGCGAGCTGACGATACGCCGGGGCCCTGAGGGTGGGCGCAACAGAGCTCGGCTCTCCGGGATGAAAAGCGGGGACGGCTCGGAATCGGAAGATCTATGCCCCGGCACTGAAGACCGACGGGCCGGAGAATCCTGCCGTCGCGGGAACCCGGTTGCAACTCGCTCTCGATCTTCTCGCGAGACCGACGCCGGAGAATCTGCGTCAAGCGAGAGGCCTGCTCGACCAGGCCGTCGCTCTCCAGCGTCATGTCGACGCGGAACACCCTCGCCTGGACGAGATTCTTCTCGCCTCCGGGAGGGTGGCACGTGCCCAGGGAGATCACGAACTCGCCCGACGCGAGCTCGACGAGGCGTTGGGCCGTCTCCGCCGTCATCACGGAGAAAAAGACTCGCGCACGGGCGAGGCGCGTGCCGCGCTCGCGGCGCCATGACGGCGGCGAGCCCCGGTCTCGATCCCGCCTCTGGCGGCTCGCCGGGGCCCTATTCGGGAAAGCGAACGAGGCCGATCCGGATCGGCTCGAGCTTCCCCGCGTCCACGATCCGGCGTCCGCGTTCGTTGTCGATCTGACAGTTCGATCTGAAAATAGGAACCCGCGCCGGCGATCTCTCCGTGGTCGGC
>JBBQNC010000186.1:0-7480 GCA_038329555.1 Thermoanaerobaculia bacterium
GTTCTCTGGTACGACGAGGCGGCGCGGCTCCCGGTCAAGGTCCGGTTTCTCCTGCCGTCCGGCCGGCCCGCGAAGGAAGTCCTCTTTCGCAAGTTCGGGAACGTCCGCGGCAAGACAATCGTCACCGAGATGGAGATCCGCGATCTTCTCGCGGGAGACCCGCGGACCGTGACGCGCCTCGAGTACCTCGATTACAGGCCCGCAAAGCTCACGGACGCGATCTTCACGCCCGACGGAGCGCTCGGCTTCAGCTGAGGCTTACGCGGCCGCCGCCCGGCGACCTTACCGCGACAACCGTCCGATCCCGAATCGCACGAGCCGCTTTCCCGCGAGACGCGCGGCGACCGCGCCCAGTCGGGGGTCCAGGATCAGGTGCCGGAGCACGGCGCTCCACGCGAAGCGTCTCGCGAACCGGCTTCGCCACGCCGTCTCGTAGGCGTCCAGGTAAGAAGCGGCCGAAAGGTTCCCGCCGAGAAACTCGAGGACGGTTTCTCCCGCCAGGATCCCCGAGGCGAGCGCGGCAGATTGTCCCTCGCCGGAGAAGGGATCGAGAACCCCGGCGGCGTCGCCGGCCATGAGCGCTCCCCGTTCGACGGGCGGTTTCGCGGCGAAGACGACCGGGACGGTTCCCAGGAAACCCCTAGGGCCCGGCCGGAGGAGAGCCAGATCCCGATCGAGGTCGCCGTTGTCGCGACGCGCGTGCCGGACGACGTCCTCCCAGGTGCCTCCGATCGCCCTTCGGGCGGCCTCCGAGAGGACTCCCGCGAGATTCACCTCTCCCTTCTCGACGCGCGAGAGCCCGCAATAGCCCCCGGGGAAGAGGTAAAGCCTCACGCGGCCCGCGAGGAACGACGTGTCGCCGACGAAGTCCCGACTCCATCCGAAGTAGCGCGTCCGGCGCAGGAACCGGCGGTCGAAGGAACGGTCGAGCGCGTCCCACCGGCCCCATGCGCCCACGATCGCCTTCGCCGCGACGTCCTCGGCCCCCGCTTCGAACGCGAGCCGGACCGTGAACCCGCTCCCGGGGCTCCCCTCGATCGAGACCGCGCGGACTCCGAACCGAACCTCCGCTCCGGCTAGCTCCGCATGCGCGGCGAGCAGCGCGTCGAGCCCCCGGCGCGAGAGGCCGAGCGCCGGCGCGGGCAGCCGGAACGGGACCGCGCCGCCGCGCGCCGGATGGACCGAGCCCTCGAGGATCCGCTCGGGCCCGGCGCCTTCGACGGCGGCGAGGACGCCGAGGCGCTCGAGCGAGGAGACGGCGCCGCCCGCGAGAAACTCGCCGCAGACCTTGTCGCGGGGGAACCGGTCCTTCTCGACGAGGACGACCCGGCGCCCGGCGGACGCGAGAATGGCCGCCGCCGCCGAGCCCGCTGGTCCGGCGCCGACGACGAGCGCGTCGCACCGAATCACGGTCCGGGGGCTGTAATGAGCAGCCGGTACGGAAAGATCCGGTCGACGCGGGCGTCCGGCGCGGCCTGGCGCGCGATCGCGCGCGCCTCGTCCTCCGTATAGGCCTGAAGAACGGACGCCTGGCCGTCGAACACGGAGACGCGGCTCTCGAAGACGAGGCGTCCGGCGAGCGCCACGAACATCCAGGGCACCAGGTGTCTCCGCAGGTCGAGCAGGGCGAAGCCGCGCCGCGCGACCCGCCGGAACTCCGCGAGGAGAGCCCTGTTCTCCTCCGGCGAGAAGTGATGAAAGACGAGGGTCGAGACGATCCAGTCGGCCCCGCCATCGGCCAGGGGAAGCGAGAACGCGTTTGCCGCGAGCGACGGCCCGGCAGGGGAGCCTGACGGCGCGAGACCGGCGGCGAGATGACGCCACTGCAGGTCGACCGCGACGACGGCGGCCCGATGGCCTGCCACTTCGATCCGCCGGGCGAGGCTCCGGGTGACGGCCCCGGATCCAGCGCCGATGTCGAGAATCGTGAAACGCGCGCCGGGTGTTGCCGCCATGCGCGGGAGGAGCCATTCCTCAAGGGCCCGCGCGCCGCCCCAGCGCCGATTGACGAGGTCCAGGTCCCGGAGCGACCGCGCCATCTCGTCCGGAGGCAGCCGCGCGTCGTCCAGCATCTCATTGACCGGGCGGCGGGGAGGAACAAGCAGGCTCATGGAGGCGTCGGCTTTCGAGACTCTACCCTTTGGCGCGTTCACCGCGGGCCGGCGTCACCCGGCACTCACCACCAGGGCGCTGTTCTTCGAGCCGAAGCCGATGCAGTTGCAGAGGGCGTGCTGGAAGTCGAGAGCGCGCGCCTCGTTCGCGACGTAGTCGAGGTCGCAGGCCGGATCCGGCCGGTCGAGGTTGATCGTGGGCGGAAGAAAGCGATCCCGCATGGCAAGGAGCGTCGCCGCGACGCCGGCGGCCCCGCAGGCGCCTTGAGGATGGCCGATCATCGATTTGATCGAGGACCCCGGCAGCTTCGCGGCGGCGCGGCCGAACGCGAGCCGCACCGCCTGCGTCTCGACGCGGTCGTTCAACTCCGTCGACGTGCCGTGGTACGCGAGGTATTCGATCGCTTCGGGCGGCAGGCCCGCCTCTTCCATCGCGAGCGACATCGCCCGGGCCGGCTCCTCTCCCGATTCGTCGAGCCGCACCCGGTGGTGCGCGTCGCACGTCGCCCCGTATCCCCGGATCTCGCCGTAGACGCGCGCCCCGCGCGCTCGGGCGCGCTCCCGTTCTTCGAGGACGAACATCCACGAGCCTTCGCCCAGGACGAAGCCGTCTCGATCGGCGGAGAAGGGACGCGACGCGCGAGGAGGATCGAGCTCGCGAGCGGTCGACACGATGCGCATCATCGAGAAACCCTCCATGATGCCGCGGACCACGGTGGCGTCGACCCCTCCCGCGAGGAAGACGTCGCCCGTGCCGTGCTTGATCGCGCGAAACGCGTGGCCGAGGGCGTCCGTCGACGAGGCGCAGCCCGTTGAGACGACCTGGGACGGGCCGCGGAAGCCGAACCGCATCGAGAGCTCGGAGGAGAGGGTGCCGATCGTCCCCGAGGGGATGGAGTACACGGAAGCCTTCTTCACCTGGTTCGTGTAGTAGAGGTGGTACATCCGCTCCGAGAACTCGATCGGCCCGCCGCCCGTTCCGAGGACGACGCCGATTGCCCGGCGCGCCGCGAGGTCGAGAGCGTCCGTGTCGATTCCCGCGTCGGCCAGGGCCTCCGCCGATGCCGCGAGCGCCATGGGAACGGCGCGCGACACGTGCCGGATGTCCTTCGGAACGACGTGCTCGGCGGGATCGAGATTCTTCACCTCGCCGGCGATCGTGGCGGGGAGCCCCTCCGGGTCGAACAGTGAGATGCGGCCCACACCGCTCTTCCCCTCGCGCAGGGCGCGCGCGAACGCCTCCCGCCCGTTTCCGTTCGGAGAGAGGCATCCAATACCGGTGATCGCGACGCGCCGCTCGGCCACGCGGGAATAGTAGCAACAGCGACGGGACGCGCCGGTCGAGCCAAGAAGAGCTTAAGGAAGCGGCGCGCGCGGCGGGGCCGCCGGCCCACCCTCTGACTCCGTCGGGGGCGAGTTCTCGAGGAGCCAGCGGTCGAGGGTCCTCAGGAGACGGAGGGGCACGTACTTGACGAGCGCGTCGGCATGCAGGTTTCCGGGCAGATCGAGGTGCACGTAGTCGACGGGCGGCGCCGCGGCCGCTGCGAGGAGACGTCCCTGAGAGGGATCGACCAGCCAGTCGCCCTCCGCCGTGACGATCAGCTTCGGCATCGTCAGGTGGCCGAGAGTCTCCGCGATCGGGGGCTTCGCGAAGACGCTCGTCGCCGAGAGACGCGGCGTGCGGACCACGTTGCGGAGGCTCACCTGGCGCATGGCGCCCGCCTTCCAGGGGCGCGGTCGGAGGCTTCGCAGGTCCGCCGGCGACGAGATCATCGCGAGCGCCCGGCAGGGGAGCTCCGGAAACAGGCCGAGGGCCTGAGCGGCGATCGAGCCGCCCATCGACAGCCCGAGGACCGTGAATCTGCGGTAGGGCTTGTTCTCTCCGACGAGCGGCTCGAGGACCGCGTGGAGGTCGAGCGGCTCCGAAGTGCCGAAAGAGTAGGCGCCCCCGCTGTCTCCATGACCGCGAAAGTCGAGGACGACGACGTCGAACCCCATTCGGACGTAGTGATTCGCGAGAAACAGATTCTCGCGAGCGAGGCGCACGCGCCAGAATCCCGGCGCGATGACGATGAGCTCCGTGGACGGCCGTCGCCACCACGTGAAGGCGATCGGCGTCTGGTCGGCTGCCCGGACGCGGCGGTGAACCGCCTCGACGGGCTGTCGTGCCGTACTCACCGGCGGACCGGAGCGTCGGCGCGGGCTCGAATCACGCACTCGACGGGATCCCCCTCGGAGAGGCTCGGACCTCCGGCGGGAATGCGGATCAGCGCGTTCGATCGCGCGTGCGCGGCGAGGTCGTGGCTCCCCGCGGAACGCAGGGGGGTCACCGTGTGTCCCGCCGGGTCGGAGCTCCAGAGCCCGTCGTGGAAGCTCTCGCGCGGGCCGGCCCGCAGGGGAGCGGTCAGCCGGGCGAAGATCCGCGGCGCCGCCGGGGAGGAGTCCCCCTCGAAGCGCGCCAGCGCCTCGCGCGCCAAAACGAGGAAATCCACCGAGGCGGAGACGGGGTTGCCCGGCAGCCCGATCCAGAAGACGCCCCGACGGCGTCCGAAGGCGACGGGCTTGCCCGGCCGGATCGCGACGCCGTGGAACAGGACTTCGAAGCCGGCGGAAACCGCCGCGGCGGGAAGCAGGTCGAGGTCCCCCGCGGAGACGCCACCCGTGGTCAGCAGGAAGTCCTCGTCGCGACCGGCGCTCTCGAAGAGTCTCGCAACGGCCTCGGGCGTGTCGGAGACCGGAGGCACACGGCGAGCCGACCAGCCTTCCGCGCGGCACGCGGCGAGCAGCATGGGGCCGTTCGAGTCGCGAAACCGGCCCGCCTCCGGGGCGCCGGCGCCGCACACGATCTCGTCGCCCGTGGCCGCGACGGCGATCCGGGGCGCGCGAAACACGGAGACAGGGTCGGATCCCGCGAGCGCCGCGAGCGCGACGGAGGAGGGCCGCAACCGCTCGCCGGCAGCGACGAGCCGTTCTCCGGCACGCACGCTCTCGCCGAGCCTCCGGATGTGGGCTCCCGGCGCGGAAAGACCCTCGAAGAGCACGGAGCCCGCCTCCCTTCGGGCGCGTTCCACCGGCACGATCGCTTCCGTGCCTGCCGGGATCGGCGCTCCGGTCATCACCCGCACCACCTCGCCCGGCGCGAGGGGAAGGGGAGAACCCGCGCCGGCGGCGACCAGGCCCTTGCGCTCGCGCACGGGGCGATCGGGGACGGCGTCGGAGAGCCGCACCGCGTAACCGTCCATCGCGGAGGTGTCGAAAGGCGGCCAGTCGACGTCGCTCGCGATGTCCCGGGCGGCGACGCGCCCGAAGGCGTCTTCGATCGGGACCCGCTCGACCTCGCGGGCCGTCACCGCGCCGGCGACGATCCGGAGCGCCTCGTCGAGAGTGATCACCCGGGGATTGTAGGCGGAGCGAGACGCAGGGTGACGGGACACAGGTGACAGGTGACAGCAGACGGGAGACGGGTGACGGCAGACGGGATCCTCCGGGCTCGACGCGCCGGCCCGGGGCGTCCCCGCCGCGACAGTTCGTCCCGGTCGTTTGGTACCATCTGAAGATCCCCATGGAACGAAAATTTGAGTACCAGGGTGACCTCGCGGTCACGCCGCTCGCGGAGATCCTCGCGACGATCGACCGCTACCGCGTCCCGGGAGTGGTCACGGCGACTCGGGATGGCCGCGTCCGGCGCATCTACCTCGACGAAGGGCTCGTCGTCTTTGCGACCTCGAATGAACGCGAGGCGAGCCTCGGAATGTACCTGCTGAAGCGGGGATGGCTGAAGCCGGAGGCGGCGCGGGAGGCGGAGGATCGGCGGACCCGCGAAGGGCTGCGGCTCGGCCAGGTCCTGCTGCAGATGGGGTTCGTCACGCCGGAGCGCCTGAATCAGGCGATCGCGGGGCAGATCCGGGAGATCCTCTGGGGCGCCTTCGACTGGGAGACGGGCGACGCGCTCTTCGAGATAGGCGGCCAGCGGACGGGCGAGCTCGTCCGGATCGACGCCCCGATCCCCGAGGTGATCCTCGAGGGCATCCGAAAAGCCGCGGACGTGCGCCGACTCGTGCTGCGGCTCGGCAGCGGCACGACGCTCCTCGACAAGACGCGCAATTCGCTGATCGAGCTCTTCACGGCCGAGGAGCGAGGCTTCTACGAGAAGGTGGACGGCCGGACTCCGCTCCAGATGCTCGCGTCGCGGGGGCCGGGATCGGTCTCCGACAACGCGCGGATTCTCTACGCGTTCTTCTGTCTCGGCCTCGTCCGGAAGACGCGCGGCTCGGGAGCGGGAGCGAAGAAGATCCAGTACAAGACGGAGGGCGGAAGCCTCGGCTGACGTCGCGCGGCACGTCTCCGACGCGGCGGCGATCCGGGCTAGACTACGCGCGCGATGCCGATCTACGAGTTCGTCTGCCAGAAGTGCGGCAAGAAGACCGAGGTCATTCAGAGCCACTCCGACAAGCACCCGACCGAGTGTCCCCATTGCGGAGGCCGGCTCAAGAAAGCGTTTTCCGCGCCCGCGATCCAGTTCAAGGGGAGCGGCTGGTACGTGACGGACTACGGGAAGGGGGGCGCCGGCCCCGCCAAGCCCGAGGGCGTGGAATCCTCCTCCGAGAAGAGCGACGGGAAGGCCGAGAAGGCGGAAAAGGGCGAGAAGTCCGAGAAGACGGAGACGAAGGAGGCGGCCGCGTCGCCGAAGTCGGACTCGGCGGGCTCGGGATCGAGCTCGGCGTCGGGGTCGAAGACCTCTTCGGACTCGGCGGGCTCGGGACCCTCGAAGGGATCCGAGACCCGCAAGAAAGAGGGGAAGAAGCGGCGCGACTGATTGCGGCCCGCCTCTCCGGGTCAGTCGGGGATCTTCAGGCCCCGGAGATACTTGCGAAACTCGGCTCCCAGGTCCTCCCGCTTCATCGCGAGCTCGACGGTCGCCTTGAGATACCCGAGCTTGTCGCCGGCGTCGTAGCGCTTCCCTTCGAAGAGATATCCGTCGATCGACCGTCGCCCGAGGAGCGCCTTCAGGCCGGACGTGAGCTGGATCTCGCCGCCGACGTCCGACCGCGTCTCTTCGAGGATCTCGAAGATCTCCGGCGGGAGCAGGTACCGGCCGATGATCGCGTACCGCGAGGGCGCCCGATCGACGGGGGGCTTCTCCACCATGTCGGAGAGGGCGAACACCCGATCTTCCGCGGGCGTGCCCGCCACGATGCCGTAGTGGTGAACCTCCGAGCGAGGCACTTCCTGAAGGGCGATGACCGGGTTTCCCCGCCGCTCGAAGAGCCGGATCATTTGTCCAATGCACGGGTCCTTCGAGTCGACGATGTCGTCGGAGAGCATGACGGCGAACGGCGCACCGCCGACTTCGTCCTTCGCCTGGAGAA
>JBBQNC010000187.1:0-7416 GCA_038329555.1 Thermoanaerobaculia bacterium
CGCAGGTAGGAAAGATGGGGCGCGAGCAGGGCGTCGGCGACCGTCGTCCGGCTGCCGGGAGAAAGCGGGTCGGAGGGCTTGCGGCCGAGGTCCTCGAAGAAGACCTTCCGGGCGAGGGAGTACCCGTTCGTATGCAGGCCGGCCGAGGGAAGCCCGAGCGCGAGGTCGCCGGCGGCGATCCGGGATCCGTCCAGGATCTTTCCCCGATCCACGACACCGACGATCGTGCCGGCGAGATCGTAGTCGCCCGGGGAGTAGAAGCCGGGCATCTCGGCGGTCTCTCCTCCGAGCAGCGCCGTTCCGTTCTCGCGGCACCCTCGCGCGACCCCCTCGATGACCTCCCTCAGGACGTCGGCCTCGATCCTCCCCGTGGCGAGATAGTCCAGAAAGAAAAGCGGCCGCGCGCCCTGGACGAGGATGTCGTTGACGCAGTGGTTGACGAGGTCGGCGCCGCATCCGCCGTGGCGGCCCGTCTCGATCGCGACCTTCAGCTTCGTGCCGACGCCGTCCGTCGACGCCACGAGAACGGGCTCGCGCAGACCCGAGAAGTCCGGCCGGAAGAGCCCGCCGAAGCCGCCGACATCACCGAGAACCGCGGGCGTGAATGTCGAGCGGATCGCGGCCCGAGCCTTCGTGAGCGCGGCCGCCTTCGCATCGATGTCGACGCCGGCGGCAGCATATCGGGACTCGTTCAAGAGCCCGGATTATAGCCGCGACGATCAGTCCCTCCACATCAGGACGAACTTGCCGATCGGCCGGGAATGCGGAAACCTCGAAGCGAGCGCAGCGCGATAGTTCTCCTGAAGTCGTCGAGAAAAATCCGGCGACGTGTTCCACACGACCACCCGCACACCCCGACTCTCCAGCAATCGGAGAATCCCCTCGGAGTCGCCGTAGAAAGAGGAAAGATGCTCGAAGAAGAATCGCGAGGGGTTGCGCTTACCGCACAGGAAATACACCTCGGGACAGTCGGGTCCGGCGTAGATGTAGGGCCCCGACCCCTTTTCTTCGACGGCGGCCGCAAGCTCGCGGTACGTCGCGGAGTCCGCGGCCGACACCCGGATGCCTCCCCGGGGCAGGTCGAGGTCGGCGTCGGCGCGGTAGCGCCCGGGCACATCTCCGAGCCGGAAAACGTAACCGGGGTTCAGGAAGAACATCGCGAAGGCGATGTAGAAAAGCAGCACGCACCCGTGCAGCGGGCTGGGACGGACCTCCGCCGACACCAGCACGAGCAACGCCAGAGGTATGAACGCGGCTGCGTAACAGAAATAGATCGGCGCCGAGAACGGGAACTGGACGAGCGTGATGAGCGCCACGAGCGACATGAGCAGAAATAGCTGTTGTCGCCTCGCCGGGGCCATCCTGTCTCCGCTCCGCGCGAGTCGCCAGCTGCCGATGATGACCGTGACGGGGCCGAGGGATCTCGCGGAGTTCCAGATCGCCCGGTACACGTCGGGCTTATCCGCCGTCAGGAGGAGCGCGACCAGGAGGGCGGAGAGGCACGCGCATGCGATCGCGGTGCCCCGCCGTCCGGCCGGGGCGAGCCGGGGGAACGCCAACAGCAGAGCGTACGGCGCCGCGGCGACCACTGTTCCGAATGGGGGCAAGTGCCAGCGCACGGTTGCGATCTGCCGTTGCGGCCGGACGAACAGGCCGTCGACGAGCGACGCCAGCGAATTCGTGGCGACGTAAGGCACGAGAAAGAGGAGAAGCGGAAGGGCGACGCCTGCCAGAAACGGGAGCGCCAGGCGTCCGAAGGCGGTAAGGCGAGCCGAAAATGGCCCGTGAGGACTCCTCCACTCCAAGCCCACAACCACGGCGACGACAACCGCAGTCGGAAGGACGAAGTGGAAAACGTCCATGAGCTCGAGCCGGGACCTCAAAACTCGGATCAGCACGAAGAGAAAGATGGCGCCGCCCGCGGTCACCGTGTATGCGAAGCCGTACCCGCGGCCGGGCCGCCCGGACCGAGCTCGCGACGCCTCGCCCTCCCTGTACGCGAGAAAAAGGAGGACGGCCGCCACGTCGTACAGCCCGACGATCTTCATCGCGATCGAGGCCCCCGCACAGATCCCGGCGAAGAAGAGCCACTTGATCCGGGCTGTCTCGACGTGTTTGAGCACGGCGAGAGCGCCGAAAACGGCGAAGAATAGGTTGTACCAGGAGGGAAGACTCGCGAAGTAATTGGGGACGGTCCAGACGAGAGCCGCCGCGGACACCAGGGCGGCGGTCGCCGGCCTCGCCGCCCTCCGCGCGATGGCGTAGAGCGCAGGGACGAAGGCGAGCGCAAACAGGTACAGAAGGGTGCGTAGAGACCCGAGTCGGGTGCCGAGGAGCCGGAAGGCGCCGGCGTGCAGCCAGGTCTGTGCCCCCGTGTATCCCTCGTCGAAATCTCGATGCGGGAGCTCTCCCAGAAGTGCGCGCTCGGCGCTCTGCGCGATGGTTCCTTCGTCGTGCGGAATCCAGCCGCGCAGCCGGTAGGACAGGAGATACGCGGCCGCTAGAATCCAGAGGACGACCAGCACGGCCCCACCCGCGCGTGACTGCCAGTGCGAGCCGAAAAGAAAGGAAGAATACCAGCCGGGCCGACGGTCGACGCCGCCGCGCGGAACTCTGTCGTCGGTTTCGAGGATCAAGCGCAACTCGATCTTACCGGACCGCCCTCGCGGGCCTCCTCGGCGGGCCCCGTTGTACAATTATTGGATCGAACAACGGAAGTCACCGATCGACATCTCCGTCGTGGTCCCGGTGTACAACAGCGAGGGATCCCTGCCGGCGCTCGTGGCCCGCGCCGGTCAAACGCTCTCGTCGAGACCTCACGAATTCGTCCTCGTCAACGACGGGAGCGCGGACCGTTCCTGGGATGTGATCCGGGATCTGTCGCGCTCGAACTCCGCGGTCCGCGGGATCGACCTGATGCGCAACTACGGCCAACACAATGCGGTCCTCGCCGGCATCCGCGCGGCGCGCGGGACGACGATCGTTACGATCGACGACGATCTTCAGCACCCGCCCGAGGAAATTCCGAAACTCCTGGAGGCGCTCGACCGCGGCTTCGACGTCGTCTACGGCACGCCGTCGAAGCTTCCCCATTCGGCCTTCCGGAACGCGGCCTCCTGGCTCACCAAGCTCGTCCTGCAGAAGGCGATGGGAGCGGAGACGGCGCGTCGCGTCTCGGCCTTCCGGGCCTTTCGGACGCCGCTTCGCCGCGCCTTCGAGCAGTACCAGAGCCCCTTCGTGTCGATCGACGTCCTCCTGACGTGGGGCACTCGGAAGTTCAGCTCGGTGGACGTCGAGCACCGGCCGAGAGAGATCGGACGGTCCAACTACACCTTCCGCGCCCTCGTCACGCACGCCCTGACGGTCGCGACGGGTTTTTCGACGCTGCCGTTGCGCTTCGCGAGCATCCTCGGCTTCTCCTTCACCCTGCTCGGCCTCCTCGTGCTGACCTACGTCGTCGCGCGATACTTCATCCTGGGCGGAAGCGTTCCGGGATTTCCCTTCCTCGCGAGCATCATCGCGATCTTCTCGGGCGCCCAGTTCTTCGCGCTCGGCATCATGGGGGAGTACCTCGCGCGAATCCACGCACGGATGATGGAGCGGCCGACGTATGCGATCGGCGACGCCGTCGGCGGCGGAGCGCCCGAGGTGTGAGCGATCCGGCGACGGAGCGGACCCCGGTGCGATTCGAAGCCACCTATTCGCCGCTCGGAGACTCGGCCGCCTCCCTGGGCCGCGTGGCGGTTCTGCCGTGGGACGGCGAGATCTTCGGCTTCCGGGTCGGCGATTACGCGCCCGGCGGGACCACCAGTCTCGTCGCCCACGCCGGCGAGCTGCCGTCTTATCTCGCCGAGTGGGCCGAACGCGAACGGGTCGACATCGTCGGCTGCCGTGTTGGGACCCGCCCTGCGGCGCTCGGCGCCGTGCTCGAGTCGGCCGGCTTTCGGTTCATCGAGATCCAGCTCCGGGCGACCATCCCACGGCTTCGGCCGGCGGACTTCCGCCCCTCGCGTCTCACGGTCCGATCCGCCGAGGGCGCGGACCAGGTCCGCATCGCCGAAATCGCCGGCGCGGCGTTCACACTCGGCCGTTACCACGCCGATCCCCGCTTTCCGCGCGCCCTGGCCGACCGCAGGTACAGGGTCTGGATGGAGCGCGTCTTCGACGCGCCGGCGCCCGGCACCTGGGTGGGAGTCGTCGGATCGGTCGGTTCCCCGGGCGGTTTTCTCCATGCCGAGATCGCGTCCGGGGTCGCCGACATCCGTCTTGCCGCGGTCGACCGGGACGCCGCCGGCATCGCAGGCCCGGAGCTGTTTCGGGGCGCCGTGCACGAGTTCGCCGCCCGCGGGGTCCATTCGGTGACGGCGCGGATCTCCGCGGTCAACAGCGGGGTGCTCAACATCTACGCGTCCCTCGGTTTCCGGTTTCACGAGCCCGAGATCGTCTTCCACTGGCACCGGCCCGCCGCTCCCGGGCTTCTGTCGCTCGCGGAGTCGCTCGAGCAATCCCGGGAGGCGGATGGACCGCAGCGCGCTCGTTAGCGTGATCGTCGAGACCGTCGAGGATTATCGGGTGACTATGCTCGGAGGGGCCGACCCCGCCGGCGGCTCGAGCCGGCTCTTCGGGCCGTCCGGATTGCTCGACTCGCTCGGTCTCGTTTCGGTGCTCGTCGAGATCGAACAGAAGATCGCCGACCGCCATGGCGTCGCCGTGTCGCTGATGGACGACCGAGCGATGTCCGAGAGCTCCAGCCCGTTTCGGACGATCGACTCGCTGGCGGACTACGTCATGAGGCAGCTCGCGGCCGGACCCGCCTCGTGAGCGCTCCCCGGGTGGCGCTGGTGACGGGCGCCCGCAAGGGCATCGGCCGGCACATTGCCGAGCACCTCGCGGCGCGCGGCTATGCCGTCGTCGGCTGTAGCCGCGGAGCCGCCGACTGGTCCGTTCCCAGTTACGAGCACGTGCAGGCCGACGTCGGCGACGAAGGGCAGGTCGTTCGACTGCTCGCCGGGATTCGCGAGAAGCACGGCGGACTCTCCGTCCTGATCAACAGCGCCGGAATCGCGTCGATGAACGCGGTCCTGCTGACCCCGGGCGCGACCGTCGAGCGGATCGTCCGCACGAACTTCATCGGGGCGGTCTTCGTCGCTCGGGAGAGCGCCAAGCTGATGATGAAGGCGCGATTCGGGCGCATCGTGAACTTCACGACGGTGGCGGTTCCGCTGGAGCTCGAGGGCGAGGCGATCTACGCCGCATCGAAGAGCGCCGTCGAGACCTTCACGCGCGTGCTGGCGCACGAGCTCGGTCCCGCCGGAATCACGGTCAACGCCGTGGGGCCGGCGCCGACGGAGACCGATCTAACCCGCGGCGTTCCGCGTGCGAAGCTCGACGCTCTCGTCGATCGCCTGGCGATCCGCCGCTATGGAACCCTGGAGGACGTCGCCAACCTCGTGGACTTCCTCGTCCGGCCCGAGAGCGGGGCCGTGACGGGCCAGACGATCTACCTCGGCGGGCCGTGAACCCGGGCTGGCTGTTCGACCGGCTTCGGGAAGCGGGAGACGCCCCCGCGCTCGTCTGGCGGGACCGCCCGTTTTCGTACGCCTGGCTCGAGGCGAACGCCCATGAGAGCGCCCGGGAGCTCGAGTCGCGAGAAATTCCCCGCGGAAGCGTCGTCGCGCTCGAGGGCGACTACTCGCCGGAGATGTGCGCGTACCTTCTGGCGGCGATCGACCGCGGGACGGTCGTCGTGCCTCTGACGGCCGCGGCGGGGACGAGCCGCGCCCGCTTCCTCGAAATCGCGGAGGTCTCGACGGTGGTTCGTTTTCCCGAGGAAGGTGCCAAGGAGTACGAGCGGCTGTCCCGAGCGGTCGCCAATCCTCTGCTGCGGCGGTTGACCGACGCCGGAGAAGCGGGCCTCGTGCTCTTCACCTCGGGCTCGACGGGCGAGCCGAAAGCCGCCCTCCATTCCTTCCCGCGACTGCTCGAGAAATACCGAACGCATCGTCCGTCGCTCCGGACACTCGCGTTCCTCCTGCTCGACCACATCGGCGGGATCAACACGCTCTTCCACATTCTGGCCAACGGCGGAACGGTGATCGCCGTCGGCGAGAGAAGCCCCGACGCGATCTGCGCCGCGATCGCCCGGCACCGAGTGGAGCTGCTGCCGACCACGCCGACGTTCCTGAATTTGCTTCTGCTGTCGGAGGCGTTTCTCCGGCACGATCTCTCGTCTCTCCGCCAGATCACCTACGGCACGGAGCCCATGCCGGAGTCGACCCTCGAGCGGCTGCACGCTCTCTTCCCGGCGGTTCGGCTGTCGCAGACGTACGGCCTATCGGAGCTCGGCATTCTCCGCGCGAGCTCCCGCTCGTCGGATTCCCTCTGGGTCAAGCTGGGCGGGGAGGGGGTCGAGACCCGCGTCGTCGACGGGACACTCCGGATCCGCTCGGCCTCGGCCATGCTCGGTTACTTGAACGCGCCGAGCCCCTTCGACGGCGACGGCTGGTTCGATACCCAGGACGAGGTCCGGGTCGAGGGCGAGTACTACCGGATCCTCGGGCGGCAGTCCGAGATCATCAACGTCGGCGGTGAAAAGGTCTATCCCGTCGAGGTCGAGAACGTGCTCCTGCGCCTGTCGAACGTCCGGGACGTGGTGGTGACCGGCGAGCCCAACCCGATCACCGGAAAGATGGTGTCCGCCTACTTCAACCTCGACGCGCCCGAGGATCGCGACTCGCTCCGCCGGCGCGTGCGCGCGCACTGCCTCCCCCTTCTAGCCCCCTTCAAGATTCCGAGCCGCGTCGAGATTGCAACGCGCGAGCAGTACTCGGTCCGCTTCAAGAAGCTCCGGCGCGGAGACGGCTGAGCAGACGGCAGCGCGCGGCGAGGGTCAGCGGGTTCGGCGCTCTTTGCGGAAGCGGAGCTCGAACGAACGTCCGGGCCGGGGGGAAGGATCCCGCTCGTAGTTCTCCTCGATCCACGCCCCGATTTTCCGCGCGTAGTCCGCCCCGAAGAAGCCCGCTTCGTATCCGTCGAGAGGCCGATGCCAGAGCACGACGGCTGCGGGACGCGACCTCTCGAGCTCTGCGACGATCTCGGGCTCGTTGCCCGCCGTGACGTAACCGGGAAGGTAGAGCTTGTGGCGGACGGGGTTCCTGCGGTCCGACAGCAGGTTCAGGACCTCGCCCTCCGGGAAGATGACCAGCCCGTCCTCCGGTCGTGTCCGCGCCCGAATCGTCGACGCCAGGGATTCGATCTCTCGAGCGAGCGCGGGCTCCGCCGATAGCATCCCTCCCGTACCGCGAATCGGGACGCGCCGGTCCTTCGCGTACTGGTCCGCGCGGAGTCCGAACGCGAGCAGCGTCAGAACGGCGAGGCCTCCGACGATCGCGGAGGAAAGCCGTTTCCGATCTTCGG
>JBBQNC010000188.1:0-7409 GCA_038329555.1 Thermoanaerobaculia bacterium
CATCGTCGGCTTGTGGCGAGCGGCGGCGGCCGCGCCCGCGGCGTTTTGTTTGAGGCCGAGGGCCCCGGCGATCGCTGCGGCGGCCGCGCTCGTGTCGTCGTCGACGCCGAGGATCGCGCCGATCGGATGTTGACGTGAGAACTCGGAGACCCGGCGCACCGATCCTTCGATGTCTCGAAAGTCGAGCGCGAGGAGGCCCTCGGGATTCATGTGCGCGACCGCGTTCGGCTCCTCCGACGCGACTGTGACGTCGACCGGGATCTTTCCGGCCGCGGCGAGGAAATCGGCCGCGCGGTAGGTCGTCGTCGGCAGAAGAAGCAGCACCCGGGGCATCGTCCCCATCGTAAACCGCGGATCTCGACGCTTGGCGGTTCGGAGAGAAAGGAGGACTAGGATCGGAGCCGTGGAAACGGTTCTCCTGACCGGCGCGACGGGGTACGTGGGCGGGCGGCTGCGCCCGGCGCTCGAGGCCCGCGGCGTGGCGCTGCGCTGCCTCGTGAGGAGGCCCGACGATCTCCGAGGGCGCGTGCCGTCTTCCACCGAGATCGTCCAGGGAGACCTCCTCGCGCCCGAGACACTGCGAGGCGCCCTCGATGGCGTCGGGACCGCCTATTACCTCGTCCACTCGATGGGCTCCGGAGCCGATTTCGCCCGGCGGGACCGTGAGTCGGCGGCCCATTTCGGGTCCGCGGCGCTCGCGGCCGGGGTGGGCCGGCTGGTCTACCTGGGAGGGCTCGGCGACTCGGGAGCGGCCCTCTCCGAGCATCTCCGGAGCCGGCAGGAGACAGGGGACGTGCTCCGCGCATCCGGCGTGCCGGTGGTCGAGTTTCGCGCGTCCGTGGTCATCGGCTCGGGCAGCCTCTCGGTCGAGATGATCCGCGCGCTCGTCGAACGGCTGCCGGTGATGATCTGCCCGCGCTGGGTCGCCGTCGAGACGCAGCCGATCGCGGTCGAGGACGTGATCGCGTACCTCCTCGCCGCCCTCGACCTTCCCCCGCGCGCCTCCGGCCTCTACGAGATCGGCGGCCCGGATCGCGTGACGTACGGAGACCTGATGCGCGAGTACGCGCGGCAGCGGGGGCTGCGGCGCATCCTGATTCCCGTGCCGCTGCTCACTCCGCGCCTCTCGAGCCTGTGGCTCGGCCTCGTCACGCCTCTCTACGCGCGCGTCGGAAGGAAGCTCATCGACAGTCTCGTCAACCGCACTGTGGTCGAGGACCCGGCCGCGCTCGACGCCTTCGCGATCCGCCCGCGAGGGATCCGGGAGGCGATCTCGCGCGCCCTGGTCCGGGAGGAAAAGGACATCGAGGAGACCCGATGGTCGGACTCCTTCTCTTCGTCGGGGCTACCCGCCGCGCGCGACGGAAACATGCGCGTCGGGTCGCGGCTCGTAGACAGCCGTGCGGTCATCGTGCCGGTGCCGCCGGGCGCGGCGTTCGCGGCGGTGCGGAGGATCGGCGGGGACGCCGGGTGGTACTACGGCGACCTGCTCTGGAGGCTCCGGGGTTTCCTCGACATGCTCGCGGGGGGCATCGGCATGCGCCGCGGCCGGCGGGACCCCGACCGGCTCCACGCGGGCGACACCCTGGACTTCTGGCGAGTGGAATCGATCGAGCCCGAACGTCTCCTCCGGCTGGCGGCGGAGATGAGAGTCCCGGGGCGGGCATGGCTTCAGTTCGAGACGACTCCGGCCGCAGGAGGAACGGAGATCCGGCAGACGGCGATCTTCGACCCCGTAGGCCTCTCCGGTCTCGCGTACTGGTGGGCGCTCTACCCGATCCACCGCCGGATCTTCGCCGGGATGCTCGCGGGAATCGCTCGGCACGCCCGTCAGATCGCCGCTCAGCCTCCGGGCGTTGCGAAGTCCATTCTGCAGCGCGCCGAATGACGAAGCCCGCCGAGCTACAGCCCGGAGCGGTCCTCGAAGTAGCCGTGGACCAGGCGCAGCGCCTCACGGTCCACGCGCCGATGCCGGACCGATTCCTGAAGCAGCGACCAGGCGGCCATCCCCTCCGGAACCATGTTCTCGGACTCGATCACCGGCAGCGCTTCTATCAGCTCTCGTACCGCGGCCCCCTCGTCTCCGATCTCGAGCTCGAGATCCGCCAGGAGGAGGCTCATCGTGGAGACGTCCGACCGCATCTGCAGCGCGATGAACCCTTCCTTAGCGGCGCGTAGCGCCTCGATGGCGGCGGCCGGATTTCCGCGTGTTCGCATGAGAAGGCCGATCCCGCACTGCAGCTTCGCGAGACCGACGCGGTTGTCGAGTTGGTAGAAGAGCTTCAACGTTCCCTGCGCCTGCTCGAGCGCCTCCTCCGAGTTGCCGAGGAGCCCCTGCAGCTGAACCAGGTTGTTGCAGGCGACGGCGAGCAGACCCTCGTTCTGGAGCCCCCGGGCTTCGACGCAGATCTCGCGGAAGAGAAGGATCCCTTCCTCGTAGCGCTGCGTGTTGATGTGGATGACGCCCTCGAGAAACCGGCACTTCAGAGCGTCGTTCGACATCTCGAGCTTGCGGAAGGTCTCGACGAGCGACGGAAGCAGCTCGAGGACCTCGTCGAACTCGCGCTCCTCGACTCGCAGCGCCAGGCGCTGATAGGCGACCCGAGCCCAGTCGGCGATCGCGTTCACCGTATGGCGAAAGGCGGTTTCCGATCGGTCGAACCAGCGGCGGGCCTCGTCGCGGCGAAACAGGATTCGGGACGCGGAGCCCGCGAGGAGCGCCGTCTCGCCGAGGAAGTAGTCCTTCTCGTCGAAGACCCCGATCGAGCGGTTCGGAGTCTCGATCCAGCGGTAGAAGAACTCGGCCTCGTTGTGGACGTCCGCGGGGCTCGATTCCAGGCGGGTCCGCAGGAACGCGCACACGGCGAGGAGCAGCTCCGGCTCTTCCATGGCGGCCTCGATGGCCGGAATTCGCCGGTCTTCGCGGGGAATGGCGAGGATCCGCGCGGCCTCTTCGGCGGCTTCCGAGAGCAGCCGCGGGTTGCGCGGAAACTGGATAACGCGTCCCGTCACAGTCTGAAGTTCCCGGTCATCCCGGTCCCTGCTCCTTGCGTCGAGGCGCGCGAACATGCGGTGTGCTTCGCGAGCGTTCGGCGAAGCGACGAGGTTACAGGACTCCGCCCCGACCGTCAAAGGGGCGGAGAAGTGCCGTGTTTATGCGGGGATGTGGCCCAGCACCCGGATGATGAACTTGTGATCCTTCGGCTCGGGAGCCGGCGCCGCGGTGCCCTGGGGATCCCGCTCGGGAACGGGGACGGGGATCGGATTCGACGACATGATGTCTCCTCTTTCGCGCAACCGCCCGGAAGAGTCCGAGCGAAATCCGAATCAGGCTGATTGGATCACAGATCGAAGCCGAGGGGGTCCCCCCTTCCGCGCCGGTCTCCGGGCTTCGACGGACGCGGGGCTGTCCCTCCGGCTCGACCCGTGCGGCGAGCCCCACCGGTTGTGGTCGCCGCCAGCCGCGCCGAAAGGAGAACGGCCGCAGAGGCTAGAATCCCCGCTCCCTATCGAAGGAGGAAGCCCCCGATGACGCCACGGCCCGCCCTTGCCCTTATCCTGCTCCCCCTCATGGCCGCGAGCGCCTCTCCCGCCGGGAAGCCGGCCGCCCCGAGCGGGCGTGCGAACGTGTCCGGCGACGTGTTGCCCTTTCCCGCGGTCGAGACGACGCTCCCCAACGGTCTCAAAGTGATCGTCGTCCAGACCGGGTTCCCGAACATCGTTTCGCTCCAGATTCCGGTGCAGACGGGCTCGCGCAATGAAGTGGAGCCCGGCAAGTCCGGCTTCGCCCACTTCTTCGAGCACATGATGTTTCGGGGCACGAAGGCCTATCCCGCGGAGAAGTACCAGGAGATCCTGACGCAGGTGGGCGCGCGGCAGAACGCCTCCACGTCGGACGACTTCACGAACTACTACACGACGTTCTCGAAGGAAGACCTCGAGACGATGATCAAGGTCGAAGCGGATCGCTTCCAGCGCCTCGACTACTCCCTCGAAGGCTTCAAGACCGAGGCGCGCGCGATCTTGGGCGAGTACAACAAGAACAGCGCCAACCCGTTCGCGAAAATGGAAGAGGTGCAGCGCGAGAGCGCGTTTTCCACTCACACTTACCGGCACACCACGATGGGCTTCATCAAGGACGTCGAGGACATGCCGAATCAGTTCGATTACTCGAAGACCTTCTTCACCCGCTGGTACCGTCCCGTCTACACCACGATCATCGTGGCGGGCGACGTGAATCCGCCGGAGGTCCTGCGCCTCGTCGAGAAATACTGGGGCGGCTGGAGGGGCGGCAAGAACGACGTCGTCATTCCGCAGGAGCCGGCGCCGAAGGGCCCGGTCTACGCGCACGTGCCCTGGCCGAGCCCGACCCTGCCGATCGTCTGGGTCGGATTCCACGGACCCGCCTTCTCGACGACCGAAAAGGACTTCGCGGCGGTGCACATGCTCTTCGATCTGTACTTCGGCCCGACGTCGGACCTGTACCGGCGACTCGTCCAGCAGGAGCAGATCGTCGATCAGTTGAGCGCGTTCAAGCCGACGAACGTCGATCCGGAGATTCCCGTCGTCTCGGCGCGGGTCAAGAAGATCGAGGACGCCGTCGCCGTGCGCGACGCCATCCTGGCGACAATGGCCGCGGCCAAGGCGACCCCCGTCTCCGCCGATCGACTCCGCGAGGCGAAATCGAACGTCCGTTACTCGTTCGCGAGAACTCTGGACAACACGGACACGATCGCCGCAACGCTCGCGCGGTACGTCCGCATCCACCGCGCCTACTCGACGCTGAACGACTTCTACCGGAGGCTCGACTCGCTCACCCCGGCCGACCTCCAGGCCGCGGCGAAGCGGTACTTCGCCGACGAGCGCCTCGTCGTGACGACCCTCTCACGGGACCCCATGCCCCCCGCGATGGCGGCGACACCGCCGCTCGCCTCGCTGGCGCCTCGCGACTTGGCCGCCGCCGCATCGGCCGACACCCCGGTCATTCTCCAGAAATCCGCGCTACCGCAGCTCATGATCAAGCTGCAGTTCCGGGCCGGCTCGGCGCAGGACCCGAAGGGCAAGGAGGGCCTCGCGGCGCTCGCGGCCGGCATGGTGGCCGACGCCGGGTCGAAGGCGATGCGCATCGACGAGATCCGCAAGGCATTCTACCCGATGGCTGGCGGCTTTACGCCGCTGACCGACAAGGAGATGACGACCTTCACCCTTCGTATCCACCGGGACAACTGGAAGCCCTTCCTCGACATCGTTCTCCCGATGCTCCTGGAGCCGGGGATGCGCGACGAGGACTTCCAGCGCGTGCGCGACGCGCAGCGCAACGCCATGAAGCAAGACCTGCGCTCCGACAACGAGGAGGAGCTCGCCAAGGAGGTCCTGCAGGCCGCGCTCTTTGCCGACACGCCCTACGGCCACCCGGTGCTCGGAACCGTTGCGGGGATCGAGGCGATCACACCCGACGACGTGCGCGCGTTCTGGAAGGCGCACTACGGTCGCGGGAACCTCACGATCGGCGTCAACGGCGCGGCGCCGGACGAGCTCGTGGCGCGCCTTCGCGCGGATCTGTCGCGGCTGCCGGACGGAGCCTCCCCCCCCGCCCCGCCCGTCGCCGGCCGGCGCCCGTCGGGATTCGAGGTGAACATCGTCGAAAAGGACACGCGCGCCACGGCGATCTCCTTCGGCCTCCCGATCGAGGTCACCCGCTCGCATCCCGACTACGCCGCCCTTTCCGTCGCGCGCGCCTGGCTGGGAGAGCACCGTGCGTCGAGCTCTCATCTCTATCAGCGCATCCGCGAGGCGCGGGGGATGAACTACGGCGACTACGCCTACATCGAGGCCTTCCCGGGCGGCATGTTCTCGATGCTTCCCAACCCCAACGTCGCCCGGCGGTCGCAGATCTTCGAGGTCTGGATCCGCCCCGTCGTTCCCGTCAACGCGCACATGGCCATCCGCGTCGCCCTCCACGAGCTGCAGAAGCTCGTCGAAGGCGGAATGTCCGCCGCGGACGTCGAGAAGACCCGCGGCTACCTGCGCAAGAACGTCTTCGTGATGACGGCCACGCAGAACCAGCAGCTCGGATACGCCATCGACTCGAAGTTCTACGGCACGGGCGACTTCGCCGCGACCATGCGAAAGAAGCTCGCCGCGCTGACGGCCGACGACGTCAACGCCGCCATCCGCCGGCACCTGTCCTGGAAAGATCTTTCGTTCGCGATCGTCACGAAGGACGCCAAAGGACTGCGGGACCGGCTGGTCGCCGACGAGTTCTCGCCCATCCAGTACGACGCGGACAAGCCGACGGAGCTTCTCGACGAGGACAAGGTGATCGGAGCGCGGAAGCTCGGCATCCGGTCCGGCGACGTCAAGATCACGCCCGTCGAAGAGGTGTTCGCGCGCTGAGGCGGCGGCGCGCGTTCGGACATCGAGAGTGGTCGGCCCTCGCGTCGTCATCGTCGGGTCTGGTTTCGCCGGGCTCGCGGCGGCGCGCGCCCTCCGGACCGCGCCGGTGCGGGTCGTCGTCGTCGACCGGCGAAATCATCACCTCTTTCAGCCCCTCCTGTATCAGGTCGCGACCGCCGCGCTGTCCCCGGGCGACATCGCCTACCCGATCCGGGCGATCCTCGCGCGGCAGGAGAACGCCGAGGTCCTTCTCGCGGATGCCGTCGCGATTGACGTCCCGGCGAAAGAGGTCGTGCTCACCGACGGCCGGATCCCCTACGATTTCCTGCTGCTCGCGACGGGAGCCACTCACTCCTACTTCGGCCACGAGGACTGGGAGGGCCGCGCTCCGGGCCTGAAGAGCCTCGAAGACGCCCTCGAGATCCGGCGGCGGATCCTCCTCGCGTTCGAGCGCGCCGAGCGCGAGGCGGACGCCGTCCGGCGCCGGTCGCTTCTCACCTTCGCGATCGTGGGGGGCGGTCCGACGGGCGTCGAGCTCGCCGGCGCGATCGCCGAGATCTCGCGGGAAGTTCTCGTGGACGACTTTCGCGCGATCGATCCCCGCGAGGCGAGGATCGTGCTCATCGAGGCCGGACCCCGCGTCCTCGCCCCGTACACGGAGACGTCGTCCCGGCGTGCGACCGAGGCGCTGGTCCGCAAGGGCGTCCAGGTCGTCGTGGGAAAGCCGGTCGAGTCGATCGACGATCGAGGCCTCGTCTACGGCGGAGAGCGGCTCGAGGCGGAAACGGTTCTCTGGGCCGCGGGCGTCGCGGCCTCCCCCCTCGCCCGCTCGCTCGGCGTGCCTCTCGACCGCGCCGGCCGCGTGCTCGTGGCGCCGGACCTCACGGCTCCCGGGCACCCCGAGATCTTCGTCCTCGGGGACCTCGCGGCCTCTTTCAATAGGATGGGAAAACCGCTGCCCGGCACGTGCCCCGTCGCCATCCAGGAGGGGCGCCACGCCGCCGGGAACGTCC
>JBBQNC010000189.1:0-7382 GCA_038329555.1 Thermoanaerobaculia bacterium
AAAGGCGCAGGGCCGGGGGCTCGCCGGCGCCGCCCGGAGCGCGCATGACGCCGAAGAGGAGAAGTGAAAACCCGAGCGCGAGCGTCGCCGCGCCGGCGATGTCGATCGGATCCGGCAGGGACGAGCGCGACTCGATCAGCCTCGACGCGACGATCGCGAGCGCAATGAGTCCGAGCGGGACGTTGATCGTGAAGATCGACCTCCAGCCGAAGTGCACCGTGAGGAACGCGCCCGCGAGCGGGCCCGCGAGACTCGCGAAGCCCCACACTCCCGAGAAGAATCCCTGAACCCGCGCGCGCTCCTTGAGGGAATAGATGTCCGCGGCGATGGTGAGGGTGACGGGGATCATTCCTCCGGCGCCGAGGCCCTGCAGCGCGCGAGCTGCGATCAAGGCCGGCATCGTCCGCGCGAAGGCGCACGCGAGGGCGCCCGTCAGGAAGATGACGATGGCGCTCAAGAGGACCCTGCGCCGTCCATACACGTCGGCGAGCCTCCCGTAGATCGGCATTCCGATCGTCGACGTCAGGAGGTACATCGAAAAGACCCACGCGTAGAGAGGCAGGCCGCCGAGGTCTCCGATGATCGTCGGCATCGCGGTCGAGACGACGGTCGACTCGAACGACGCCAGGGCGGACACAAGCAGCAGAGCCAGCGTGACGGCACGCCGGCGGGCGGGATCGAAGCGCGGAGCGAGGGTGGCGGACATGAGCGCGAAACGATACAGCAGGAAGGAGAGTTATCAGCTGTCAGCTGTCAGCTCTCAGCTCTCAGCTGTCAGCCGTTCGCCGGAGCATTTTCGAACGCTCAACGCTGAACGCTCGACGTCGTACCTTCCCCTGTCAATCCACCTTTCCGTCATCTGGCTCTTGGAAACCTTTCTTTGGTGCTTTAAAAGCAGGTCTCATGACGATTCCCCTCTTCCACGTGGACGCCTTCACGGACAAAGCCTTTTCAGGGAACCCCGCCGCGGTGTGTCTCCTGCCCGAGGGATCGGCGCCGCCCGACGCCTGGATGCAGGGCGTCGCGCGCGAGATGAATCTCTCCGAAACCGCCTTCCTCCGGAAAGAGGATGGCGGTTGGCAGTTGCGATGGTTCACGCCGGCGGCGGAGGTCGATCTCTGCGGACACGCGACGCTCGCCTCCGCGCACGTGCTCTGGGAAGCGGGGTTCGCAGAGGAAGGATCGACGCTCGATTTCGAGACGCGCAGCGGGCGGCTTTCCGCCGCGCGGGGCGGGCAGGGTGGCCGGCGCGTGATCGAGCTCGATTTTCCGGCCGAGCCGGCGGCGCCCGCCCCCGCGCCTCCCGGCCTCCTGTCCGCTCTGGGAATCCTCTCGGCCAAATTCATCGGACGTAATCGGTTCGACTACCTGGTCGAGGTCGCCGGGGAGCCGGAGCTTCTCGCGCTCTCGCCGGACTTCCGCTGCCTGCGCGACGCCTGCAGCCCTGCCCGAGGCGTGATCGTGACCGGCGAGAGCGGCGCCACGGAATACGACTTCGTCTCGCGCTACTTCGCGCCCGTGTATGGCATCGACGAAGATCCCGTCACGGGCTCGGCGCATTGCTGCCTCGGGCCCTTCTGGGGGGATCGCCTCTCGAAGACGGAGCTCACCGGTTACCAGGCGTCGTCTCGCGGCGGGGTGGTGGGGGTCCGCCTCGCCGGCAACCGGGTCATCCTCGTAGGCCGCGCCGTCACGATCGCGCGAGGCGAGCTGGTCGAGGGGGACGCTCCACTCGGTTCGTGAGAGCGGAGGCCTTCCTGAGTCACTACGCCTCCGTCCCCGGCGTTATCTCTGCGCCTGGCGAGGCGGCTCGATTCCCAGCGCCGCCGCGATACGCGCTGCGATCGCCGTCGACAGGATCTGCCGCACCCTTCCGCGGGCGACGCCGGGGCCCGCGGCGAGGAACGTCGCGTCGAGGTCAGGGAACGCCGCGCGGTAGCCGTGACCGCCGTACTCCTCGGAGACGCCGGAGGTCTGGCCCGGCACCATCTTCATCGACAGGTGGTAGCCGGGCCGGGCCAGGAGGATCAGGTCGCCTGACTCCGGCGCGTCGAGCGCCAGAGCGCCGGCGTGTTCGCGGCGCACGATACGGTCCCAGGGGTTTTCGCCGCGGATTCGAAATCCCGACAACTCCCGCTCCGCCTCGTCGAGGGTCCCCGGGGGCGCGGCGGGATTGACGTAGAGGTGCGCGACCCCCGAGGTCGCCATCACGGCCGCTCTCGAGGACGGGTCGATCGATCCGTCCGCGGCGCGCGCCACGAGGCCCGCTTCCCGCAGAATCTCGTCGGGATAGATTTCGGTCCATAGCGGCGTCATGCCGTGATCGGCGGTCACGAAGACGGCATCGCGGGCCGTGAGCGCGCGCTTCAAGCGGGCGATCACGGCATCCGCCTCCGCATAGGACTGATCGATCCAGCGTCCGTAGAGCGCGGCGCGCTGTTCGGAGAACCCCTCCTGTCGGGGATCCACCAGGAGAAAGTGGTGCTCGGTGGCGTCGACCTCCGAGAAGTAGAGAAAGAGCAGATCCCAGTCGGTGCGCTCCTCGGCCACCAGCGCGGCGGCGGCCAGAAAATCGGTCAGCCGGCGCGACTGCTCCTGGTAGATCTCCGCCCGGCCCGAGTCCGGCCCGAACGCGGAGTAGTCCGCGCGCCCCGGCCAGAAACCCGCCCGCGCGTCGACGTCTCTCCGAAACGCCTCGGGGTACGCGTCCGTCTCCGAAATTCCGCCGACGTAGACCTCGACGGTCGAGAGGTCCGGCGCGAGCGAGAGGAGCTTGCACCAGGCCCCGGCGCGCCCGTTGCGGCCGATCACCTCGGCGGCGAACCACTCTCCCGGCGCCACGGACGCCGGAGGGCCGACCTCCGCCTCGACCTGCAGCCGGTCGTAGTTGACGGCGCCGTCATCGGTGGAATCGACGGCGGCGACGAGAACGCGGTGCGCCGTCGGCGGGAAGTCGATCACGGTCCGTCGGACGGGGGAAAATCCGGCGTCCCGGCCGCCGGGCGGCGCGAGAGAGCCCGTCCACGCCGACGCCGGGAGCTTCGTGATGCGGGCGCGGGAGCTCGGGTCCGTGACCCAGTTCATTCCGAAATCGGCGCACCCGCTCGGAGGAGTCCCCGCGGCGTGGGGATACGCCATCACGCCGACCCGCCTTCCCTGCCGGTGCGCGGCCTCGCAGAGGGTGTCGGCGCGGAGCGGCGTTTCGAACCCGTTGCGCTTCGTTCCGAAGGGTCTGCCGCGGTCCATCAGAGAGTTCCCGACGATGCCGGTGTCGCGCGGCAGCGCCCCCGTGACGTGCGTCGCGTGGGCCGCGGGAGTCAGCGAGGGAGTCGAAGGAACGGATCGGACGGCGAAGAAGCCCGTGTCGGCGAAGTCCTTCAACCCGCCGGCCGGCAGGGCGCCCGGCTTCGCGAGGAGACCCTCCAGGCGCAAACCCGACATTCCGTCGATCGAGATCAGGACCGCGCGGCGGGCGTGTCCCCCGGCGGGTGGCGCGGCTCCCGCGGGAGCGGGATGCCGCGTCGCGCAGGCGCCGGTGGCGAGGGCCAGGCCGAGGGCGAGGAGGAATCGAGGCGTCGGTTTTGAGTTTTGAGTCTTCAGTTTTCAGTTTTTAGTTTTTAGTTGTCCGCGAGCCTCGAAACGGCGGTGATCGTAGCAGTGCCACATTTTTCCGGGGGCGAGGAAGCGAGCGGCTATATTCCGACCGCATGCCCGAAGGCAACACTCTCCACCGGCTGGCCCGCGAGCACACGCGGGATTTCGCGCGGCGTCTCGTGCGGGTGTCCTCTCCCCAGGGCCGCTTCGCCGGCGAGGCGCGGCGTCTCGACGGCCGCCGGTTCCGCGCCGCGGATGCCTTTGGAAAGCACCTCTTCCATCTCTGGGACGGAGGGCTCATCGTGCACGTCCACCTCGGGATGGCGGGAGAGTTCTACCGCTTCGCCGGGCCGGCACCCGAGCCGCGGCCGAGCGTGAGGATGCGCCTCTCGACGGAGGATGTCACCACCGACCTGATCGGGCCTCCCACGTGCGAGCTCATCGACGAGGCCAGACGGGCCGGGATCCTGGCCCGCCTCGGGCCCGATCCCCTTCGCCGGGGCGCGGATCCGGCCACGGTCTTCGAGTCGCTCCGGAAACGCCCGGATCGCCCGATCGGAGACGCGTTGCTCGACCAGCGGGTGATTTCCGGCGTGGGAAACATCTATCGCAACGAGGCGCTCTTTCTCGCGGGCCTTCATCCGCTCGGCCGCTCCGGCCGGATCTCGCCGGCCCAGTGGCTGGCCCTCTGGGAGTTGATTCGAAATCTCATGCGGCGCGGAGTGACCCGACGCCGGATCTCCACCGTCGACCGGGGCGAGGCCGCCCATCCCGCCTCCGGCCGCGCAGGACGCGACCCCTTCTACGTCTATCAGCAGCAGATCTGCCGCCGGTGCGGGAACCCGATCCGCGAAATCCCGCTGTCGGGCCGCCGGATGTTCTTCTGCGGAAAGTGCCAGGCCAGAAGGCGGGAGGCGGCAGGCGGGAAACGGGAAACGGGAAACGGGAAACGGGAAACGAGCAGTGAACCCTCTTTGAACTCCCGACTCTCAACTCTCAACTGTCGACTTCTCAATAAAATCCTCGCATGAATCAACAACCTGCCCCCGCCCTCCCTGTTCCGCCCGGGCCGGCCGGAGGGTTTCTCCTCGGCAGCCTTCCCGAGTTTGCCCGCGATGTCCTCGGATTCCTGACGCGGTGCGTTCGCGACCATGGAGACTTCGTTCATTTTCGGCTGCCGGGCAACGAGGTGTTTTTTCTCCACAAGCCGGCGGACATCGAAACGGTTCTGCTCACCCAGCGGACGAACTTCGTCAAGCACAGTTTCTTCTGGAAGCACGTCACGGCAATTTTCGGCCGGGGCCTTCTGACGAGCGAAGGAGATTTCTGGTTGAAGCAGCGGCGTCTCTCCGCCCCGGCGTTTCATCCCGAGAGGATCGCCGGATACGGGGACGTGATGTCCGCGTTCACCGAGCGCCTCGTGAACGGGTGGCGGGATGGCGAGATCCGGGACATCCACCACGACATGATGCGGGTGACGATGGAGATCGTCTCGAAGACGCTCTTCGACGTCGAAGTCAAGGAGGACCTCGACCGGATCGGGCGCTCCTTCGACGTGGTCATCCGGGAAATCGCGAAGCGGTTTCGACGGCCGGTCAAGGTCCCCGACGGAGTGCCCATCCCGGGAAACGTCCGATACAACCGCGGCGTCCGTCTCCTCGACCGGATCGTCGATCGGGTGATCTCAGAGCGGCGGGCGCGCCCGGGGGATCGGGGCGACCTCCTCTCGATCCTGCTCGCGGCGCGCGACGAGGACGGCCGACCGATGTCGGACCGGCAGCTTCGCGACGAGACGATCACGCTCTTCGTCGCCGGGCACGAGACCACCGCCATCGCCATTTCGTGGACGCTTTTTCTGCTCGCCCGCCACCCGGAGATCGAAGAGCGCCTGCATCGCGAGATCGCGGGCGTGCTCGGCGAACGCCTCCCCGCCGCCTCGGACCTCTCGCGGCTTCCCCTGGCCGAGGCCGTCGTCAAGGAGTCGTTGCGTCTCTACCCTCCCGCGTACGTGATCGGGCGGGAGGCCTTGAAGGATTGCGTCGTGGGCGGTTATCGCATTCCGGCGCGCGCCACCGTCTATTTCAGCCCCTGGGTCCTGCACCGGGACGCCCGCTGGTATCCCGATCCGGAGTCGTTCCGGCCGGACCGCTGGTCGGACGGCAGCACCGCGCGCCTCCCCCGCTACGTCTACATCCCGTTCGGAGGAGGCCCCCGAATCTGCATCGGCGAGCGGTTCGCCATGATGGAGGCCGTGCTCGTCCTGACCACGATCCTGCGCCGCTTCCGCCTCGAAATGGCGGGGCCCGATCCCGTCCCGTTCCTTTCGATCACCCTGCGCCCGGACGGCGGGCCGGTGATGAAGGTGCATGACCGGGCCGGAAGGCCGGGGGGTTCGGAGCCGGGAATCGGGAGCCGAGCGACCAACGGGAGCGAGACGGCCGCGGTACTCCGCGGTCAACTAGACCGGCAATCGTAGGAAGTTAGCCGGCCAGGCTTTCGGCTCTATTCGGCAGACTTTGAAGCGGGCGGCACGGCCGCAATCGGACGGCGGCCTACCGCCGGGAGCCGCGCGATGTGCACGCTCCTTTCCGACTGCCGTCCCCGAGGTACTCCTCTTGCATTCAACGCATCGCATGCCCGCCCGCCATCGTCTCGCCCCCATCCTCGTGAGCGGAGTCGTCGGTGTTCTCCTCCTGGTCGGGGCGGAGTCGAGCGCCCAGCGGTCCTCGGACCGTTCGAAGGTGCTGACCGGACAGGGCGCCCTGGGCGACTGGACGACCGACGCTCCGGGCGTCCGCCGGAAGATCACCATCGCCGACCTCCCGCGCCCGTTCGCGACGAAGTCCGTCGATTCCGGGTCGCACGTCATCGACCGCCCGCCGAACGCGTGGCCGCAGGTGCCCCCCGGATTCAAGGTGGAAGAGTTCCAGACGCAGCTCGTCAACCCCCGCCTCCTGCGCACCGCTCCCAACGGGGACGTTTTTCTGGCCGAGAGTTACCCGGGACGCGTGCGGGTCCTGAGGGCGCGGGAAGGGGCGGGCCGCGCCGAGCAGAACGAGATCTTCGCCAGCGGCCTGTCGCGCCCCTTCGGAATTGCGTTCTACCCGCCGGGCCCGGACCCGAAATGGGTCTACGTCGCGGAGACGGGACGTGTCGTCCGATTCGCCTACGCGAGCGGCGACCTCAAAGCGCGCGCGAAGGCCGAGGTGATCGTTCCCGATCTGCCGGGCGGCGGGTTGCTTCGCGGAGGCGGGCACTGGACCCGCGACATCCAGTTCTCGAGAGACGGCCGGAAGATGTATGTCTCGGTCGGATCGCACTCGAACGTCGCGGAGGATTCGAGCGGCAACGAGGAGCGCCGCGCCGACATCCTCGAGTACAGCCCCGATGGCACGGGAGGCCGGATCTACGCGTCGGGCATCCGAAACGCGGTCGGCATCGCCGTGCATCCGGGCACCGGAGAGCTCTGGGCGTCGGTCAACGAGCGCGACGGCCTGGGCGACGATCTCGTCCCCGATTACATCAGCCGCATCCGGGAGGGCGGGTTCTACGGATGGCCCTGGTACTACATCGGCAGCCACCAGGATCCGAGACACCAGAACGCGCATCCCGAGCTGCGCGACAAGGTCCTCGTCCCCGACGTGCTGCTGCAGTCGCACTCCGCGTCGCTGCAGATGACTTTCTACACGGGCGGACAGTTTCCGAAGGAGTACTCGGGCGAAGCGTTCGCCGCCGAGCACGGATCGTGGAACCGCGCGCGCCGCACGGGCTACAAGGTCATCCGCGTC
>JBBQNC010000190.1:0-7342 GCA_038329555.1 Thermoanaerobaculia bacterium
CAGAACTGGTACTCGAGCGGGCCCGGCGAGCCGGTCGCCGTCGCGGTGAAGACCATCGGCTTGCCGGCCGGGCTGGGTGCCGGCGGCGAGACCGTCAGAGCGGATACGGTGGCCGTTCCCGTGAGGTTGAAGGGGCCGTAGGAGCGCCAGTCCTGGTAGGGGGCGGTCGAGGTGCTGTTCCGGACCCACACCGAAATGTCGTGCTGGCCGATATCCGCGTTCGTCGTGGTCCAGGCATAGCTGCGGCTGCTCGAGTAATCCTGGACCATCGACCACGTCCCCCCGTCCTTTCGGTAGAAGCGATAGACGAGCGGACCCGGGGTTCCCGTCGCGGTGGCCGTGAACGTCAACACGGTCCGGACCGGCCGGGGAAGACTCGGCGAAGCGGTCAGGGCGGTGATCGTCGCGGGGCTCTGAATGTTGAACGATCCGAACTGCCGCCAGGCGTCGTAGGCCGCCGTGGAGGCCGCCGTCTTCACCCAGACGATGAGGTCGTGCGCGCCGATGTCGGTCTGCGCGGTCGCCCAGGTATACGTGTTCGCCGTCGAGAAGTCCTGCACGATGTTCCAGACGCCGGCGTCCTTGCGCCAGAAGCGGTACTGGAGGGGTGCGACGCCCGCGGCCGTGGCCGTAAACGTGATGGTCGTGCCGGCGCCTCGCGGGAGAGTCGGGGAGGCCGTCAGATTGGAGATGCTCACCGCGCTCGTGATGGTGAAGAGTCCCGTGGTCTTGAAGGCGTCGTAGGAGGCGGCCGATCCCGCCGACTTGACCCAAACGGAGAGATCGTGCTGCCCGACGTGGGTCGACGCAGGAGTCCAGGTGAAGGTCTTGGATGTCGAATACGGCTGGACGATGCTCCAGACGCCGGCGTCGAGGCGCCAGAACTGATACTGCAGGGGAGCCGTCCCGCCGGTGACGTTGGCGGTCCAGGTGATCGCGGTGCCGACCGGCCTGGGGAGCGTCGGACTCGCCACGATGCTCGAGAAGACGGGGACGGCAGCCGTCGCCATCGTGCCCTTGGAGCCCTGAGAGTACGGCCCGGAGACCGAGCCGGGGGTTCCGCCGTGGGGATCCGAGGATCTGTCGATCTGGTCGCCCGGCATGGACATCCCGGACGCGGCCGAGATCGCGGTCTGGGGACCGTCCGCGAAGGCGTTCGCCGGGAGGATCAGGGCGACGAGCGCCACGAGGAGGGCGATCCAGGTGCTCCCGCGGAGGGTTCCCGCTCTGGCGGGCCGTGTCGCGGGCTGGTCCGGTCCGTGAGTCGATCGGCGAGCGTCTCTCATCGAGTGGTCCCCCCTTGAAATAGCGGAAAAAGCCGAAGCTCCGGCAGCGAGGCCGGGGCCTTTGGATCGGGATGGACGAAGAGGAAAAGAGTCGCCGTCCCCGACGGCTCTTTTTCCCTCCGCCGCCCGGCGGGCGTCGGAAATTGGGTTGTACAAGATCGTTCTCGGTCGGAAGTGAGTATGGGCGGGGGGCTCCGCGAGCGCATCCGGACAGTGGCCCATCCCTTCCCTCGGATTTAGTACTAGAATGTTTGGTCTATGTTGCGGATCGTGATCGCCGACGACCACCCGCTCTTCCGCGAGGGGCTCCGCAAGGCCCTCTCGACCGCGCCGGACTTCCGCCTGGTGGGCGAGGCGAGCGACGGCGAGTCCGCGCTCGAGCTCTGCGGATCCGAGCAGCCGGACGTGCTGGTCCTCGATCTGACCATGCCGCGGTGCAACGGATTCGGCGTGCTTGATCGCCTGCCCAAGCTGTCACCCGGGACGCACGCCGTCGTGCTGACCGGCAGGCTCGAGCGGGAGTTCGAGGAGCGCGCCCTTCGCGCGGGGGCCCGCGGGTTTCTCCACAAGGACAGCTCGGTCGACCGCATCCTGAAGGCGATCCGCGCCGTCGCCGGCGGCGAGGTCTGGGCGAGCCGGCGCGGCTTCTCCCGACTCCTTTCGTCCGGTCCTGCCTCGGTGGATCCCTTCGAGTCTCTGACGCCCCGGGAGGGGGAGATTCTCGATCTTCTGGGCCGCGGAATGATGAACCGGGAGATCGCGAGCAAGATGACCCTGTCCGAGAAGACGGTCGCGAGCCACATCGCGGCGGTGGTCGGAAAGCTGGGCGTGCGAGGGAGAGTGGACGCGGCTCTGATGGCCCGGCGGCGCCGGTCGGACTGAATTCCGATGAACCCCTTCGTCCGGCGGCGAGTCCGCGAGCGGGTCTGGCTGGCCGAGATGACGGTCGAAGCTCTGGAGTTGACGGCGAGATGCCCGGACGTCGACGAGATCCTGCACTACTGGGTCCGAGAGCTGGGCCGCGCCCTCGGGCCCGATCACGTGGCCGTGTTCCTCGCGGAAGGCGACAAGTGGCGGCGGCTCATTCCCGAGGAGCACGCGGGTGACGTGCCGTTCGTGACCGAAGCCATGTTGTCGCGGGCGCTCGCGACGTCGGAACCGATCGAAATCGACTCGATGGCGAAGGGAGATCCGAGCACGATCCTCCTCCGTTACTCGGCGCGGGACGGCTGGCGCGGGGTGCTGGCCCTCTGGACGCGGCGGCGCCGGTTCGCCCGGAACCGGGTCGCCTTCGCCCGGGAGATCGCGGTCGCGATCGGCCGAAGCGCGTCGGCGCTGCGGAAGTCGAAGATCACCCGCGACCAGGCCGTGACCTCGGAGCGGTCCCGCTGGGCCGCCGAGCTTCACGACGGCCACCTCCAGTCCCTCTCTTCCGCGAAGCTCCAGGCCGACGTGTGCCTGTCGCTCGAGGAGCGCCACCAGGAGCTCTGCCTGGCTCTCGGCCCATCCGACCAGCCGTCGAACTTGAAGCTCGAGCTGGCGCGGCTTCACGACTACCTGATCGCGACCGTTCGGGAGTCGCGGCAATTCCTTCTCGAGCTGCGGCCTCCGCCGGTCAGCGCGAGCCTGTTCGTCCCCTGGCTGCGGGACTACGCCGCGGACTTCGAGCGGGAGAGCGGCATTCCGGTCGAGCTGCGCATCGAGGGCGACGGCACGCTCACGAGCTACCAGGTCGAAGAGACGACCCGGCTGCTTCGCGAGTCGCTGACCAACGTCCGCAAGCACGCGAAGGCGGGAGCCGTCCGGATCAACCTGACTTCCTCGGAAAACGCCGTGTCGATCGCGGTCTCCGACGACGGGATCGGCTTCGACGTCCGGGAGACCCTGGAGAAGATGATGGACTCCTCCCACAACGGCCTGATCGGAATCCGTCACCGGGCGGAGTCTCTGGGCGGCGAGATGCGGCTGCGCAGCGAGCCGGGCAAGGGCACGACGCTCCTCTTCCGGATTCCGCGGGCGCGCAAGCCTCCGGAGGCGCCGCGCCGCCGGCCGACCGCGACGACGCCGGCGGGGATTCAGGGCCTGCCGGTTTCGAAGCTTCCGCCGTCGAGCAGGATCCGGGAGAGCCTTGCGGACGTCATCAGCTCGTTCCCGACGGCCCCGGATCCGGGAACGAAAGAACCTCGATGACCCGCACCGAGACGGTCGACGTCCTCGTCGCGTCGGAGAACCGGATGTTCCGGGAATGCCTCGGCGAGCACATCTCGCGCGAGAGCGTGTTCCGGGTGACGGGGATGATCGCCGGAGCGACCGAGCTCCGGGGCGAGCTCCGCAAGAGGCCTCCTCGCGTCCTCGTCTTCGACAGCGACGGCATCGGCGGGATCTCCGAGACCCTCGTGGCGCGCTCCAGAGCGCAGTGGCCCGATGTCCGGATCCTCGTGCTCATCCCGCGCATCGACGATCACCTGGTCGCCCGCCTGCTGCAACATGGCGCGGCGGGGGTGATCCCGCGCAGCGAGAGCCTTCCGACGCTCCTGCGCGCCATCGAGATCGTCGCCGCCGGGAAGACGTGGGCCGGCCGGAACGCCATCGGGCGAGCCGTCACGAATCTCCAGCGACAGGAACGTCGTTCGACCGCCGCGTTGACGCCGCGAGAGGGTCAGCTCCTGACGCTTCTCGGCGACGGATACCGGAACAAGGAGCTCGCGTCCCTGCTCCAGATCAAGGAGCAGACCGTGAAGGTCCACCTGCACAGCCTCTTTCGCAAGCTGAACGTGCGGACCCGCGTCGAGGCGGCGCTGAAGGCGAACGACCTGTCGTAATGGCTATTCCCTCTCCCCCGCACCCGGCGGAGAGGGTCAGGGTAAGGGGGCGCCCCGCTCTTTTTCCGCGATCAGGACTCCGCCGCCGTCTCGCTCACGGCATGCCGGGGAAGCTCGGGCGGTGCGGCGCGGGCGACGCGAGGCGCGGGAAAGAGGCGGTCCCGAAGCTTCATGACCGGCAGCTCGATCAGGTTGGCCGCCAGGACGCCGACCAGGAACGCCAGAACGACGTAAACGGGCCATTCGACGACGGGCAGCCACTGCGGCTCGGCCACCCGGAGAGGCCGTACGAGCCAGTTGAGCCCGTACACCACCGGTACGTGCCACAGGTAGACGGAGTACGACCGCGCCCCCGTGTAACCGAGGATGCGCCCGATCCCGGTTCGACTGGCTCGTTCCGCCGTGGACGAATAGAGCGCGAGCATCATCAGCGCTCCGAATCCCAGATAGAGGGACGTGAGGCCGAAGGTGTGCACGTAATCGCTCGTCTCCAGCTTCTGGCCCGCGACGGAAGCGATCAGGAGCAGCGAGACGGCGAGGATCGCCCATCGAAACCCCCGGAAGAAGCTCGCCGTCGCCTCCGGGTGGAAGTGGAAGAAGTAGGAGAGAAGCACGCCGAACGCGAGGGAGTCGAGGCGCAGATGCGTCGCACAGAGGTGTTTCTTGATGCTGTAAGGCATCGTCGAGGTCTCGATGATCCTCGCGACGAGGCAACCGACGAGGACCGCCGCGCAACCGGCCAGCAGCGCGTCGCGGCGCGAGCCGGCTCCGCGCCGCCGCTCGATCAGGAAGAGAGAGAGACCGAGCAGGAGGTAGAAGTGCTCTTCGACCGCGAGGGACCACGTATGCGGCCACATGGCCGGGCCGTAGTTCTGCAGAAAAGCGAGCTCGTACCAGAGGCCCGGGACGAGAAGCCGGAGCGGGTACACGCAGACGGTCGCCGCCACGAGCACCCAGAAGGACGGATAGATCTTCAGTCCCCGGCGCACGAAGAATCGACCGAGCCGGAGCTTCCCCGACGCACGGAGCTCCCGGAAGAGGAGCCCGGACACGAGAAATCCGCTCAGCACAAAAAAGAGATCCACGCCGATCCAGCCGCTTCGGTTCCACACCTGCGTGACGTGGAAGATCGCGGCATTCAGCGGTTGCGGGAGACTCGCCATGACGAGCGGTTTGTTCGCGTGCCTCCCGAGGACGAGAAGCACGGCCAGGAACCGGAGGAGGTCGAGCTGAGGGATCCGCCCGGCCGCGGGACCCGGATCCGGGGGCGGAGAATCGCCCCGTCCGGGGCGGGCCCGGCCGCGGCGGCGGGGCGCTTCAGGCACGACCGAGATTTCGCGCGAGCACGAGAAATTGCGCTCCGAGCGAAAACCGCGAGAGACGCGGCTCGAGGGGGCGCAGCCGCGCGAGGAGCCGGGGAAAGACGAAGAGATAGTCGGTTCCGAGGACCTCGAATCCGGCCGACGCAAGGCGCCTGGCCGCCTCGCCGGCGGAGAGTGGAATCGCTCCGCGATCGAACGGGATCCGGCTAATGACCCAGCGCGCGCCGGGATGCCATCGGTTGTTGTCGAAGAGCGCGAAGAGTCCGCCGGGCGCGAGGGACCGGCGAACGAAGTCGAGCGACGACGATCGATCCGCCGGAGCGATGTGGTGGAAGACCCCGTTCGCCACGGCCAGCTCGACGTCGCCGATGGGCCGGTACGCGTCCGGGGTCGAGAACGAGGTCCGGTCGGAGGCGTACCTCCTGGCGGCGAGCCGGAGGGCCTCGGTCGAGACGTCGATGCCGACCGTGCGCTCCGCACCGAGGATCTCGAACAGGAGCGGCGTGGCATCTCCGATCCCGCAGCCGAACTCCATGATCGCGCGCGGGGTCCGACCCATTTTCGCAGGGCGCCCCGCGAGCCAGGACAGGCGCCCTCGAGCGAAGAACGACTTGTCTTCGCCCGCGATCGCGAGGCCGCGCCCGAGAGAGTGGTCGTAGATGCCCGCGTAGCGGTCGAATTCGGACGCGCTCGGAGGTGGTTGCTGCGTGCGCGCCGGAGACCCCTCGGGCAAGGACGGAGGATTCACCGCCGCGGCAGGCCGAGGATCCCGAGGAAGAAGCTCGAGAGAACCGTCTGGAACCCGACCGCCGTGAGGGTCACGCCGGGGACGACGAGCCGCACCGTATGACTGTAGTCGAAGCGCCCGAAATTTCGCGCCCGCCATTGCTCGATCGCGAGGACCAGCAGAACCAGGCCGGAGAGCGCCATCAGGATTCCGGCGATCACTCACCGTTCGAGGTCGATCGCGCGAAACAGCCTGGTCCAGCGGGGATCTTCCGGCAGCAGGCGATCGCTCACGGCGAAGGTCTTGGTGAACGCGCCGAAGAGGAGGGACTGGTATCCGCAGATGATGGCGAGACTCGCGAAGAGCAGGGTGTGGGCGTCGAATACGGCGCCCTGAAAGCTCAGGCCGGGCATCGCGACCGCGTAGCCCAGGAGGCCGAGCCCGATGAGAAGGAATCCCGGCGTCAGAACCAGCCATCGCGGGCTGCACATCAGGAAGAAGCGCAGCGTCCGCCAGCCGTCCCGAAACGTCTTCAAGTGCGGGGCGTGCGCCTTGCGTCCGTCCGGGTGGAGTGTGATGGGCACCTCTCCGATTCGCGCCTCGAGGAGGCTCCCCTTGATGATCATCTCCGTGGCTAATTCCATCCCCATGCACCGCTGGTGGAGGCGTTCGTAAAGCTCCTTGGAGAATCCCCGGAAGCCACAGTAGACGTCATGGATGGGCGCGTGAAACCACCGGCGTGCGAGCCAGGAAAACATCGGGTTGCCCCACCAGCGGTGGAGAAAGGGCATGGCGCCCGGCAGGATGCGGCCTCCGCCGGCCGAAAGGCGGCAGCCCTGCACGAGCTCGTCGCCGGCGCGCAGGCGCTGCGCGAACTTCGGGATCTCGAGAAAGTCGTAGCTGTCGTCCGCGTCCGCCATGATGACGAACCGGCCGGCCGCGGCCGCGATCCCGGCCATCAGCGCGCTGCCATACCCCCTCTCGGGAACCTCGACGAGCCGCGCTCCGAGATCGCGGGCGATCTGCCGCGAGCCGTCGGTGCTTCCGTTGTCGGCGACGATCACTTCTCCGGACATCCCGGAGCTCTTCAAGCCCTGTTGCGCCTTGCGGATGCACGTCGCCAGCGTGTCGGCCTCGTTCAGGCAGGGGATGACGACGGAGAGCTCGACGGCTCGGGATCGTCGC
>JBBQNC010000191.1:0-7315 GCA_038329555.1 Thermoanaerobaculia bacterium
ATCCGCAAATCTCCTTATTTGACGCGCCGGCCGGCGCGGTGCTGGGGGAACCTATCATGAAGATTCGGGTTCGGAGCGTCGAGTTCGAGGGACCGTTCCGCCGCTCCGAAGCGGTCCGACGTTCCCCGCTCTCGCCTCTCGAGACCTCCGTTCTCAACCCGTTTTCAATTTCTCAGTGCTCCTCGTGGGCGGTCGCTCCCGCCACGTAGACGGCGGAGAGCAGCGCGAAGACGTACGCCTGAAGCGCCGCGGTGAAGAGACCGAGAGCCATCATCGGCCACGGCACCCCGATGGGGACGAGGCTTGCGAACACCCCCGTCGTCGTGTGCTCTCCGTAGATGTTCATGAAGAGCCGGAGGGACAGCGACAGCATGCGCGCGAAGGTCCCGATCACCTCGATGACGAAGAAGAGCGGCGCGATCAGGAGGAGGGGCCCCGTGAAGTGCTTGAGGTACTTCAAGAGGCCGTGCTCCTGGATCCCCTTCCAGTTGAAGTACACGAACGAGATGACGGCGAGCGCCACCGTCGTCGAAAGCGACCCCGTCGGCGGCTGGAGGAAGAAGAAGAGGCCGAAGAGATTGGAGACCCCGATGAAGATGGCGAAGGTGCCGATGATCGGCAGGTACTTCACACCGTCGTGGCCGATCGTCTCTTCGCAGAGGCCCTTCAAGCCCGAGACGAGCATCTCGAGAAAGCTCTGCGTCTTCGAGGGCTTCTCCTTGTTGTAGCGCCGCGCGAGCATCGGAAACACGATGGCGAACAGGAGCAGGAGCAGCAGCGTCATGATCGCCGCGTCCGGGATCCACGCCTCCTTCCCGTCCGGGAAGAAGAACGCCGCCTGGCCGGGCGAGAGCTTCTCGACCGGGGGCTCCCCCAGGATCTTTTTCAAGAGCCCGTTGACCGGGCCGTACAGCGCCGAGTGATGCTCTTCCACGCGTCTCCCTCACTCCTTGCCCGGCCGGCCGATCCACAGCTCCGGGACGATCGCGAGAACCACCGTCGAGAGACCGGCGGCGCCCGCGACCGGGTCGAATTCCTTCCAGCGAAACAGGACGATCCCGAAGAGAACCAGACTGGCCGCGGTGACGAGGAGGAGCGGAGCGAGCGTTCGCAATCCGGTTCGTGTCGAGCCGGGTACGAGACGTTCGGTCAGCCTCTCCAGAACGAGAAAACTGAAAATAACGACCGCCGCCGCGATTGTCAAGGAGAGGCCGGCACGCCATCCGAACAGGAAACCGGCCGCGATTTCGAGCGCGCCGAGCGCGTACATGCGCCGCCGGACGCGCCGGATGACCGCCTCGGTGGAGCTCACTTGAGCCGGGCGGCGAGCCGGAAGAAGTTCACGAAGGCGGCGGCGAGCCCCAGCCCCCCGCCGACCCAGGCGGCGCCCTCCCACCCCGCCGCGCGCCCGACCCACCGGCCGAAGAAGTAGCCCGCCAGGGGGCCGGCCAAAAACATCATCCCGGCCGCCGTCCCTTCCGCGATGGCGGAGGCCCGGGAACGGCCGGGCGGCTCGGAGCTCACCGGCGCGAGCCGACCCGACGCTCTAGTAGCGGCCGGGCAGGCACCGGTGCAGGACGTCCAGGACGCGTTCGGGGGCGATGCCGATCAGAAGCGTCCCCGCGGCGCAGATCACGACGGCCGCCGTCAGCGCGTAGGAGCCGGAGATGCGCACCGGCGTCCCTTCCGTGAAGAACATCGCGGCGGCGATGCGGAAGTAGTAGAAGAGCGAGACGGCCGACGCGAGGACGGCGATCACCGCGAGCCAGGCGTACCCCGCGTCCATGGCCGCGGTGAAGAGGTAGTACTTGCCGATGAATCCGGCCGTCGGCGGAATTCCGGCGAGCGACAGGAGGAAGATCAGCATGACGACGGCCGCCGGCATGTTGCGCCGCGCGAGCCCGTTGAAGTCCGCGACCGTCTCGGCGGCGTAACCCTTCGTCTCGAGGAAGATCACGAGCCCGAACGCCCCGAAGTTCATCAACGTGTAGGCGAGGAGGTAGACGAGCACGCCCCACATCCCGAACCGCGTCTGGAAGCCGAGCACGCCCAGAAGCGCATATCCCGCGTGCGCGATCGAGGAGTAAGCGAACATGCGCTTCACGTTCGTCTGCAGGAGCGCGGCGACGTTTCCCCAGATCATGGTCGCGGCCGCGACGACCGCCACGATCAGGCCCCAGTCGGCGTGGAACCTGGGAAATCCCACGTAGAAGATCCGCGCGAGGATGGCGTACGCGGCAACCTTCGGTCCCACGGAGAAGAACGCCGTGACCGGAGTCGGGGCGCCCTCGTAGACGTCGGGCGTCCAGAGGTGGAAGGGGACGGCGGCGATCTTGAACAGGAGGCCCGCCAGAACCAGGATGATGCCGAGGAGTGTCGCGTTCGTGCGGCCCGCGCTGCCGTAGATCTGCGCGAGCTCCGCGAGGCCGAGCTTGCCCGCGGTGCCGTAGACGAGCGAGAGGCCGTAGAGCAGGACCGCCGACGAGAACGCCCCCAGGATGAAGTACTTCAGGGCCGCTTCGGTCGACTTGATCTCCCCCTTGAAGTACCCGGCGAGAACGTACGACGAGAGTGCCATGAGCTCCAGGGCGACGTAGATCGAGATGAGGTTGCTGCCGGAGACCATGAAGAACATGCCGACGCACGTGAAGACGAGGAGCGCGTAATACTCCCCTCCCGGATAGGGCGCGGCGCCCACGAAGCGGACGGACCCGAGCACGGTCAGGATAACGGAGAGAAGGACGAGAAACTTGAAGAACAGCGCGAAGTTGTCGAGCACGAACATCCCGGACAGGATCGGACCGGCGGAGCGCGCGGGGCTCGTCGCGACGAAGGTGAGGAGCGCGGCCGTGATCCCCAGAAAGATGACGGCGAGAAAGGCGAGGAACTCCTCCTTCGCCTTGCCGAAGAAGACGGACAGCGCGAGCAGCGTCAGCCCCGCCGCGGTCAGGAAGAGCTCCGGCGAGAGAAGCAGCCAGTCCGTGGGCTGGAGCTTCACCGCGTCGCCGCTTCCGCCGGCGTGGGCGCGGGCGCGGAGGGCTCCGCGCCGGAGAGCGCGTACGCAGGCGGTGTGAGCGTCTGGCCGCCGACCGCCCGGACGACGTTTTCCGCTGGCGTTCGCAGGATGTCGAAGAAGGGCTTGGGGTACAGGCCGATCCAGAACGCGAGGACGACGAGCGGAGCGAGCGTCAGCTGCTCGCGAATGGACAGGTCCGGAAGCTTCGCGTTGGCCGGGTTCGACAGCTCGCCGAAGAAGACGCGCTGGTACAGCCAGAGAAGATACGCCGCTCCGAGAACGATCCCGGTGCAGGCGAAGAGCGCCCACCAGAAGCTCTTCGCGAAGGCCCCCTGGAGGATCGTGAACTCTCCGATGAACCCGTTTAACAGCGGCAGGCCCATCGACGAGAGCGCGATGATCAGGAAGTAGGTCGCATAGACGGGCATCTGCCGCGCGAGGCCGCCGTACTCCGCGATCATGCGCGTGTGGCGCCGCTCGTAGACGATCCCGACGAGAAGGAAGAGCGCGCCGGTCGAGATGCCGTGGTTGATCATCTGCAGGACGCCGCCCTGGATGCCCGCCATGTTCAGCGCGAAGATGCCGAGCATGACGAACCCCAGGTGCGAGACGGACGAGTAGGCAATCAGCTTCTTCATGTCCTTCTGAACGAGCGTGACCATCGCGCCGTAGACGATCCCGACGATCGCGAGCGCGACCATCGTCCCGATCACCCAGGATGTCTGGACCGCCTGGGGGAACATGGGCAGGGAGAAGCGGACGAAGCCGTACGTGCCCATCTTCAAGAGGACGGCCGCCAGGATGACGGAGCCCGCGGTCGGCGCCTCGGTATGGGCGTCCGGCAGCCACGTGTGGAAGGGGAACATCGGCACCTTGATCGCGAAACCGAAGAAGAACGCGAAGAAGAGCCAGATCTGGAGCGCGACCGGCATGCCCGCGGCCACCGCGGTGAGCTTCTCGATCGAGAACGTCGCGGCGTGGCCGAGCCCCTTGTACCCGAGGAAGCCGGTCGTGTTGTAGAAGTACAGCGCGATGATGCCGAGAAGCATCAGCACGGACCCGGCCAGCGTGTAGAGGAAGAACTTGATCGCCGCATAGAGGCGACGCTGGCCTCCCCACACGCCGATCAGGAAGTACATCGGCACCAGCATGATTTCCCAGAACACGTAGAACAGGAAGAAGTCGAGGCAGCAGAACGTCCCGATCATGAACGTCTGGAGGAGCAGCAGGAGGACGTAATACTCCTTCTGCCTCTCCGTGATCGCCGAGAACGAGCAGTACACGGCGATGAATCCGATGAGCGTCGTGAGCAGCAGAAGTAGAAGCGTGATCCCGTCGATCCCGAATCGGTACTCGACGCCGAGAGAGGGGATCCAGGACGCGTGCTCGACGAACTGGTAGCCGGCCTTGCCCCGCTCGAACGCGAACCAGAGCGGGATCGAGACGGCGAAGTCGAGCCCCGCGACGACGGTCGCGAAGGCTCTGATCGTCCCCGTCTTCTCCTTCGGGATCAGGAACATGATCGCGAGCGCCCCGGCGAGCGGGATGTACGCGATGATCGAGAGGATCGGGATTTGCTGAAGAGTATTCATCAATGAGCTCTCAGTTCTCTATTGGTCAACGCGAGTACTTCCCTGTCACCTGTCACCCGTCACCCGCTACCCGTCACCTGAACAAGAGATACACGGCGACGAGGCAGAAGAGCCCCCCGCCCATCACGAGCGCGTAGTTCTGCACGATGCCCGTCTGGGCGCGCCGGAGGCCGCGGAACGACGCCTGCAGCGTGTTCGCGAGGCCGTTGACGAGCCCGTCGACGACGTACTGATCGAAGAGGGTGGCGACCCACGAGAGCCCGACGGTGACGTGGCGCACGCCGTTGACCGCGCCGTCGATCACCGTCGCGTCGATCTCCCAGAGCACCCGTCCGCCGCCCTTGGCGAGACCCTCGACGAAGACGGCGTCGTAGAACTCGTCGACGTAGTACTTGTTGACGACCGTCCGGTAGACGCCCGGGAACCGGGCGGCGATGCGCGCCGGCACCGCCCCGCCGCCCTTGGCGTACCAGACGAACGCGAGGAAGAGCCCGATCGTCGCGACGGCGACGGAGGCGGCCATCAGGAGCTGCTCCGTCGACACCGCCGCCTCGTGGACGCCCGCGGCGGCCGCGGCATGTCCTCCGGCGGACGCCAGCGGCAGCAGGATCGGGCGCAGGAATTCGCCGATCCGGTCTCCGCCCTTCACGATGGGGATGCCGACGTACCCGCCGACGACCGACAGAAAGGCCAGCACGACCAGCGGGATCGTCATCGACCGCGGCGATTCGTGGATGTGCGCCTCCTGCTCCCGGGTGCCCCGGAACGTCCCCCAGAACGTCAGCGCGACGAGCCGCATCATGTAGAACGCGGTCAGGCCGGCGGTGAAAAGGGCGGCGCCCCAGAGCACGTGGCCGAGCCACGGCGCGCTCGGGAAGTGCGCATCGAACGTCGCGGCGAGGATGGCGTCCTTGGAGAAGAAGCCGGCGAGAAGAGGAACGCCCGCGATGGCGAGCGTCGCGATCAGGAAGGTTCGATAGGTCGTGGGGATCTTCGGCCCGAGGCCGCCCATCTTCCGGATGTCCTGCTCTCCTCGGAGGGCGTGGATGACCGACCCCGACCCGAGGAAGAGGCAGGCCTTGAAGAACGCGTGCGTCATGACGTGGAACATGCCCGCGACGAAGGCGCCGACGCCGCAGGCCAGGAACATGTATCCGAGCTGCGAGACCGTCGAGTAGGCGAGCACCCTCTTGATGTCGTTTTGCGCGACGCCGATCGTTGCGGCGAAGAGCGCCGTGAAACCTCCGATCACGGCCACGACGAGCATCGCGTCGGGCGCGAGGCGGAAGAGCACGTTGCAGCGCGCGACCATGTAGACGCCGGCGGTCACCATCGTCGCGGCGTGGATCAGGGCCGAGACGGGCGTCGGTCCCGCCATGGCATCCGGCAGCCAGACGTACAGGGGAAACTGCGCGGATTTTCCGCACGCGCCAACGAAGAGGCAGAGGCAGATGAGGGTCAGGAAGGGCGAGTAGGCGCCGGGATTCGCCGCGGCGGCCGGGAAGACCTTCGCGAAATCGACGCTCCCGAAGAGCGCGAAGATCCCGAAAATGCCGAGGATGAACCCGAAGTCGCCGATGCGGTTCACGACGAACGCCTTCTTGCCGGCGTCGGCGGCGGCGGTGCGGTCGTAGAAGTAGCCGATCAGAAGGTACGAGCAGAGCCCGACGCCCTCCCACCCGACGAAGAGGAGCAGGAAGTTGCCCCCCAGAACGAGGATCAGCATCGAGAACATGAAGAGGTTCAGGTACGCGAAGTAGCGCCCGTACCCTTCCTCGTGACCCATGTATCCGACCGAGTAGACGTGGATCAGGAAACCGACGAAGGTGACGAAGGCGATCATCAGCGCCGACAGCGAATCGAGCCGGAAGGCGCAATCCACGAACCAGTCCGCGACCGGGCCGTGAACCTGTCCGACTGCCTGATTCACGCCGAGCGGAATCCACCGGTACAGGGTGACGACGTGCGACGCGCCTTCGGAGAGCCGGCCGATGCCGACGTCGAAGATCGCCAGGAACGCGAAGAGGCAGGCGAGTCCCACGGAGACCGTCCCGACGAACGTGTGCACCGCCTTGAACGGGATGGGCGAGTGCCCTTCCGGGTCGTGCCCCGAGGAGGCCGCGTGGGTGTGCGCCGGGTTCTCGCCGTGCACTGCGGGGGACGTCGCGCCGGGCGATTCGGGGCCCTCGGGGCCGTGGACGGGCTCTCCCTTCGTCCGGTGGCTGACGATGTAGAGCAGGCCGTTGACGAGGAATCCCGCAAGCGGGAAGAGCGGCACGAGCCAGATCAGGTCCTTCACGCCGCCGTCAGCCCTTCATCGTGTTCGCCTCTTCGACATTCAGCGTCTTGCGCTGGCGGAAGAGGGAAATGGTCAGGGCGAGGCCGACTGCGGCTTCGCCCGCGGCGATCGTGATCACGAAGATCGAGAACACCTGGCCGGTCAGGTCCGAGAGCCGGCGCGAGAAGGCGACGAGGTTCAGGTTGACCGCGTTCAACATCAGCTCGACGGACATCAGCACCGTCAGGAAATTGCGCCGCACGAGAACGCCGAAGAACCCGATCGAGAAGAGCAGGAAGCTCGCGATCAGGAAGTGGTTGATCGTGATTCTCATGAGTAAGACCCCGGCCAGAGCCTCGGATGACGGGTGACGGGAGACAGGTGACAGCAGATGGGTGCTTCCGACCTGACACCTGTCACCTTCTCTTG
>JBBQNC010000192.1:0-7301 GCA_038329555.1 Thermoanaerobaculia bacterium
GCGTCCCAGAATTGCCAGGGCGTGACGCTGCCCCCCGGCGGGACATGCACCATCAATTACACCTTCTCGCCGACTGCACCGGGTGTCTTCAACGACGCCTCCACATTCACCATCAGCGAAACGTCGCAGGCCCAGGGAGTAGATTTCAGCGTCGCCCTCACCGGTTGCGCTGGTTCTTGCGCGCTGCCCGACGTCGCTCTGAACCCGGGCTCGGTGAGTGCCACGCTGGCTCCTAATCAGAGCGCCGTCGTACCCTTCGCCATCGGCAACGTCGGCGCAGGGCCGCTCAACTGGTCGATCGCCGAGAACAACGCTTCCGCCGGCGCGTGCGTCGCGCTGGATATTCCGTGGGCAAGCGCTCTGCCCGCTAGTGGCGCCACGGCGCCCGGCGGATCCACCAATGTCAGCGTCACCTTCGACTCGACCGGACTCGCGCCCGGGACGTACCAGGCGCGGCTGTGCGTCAACAGCAACGATCCCGATGAGCAGCAGTTGACGGTCGCGCTGACGTTGACCGTGGTCAGCCAGAGCGTCGCCCAGGTTCCGACGCTGTCGCCCCTGGGCCTGCTCGCGTTCGCCGGATTGTTGGCAGCGGCGGCAGCGCTGATGCTGCGGCGCTAGGGGACCTTTTCACTCCCTTTCCGCTTCTCGCTCTGCGGGAGTGAAGTGGAGTTCGTGAGTTTGTTTTTGGTAGGGATGTTGGGATTGGAAAACCGGCACTTTTCAAGGCCTGTCAGCGGATTACGTCTCTGGGTGCGAATCAGGGTGCGGTTTTGACCAGCGTGGACCTGATGCGCTTGAGGCGGACGAGCAGGTCGAGGACTGCGTCGAGGCGCTCGGAGCTGATGTGGTTGGCGAAGACGTCCGTGCGGATCTCGTCTCGGGTGAGCCCGTCTTTGCACGATCTGAGCGCCTCGAGGAGTTTGTCGGCCTCCTTGTCGCCGACAGCGTCGCCGAAGAGGGCCTTGACTGACTGGACGCTGTAGTCCCAGAGGGCGAGGGCAGCCTTGAGGTGGGGGATGCCGATCTGCTTCGCGTTGTCGAGCAGGGCGTAGATGAGCGACAGGCGGAGGACGATCGGAGCGCCTCGGGCGGTCATTGTGCCCCAGAGTCCTGGGCCGGCGTCGGCCAGGCGTGTGCGGTAGTTCTCCGCCCAAAGCGCTTTTGCCGCGTCGTTGCGCTCAACGAGGCCGAGGCCGCGCCCCGCGCGTTGTCGATCGCGAGTTCGAGTCTTTTCGAGAACGGGTCGAGCTGGTGTCCGTCAGGTGGCCACCCTCGGGGAGGTACTTCGATCGCCTGACGCAGGCCCACAGGAAGCGGTTACCGAAGCCATTGGCGGGTTCCGTCGAGTCGAGTTCCTTGCGTAATTCGTCGGGAGTGATTTGGCCGATGATCGAGATGTGGGCGCCAGTGGCCTTCAGCGGATCCTTCCGCGTCATCGTCTGGAGGACTTCGGGGCCGTCGAACGCTTGGCGGATTACTGCGCTCTGCGTCGACTGATCGCGCCCCATGACCCCGAGGGTCTTGGCGAACTCTTTCTCGATCAGGCAGAGCCTTTTGTCCTCAACTCCTTGGATCGTCTCCCGTGGAGCTACCCCGTTTCGGTGGACGGTTTTCCGTTTGGGATTTCATCTGGGCCTTGGTCGGGGTGCGGGGCGGAGGTATCCGGTGAGGTTGCGAGCTACGATCGACCAACGCCGCCTCGCCGGCCTGTCGATATCGGTCTCTCCACTTCGAAGCACTCTGGCGACTTAGACCGGCCGCCTCGGCGGCGCTGGTCATGGGCATCCCTCCGGCCACTCTCTCCACCAGCAACAGTCGACTGGCCGGGCAACTTCGAGCATTCTTGTGAAGCTCCATCTGGGTTCCTCCGATGACCTGGTGACCTTAGACACCTCCAGCCTCACCGATCTGGAACCAGATGGGCAACTATCCTACGTAAACAACCTCTTGAGAAACCACAGCTAGCAGGCTGCTGAAAAATGGATGCGGGCGTCGTGACTGGCCTTTTGCAGGATTGCCATACAGGGAGGTTCTTCTGAAGAAGTGGGAATCCTTCGTGAAGTAGGGCGGGCAAAAGGCCAGCCACCGCCAGCGGTTGCGGCGGCGCGGGGCCGTCTGCGGCGTTACCGCTCCTCCCCGATGCGCACTGGCCTCGCCGTCGTCGCGGTGCCTTGCAGCCGACCCCGCGGCGCTCGCAACGCCGCTCCACACCCTTTTTCAGCAGCTTGCTAGCGACCGGCTCGTCCGCCTTCCGCCCTCAGCGGATCTCGAACGCCCCGACGCTCTCAAACGTCTTGCCTCCGACGCCGGAGACCGCGACTTTCAAACGGTACGCGCCGGGCGTCAGGCCCTCCGGCTTGAACTTCACGAGCAGCTTCCGGCCTCCGCCTCGCTCGCCGTCCGACCGTTTCGCGATCGAGACCGTCGCGGGCCGCGACCGTCCGTCCGGACCGACCACCTCGGAACGCAGGTCAAGCGGCGCGGCGCCTTCGGGCAGGTTGTAGGCCATGACGGCGACCTGCGTCTCGCTGCCGTTGGCGAGCTGCGGATCGGCCGCCGGAATGAAGGACTCGCCGGCGACGGCGAAGGGGTATTCGGCGTTATGCGGCGGCGCGTCGGGCCGCGGTGTCCCCTTCACCATCAGCCACCGGCCGGGCGCCTCGGGGAAGAACGGCGCGAGCAGCGTCGCGGCGCCGCCAGGGATCGCCGGCACGGAGATCGCCTGGGCCACGACGGCGGAACGGCCGGTGCCCGTGTTGCGGGCGAGCACCCGGAGCGTGTACTCCCCGGGCGGAACGAAGAGCGTCGCGTAGTACTTGATTCCTCCGCCCTCGAGCATCGAGCGAACCTTGGCGAGCTCGAGATTCAGCTCCTGCGTGACGTAATCGGCGAGGGTTCCGTTCTTGTCGATCGCGTAGGCGTAGATCTCGACGGCCGTCTTCGGTCCGGCATCGCCGGCCACGAGGGGGCCTCCCGCGATCTCGATCACGACGGGCACTTGCGCCATGCCCGCTTCCGCGGGGAAAGGCGCCGCGATCACGCGGGCGGGAATGCTGTCCCCGCGGGATCCGCCGACCACGAGATCGCCCGAGGCGAGGACGCGCTCCAGAGGGGTCAGCGCCCGGAACGGCCGCGGCTCGTAGAAACCCGACCGCGCCATGACGCGCGCGCCCGGCGCGTTGACCTTGATCTTCAGGTTGTGGAACGCGCCGGGCTTCGTGAGGCCGCGGGGCTGGTAGACGAGCAGGTAGGTGATCGCGGTGCGCTCCGCGATCTTCCCGATTTCCGTGCCGAGCTGGTTCGCGTTGCGGATGAGGTCGCCGTCGGTCTCCGAGGCGATGGCGAACAACGCCTCCGCTCCCGCGCCCACCTTTCGCCCGAGCTCGCCGTCGGCGTGCAGCCCGGAGATGTCGATCGCGTGAAGGGTGGTATCGGACCGTTTGTACCCGGCGAGCGCGTTGACGAGCCGGTTCTGAGACGCCGAGCTCCCGAATCGCGAATCGGAGTCGATCTTCCAGGTCTCTCCGTGCAGCGAGGCTTCGGCCGCATTGTCCTGAGTCGTGGACGAGCCCTGTTCCAGGGGCGTGGCGAACTGTCCCGCGTTGCCGGTCAGGAGCCGGCTCTCGAAGCCCTCGGAAAAAAAGAGGACGTGCTTGCGTCCGCGGACGCTGTCGAGGACGCGGCCCATCATGCCGAGGGAGTTCAGAAGCTGCGTCGCCCGTCCCCGCTCTCTCTCGTCGGACGCGGACTGCTGCAACCTCTGCAGATCCTCGATCTGCTCGCGGATCGCCTCATCCGCGGCACCCTTCCCGCCCGCCCCCCCCGATTCGCCGGAGGGTTGCTCGAAAGCGAACGCGAGGGGATCGTTCGTGCGCACTCCCGTCTTGACGAAACCGAGCGTGTCCACGGCCCGCTCCAGCTGCTTGCGGTCGGCCGTGAAGTTGACGAGCAGCTTCCAGCCTTTCTGGCTCGAGAGGGTCGCGACCGAGGCGAGGTCCTGGGGCGCGAGCTGCTTCTGAATGAAGTCGTGCGCTCCCGCTCGCGCTCGAAGAAGGCCGGTCGGGGTGGAGTAGGAAAGGTCGAACACGAGAAGCCAGTGGCGGCGCGCGGCCGGCGGCGGCAGCTCGGTGAAGGGATCCTTCGCGACCCCGCTGGCCGGCGTCGATCGGGACACGTCGATGACCTCGAATCCGGCGAGCTCGACCTTCTTGCCCTCGTCGGAGAGCTCGAAGTCCGAGGCCTTGAGACCGTGAACGGGTTTGCCGTCCTTGCCGACGACGTTCACCGGGATCTCGACGATGGTGACGGCCGCGGATTCGGTCACGACACCCGACTTCTGCTGGCCTTCGGTCGGGAAGGAAGCGAGTGGCGCGATCATCAGGATCGCGGCCAACGCGAACGCACTCAAACGGGGACGGCTCATGGAGACCTCCGTGTTCGTGTCAGAAAACCACAAATCCCCTGCGGAGAGAAGCGGTCGAAATCGTCCTTCCGCACCCGCGCCTCGTCCGCCCCTCGAAGCCTCTCGTCCGCCGGTGTCTCCGCTCAGCGCTCCGCGCCGCCCTCGGAGAGCCGCACGGCGAAGGACGCGAGCCAGTGCTCTCCCTCGTAGTTTCCGGACGAAACGCGCGCGAGACCGGCCCGGGCGTGCCCTCGGGCTGCGTCGAGAAGCGCGCCGCGGCGCGTGTCGGATGCCGGGAGCGCCGAGGCGATCCCGGTCAACGCCCAGGCGCGCGACAGGTTGAGACCGTCCAGATGGACCAGCTTGGGGTCCGTCGGATCGCTCACGACAGCCGGCGCGAGCGGCACACGCCGGCCTGGGGCAAGCCCGGGAAAAAACCGGGAGAGCCAGGCGGAGAATTCGGCGCGGGGCAGAACGCGGCGCATGAGATCCGCCTCCTCCAGACAGGGCGAAAAGAAATCCTCTCCGGAAGGCTCGTAGTCGAAAGGACACGAACGGTCCGCGAGGAAGAAATCGCGACTCCGATCTCGGACCTCCTTCGCCACCTCCGGATGTCCCGTTCCGCTCGCCCAGTCGAGCGCCTCGGCGAGCGCGAACGCGGTGTTCGGGTGAACGCCGGTTCTCACCGGTTTCGTCAGTCTGGGCAGGTAGTCCCGCAGGCGCGAGACGATCGCCGTCTCGAGCGGGCGGATCTTCTCGCGCCAGACGCGGGCCTTCGGGTCGCGGGCGCGCTCGAGCTCGAGCGCGAGCCGGAGCACCCAGGCCCATCCGTACGTGCGCTCGAACGATTTCGCGCTCTTGCGATCGAGGTACACGACCTCCCGGGCGATCGCCTCCGTCGTGAAGTGCGCATCGAGGCGCTCCCGGATCGACGGCGCCGAGGGGATGTCGGGGTGGGTCTCCAGGAGGCGCACCAGCATCCAGTGCCCGTGAACGGAAGAGTGCCAGTCGTAACAGCCGAAGAAGGCAGGGTGAAGATCGCGGGGCGGGCGTACGTCCGCGGCGCCGTCCATCACGTGCTCCGGCTTGTTGGGGTACTCGCGGTCGACGCAGGAGAGCGCGAGCCGGGCGAAGCGCTCCGACGTCGCCGCGTCGATGTCGGGCGCCGCCGTCTCAGCCCGGGAGACGCCGCATAGAGCCAGAAGGACGAGCGCCCCGGCGGTGTTCCGGCGGGTTCTCGTCACTTCTTCGTTCCCTTCGTTCCCTTCGTTCCCTTCGTCGCCTTCGTCTCTTCGGCGCGACGGTCCGCGGGAATCTTCTCGAACGGGATGTCGAGCGAGGCCGCGACCCACGCGAAGGCCGCGACGGCCGCGGCGTTGCGGTCCATGTTCTCGGGCTCCACCTTGTCGAAGGTGTCGTTGGACGTGTGATGCCAGTCGAAATAACGGGACGAGTCCTGGTGGATCGAGAACTGGGGAACGCCGTCGGCCCGCAGGGGCGAGATGTCCGTGCCGCCCGAGCCGGCGGCGACGAGGCTTCCGGCGCCGAGCGGATCCAGGATCCCGACGATCTCGCGGAGCGCAGGCTCCGCCGACGCACCGGCGAGCCATCCGAGCGCCATCGGCCGCCCGGAACCGCTGTCCGACTCGATCGCGGCCGCGTGAAGGGAGATCTCGTCCCGATGTGCCTCCCGGTACGCCTTGCCGCCGGAGTTGCCATGCTCTTCGTTCGCGAAGAGCACGACGCGGATCGTCCTCGCCGGCCGCCGGGGAAGCCCGGCCACCAGGCGAGCCGCCTCGAGAACGATCCCGCATCCGGCCGCGTCGTCGATGGCGCCCGTGCCGAGATCCCAGGAATCGAGATGGGCCGCCAGGAGCACGATCTCCCGGGTCTTCCCGCGACCCGGGATCTCCCCGACGACGTTTGCCGATTCCGCGTCGGGCGCGTTGCCGCACGAGAGCGTGAACCGGACGCGCACCGGCTCCCCGTCGGCGAGCAGCCGCTCGAGAAGCTCGGCGTCCGGAACCGAGAGGGCCGCGGCGGGAATCTTCGGAGACCCCTCCTCGTACTGGAGCGCTCCCGTGTGCGGCGTGCGGTTATGGTCCGTTCCGATCGACCGGATGAGGACCCCGACCGCCCCCAGCTTCGCGGCCGCGGAGGGGCCGTCGCTGCGGACGTCTACGGCGCGGCCGTAACCGCTCCCGTCCGCCGTCCGCTCCATTCTCTTGTCGAAGAAGACGATCCTGCCCCGGGCCGCCGCGCCCTTCGACTCCAGGTCCTCGATCGAGAGGACCTCGAGGACCTCCGCTTCCAGCCCCCCCTGCGGCGTGGCGACGCTTCCGCCGAGCGCCGTCAGGACGAGCGGCTGGCGGGACGGCGACACGATCTCGCCCGTCTCGACCCCTCGTTTCCACACGGAGACCGTCACTCTCTCCGCGTGGACGTTCGCCAGACCGAGCGACTTCATCGTGGCGAGAGCCCATGCCACCGCGGCCCGGTCTCCCTCCGATCCCGCGGGCCTCGATCCCGCGCGGTCGGAAAGGGAACGCGCCCATTCGGCGGCCCGCGTCGCCCCGAAGGCCTTCTCGCGGAGAGTCATGGCGCCCTCGCGCGCGTCGGAGGAAAGGCGGGAGTCCGACGCCGCCAGGGGCACGGGTACGGAGGACCCGGCGACGAGGAGGATGACGGCGATGGAGCGTCGGAGCGTGGATCTCATTCGAGCGGGAATCCTAGCAGCCGTTTCGCGGCGTCCCGTGGGCGCACCTCCGCGTCCTCTCCCGGCGCCGGGCGAGGCGATTCGACGCTAGAATTCCTCCCCTCATGCCGACCCGCCCGCCGGACATCGACCTGTCGCAGGAGCTCGTTTCGGAGTTCGGGGAGAACGCCGCTTACGTGG
>JBBQNC010000193.1:0-7229 GCA_038329555.1 Thermoanaerobaculia bacterium
GCCGTCGCCGGAAGCGCGTACACGGACTGCTTGACCGGAATCGCTCCGACTCGCGCGAGGTGCTGCCGGATCTTCGCCCGCAGATAGAGCGGCTGCGGCGGCAGCTGATGGATGAGCAGGTACCACGAAATCGGCGCCGCCACGCGACGGTCGCGGTGCGCTCCTTTGGAAGCCCCGCTCGCGGTCCGTTTACGGCGCACCAGTTCTATATACCAGATGCTATGTAGATGTGGCAACTGCTATACAGGCAGGAGCCCGCCGGGAAGCGACTTGAACGCGGTGGTATCCGCGCCGCGTAGCTCTGAGCCGGCGCGAGCTCCCGGTCGAGAACCTGCCCAGGGTGTCATTTCGGACTTCGTGCGAGGCCAGCGCATCCGTGGGCACTCGGGGCCTCCGCGAGAAAGCCTCTCTCAGGCCCTGTCGGACGGGAGGGGTCGGGGCCGAAGAGCTTTCAGAAGAGGCGGAGCGAGAAACGTCGTGGCCATGACCGCCAGCACGACGGCGGCGAACACGGCCGGCGAAAGCGCGCCCGAGGATCTTCCGACGGAGGCGAAGACCAGTCCGACCTCGCCTCGGGGCACCATTCCGGCGCCGATGAATCCCCGGGAAACGCGCCGACCGGCGACGAAGCCCGCGGCGAATTTGCCGACGAAGCCGACGACGATCAGCCCGGCCGCGAGGAGCAACGCCGAGCGGTTCTCCGCCTTCGAGGGATCGAGCACCCGGATGTCGACCTGGGCGCCGACGGACACGAAGAAAATCGGCGCGAAGATGTCGACGACCGGTTTCAGGGCCGTGTCGATGTCGTGGCGCCGATTCGTGCGCGCGAGAACGAGGCCGCAGGCGAACGCCCCCACGATCTCCGCCGATCCCGCGGCCTTCGCCGCCGTCGCCATGAGCAGCGCGAAACCCACGGCGGCCGCGACGAGAACACCCCGGACGTTCGCGCGGCCCACGACGTCCACCAGCCGCCGTCCGAGCGGGATGCCGGCCAGAATGGCGACGACCAGGAATCCGATGGCCAGGCCGGTCGAGCGGGCGACCGCGCCGGCCTCGAGCGAGCTTCCTTCGGCGATCCGCCCGACGATCGCGAGAACGACGAGTCCGAGGACGTCGTCCACGACCGCCGCGCCGAGGATGATCCGTCCCTCTCGCGTCTCGAGGGCGCGAAGCTCGGAGAGAACCCGTGCGGTGATGCCGATCGACGTGGCGGTCAGGGCCGCTCCGACGAAAATGGACGTGACCCGGGGGTAGCCGGCGGCGACCGTCAGCAGGTACCCCCCGGCGAACGGGAGGATCATTCCGACGAGGGCCACGGCCAGCGCCGCGCCGCCAACCTTGAGGAGCTCCTGGAGGTCCGTCTCGAGACCGACCTCGAAGAGGAGGAGGATGACCCCGATTTCGGCGAGCAGGAGAAGGCCGTGGGAGAGCGGCACCCATCCGAGGACCGAAGGCCCGAGCAGCACGCCCGCGAGCAGCTCGCCCAGCACCGCCGGCTGGCCAATCCGCTCCGCCGCTTCGCCGAAGAGCTTGGCACCGAGGAGCGCGGCCGCGAACGCGAGCAGGAAGGTCGGGTCGAGGGCGTGTTCCATGAGCGTCAGCCGGTCACAGGAAGAGCCCGAAGGCCGCGCAAGACCAGCCCTCGCCGCCAGCGAAGATCGTCCGGCGCCACGCCGAGCCGCAGCGAAGGCAGTCTCTCGACGAGGGCGCGGATGGCGACCTGCGCCTCCAGCCTCGCGAGGGGCGCACCCAGACAGAAGTGGATTCCGAAACCGAACGCCAGGTGCCGGTTGGGCTCCCGCGTCTGGTCGACGACATCCGGGTCGGGGAACTGCCGTTCGTCCCGGTTCGCCGAAGCGAGCACCGCGTAAGTGAGCGATCCGCGCGGGACCGTCGCGTCGCCGATCGCCACGTCCTCTCTGGCGTACCGCTCCGTGGCCGTCTCCAATGGTCCGTCGAAGCGAAGCAGCTCCTCGATGCCACGGACGACCAGCTCCGGCTCGCGACGGAGCCGCTCCATCTGATCGGGATGGCGGAGCAACGTGAGTGTTCCGTTGCCGATCAGGTTCACCGTCGTCTCGTGGCCGGCGACCAGGAGCAGAAAGATCATCGCGACGAGCTCGTCCTCCGACAGACGCTCGCCTTCCTCCTCGACGGCGACGAGAGCGCTCACGAGATCCTCCGCGGGTGCCGCCCGCCGTTTCCGGATGAGTCTTCGGATGTAGAGAAGGAACGCCGCAACGCGGGGGATGGCGCGGAGCATCCGCCAGCCGGACGGGTCGGATGCGACGATGGCGCTCGACCATCGGTGAAAGCGACGTCGGTCATTGGCGGGCACGCCGAGCGTCTCGGCGATCACCGTCGTGGGAATCGGAAGCGCGTACTCGTGAATGAGGTCGAACCTGCCGCGCGTCCGGACCTTTTCGAGGAGCTCGTCGGTGAGCGCCTCGATTCGTCTCCGCAGCCCTTCGACCATCCGCGGCGTGAACGCCTTCTGGACGAGCGCCCGCAGCCGGGTGTGGTCCGGGGGATCGAGGTCGAGCATGTTCCGCGTGAGCGGGAGAAAGAACTTCGGGACCCACGGCGGCTTCGGACCCGTCATCGGCGCGTTCTGCGGGTTCTTGGCGAAGCGAGGGTCCTTCAGCGCCGCCGCGACATCGTCATACCGTGTGATCAGCCAGACGATGCGCCCGTCGGGAAGCGTGATGGGGCAAACCGGGTTGTCCTTTCGCAGCCGGCCGTAGAATTTGTGGGCGCCGGCCTTGAACGCGGAGCTCGCGAGGTCGACGACGGGCACGAACGAATATTAGCCCTCGGAAGTCGGCAGCCGCGAGCGCGCTCCTCAAGCGTTCGGGTTGGTTCGCTCTGGCTCCAGCCGAACGTCTGCGCAAGCCCGTCGGGCTGGTCTCCGGCTTGCACCCCGTGCATCCGCAGGAGCAGGCGCCACAGCCACGGGCCGCCGGTCCACGCGGCGACGGCGAGGCCCGCGAGGACGAAGAGAAAGACGACGAGCCCGCGCGAACGAGGATTCCTATTCATAGGCGAGCGCCTCCAGGAGCGGTCGGTGTGAGGATTGCCAGGCGGGAACGAAGCTCGAAGCCGCACCCAGGAGCAGGGAGGCGAAGAACGACAACGCGTGCAAGTGGGCGCGTTCCGCCGTCACCGTCTCCTCCTCGAAGGGAGACTCGAGCGTCGTGATCGCGGTCGACGACGACGGCCCCGGCCTCGCGCCTGCGATGTGGGAGGAGGTCCTCCAGCGGGGCGTCCGGGCGGACGAGGCAGCGCCCGGCTCGGGGTTCGGGCTCGCGATCGTCCGCGACCTCGCCGAGCTCTACGGCGGGTCCGTCTCGCTCGGGAGCTCGCCCGCCGGAGGCCTGCGAGCGCGCCTCGAGCTTCCGACCTGACCGGGCCTCCTCAACCCGGGCGCGAGGATCACGCCCCGCAATTCAATCGGCAACCCGGGGGCCCCGGGGCGTCGCGCATGGTCTCGGCGGTTTCGCGAGAGCGCGGTCTAGGGCTTCATCGAGAACCGGTACCCAGAGCGCATAGCCGCGGGTGTTGGGATGGAAAAGATCTGGCGAGAAGAGCGTCCGATCGGCGCGGAAGGCGGGTCCGGTCCGCTCGGCGATCGGCGCGAATTCGAGTCCGAGCTCCGTCACCGCGCGCATCGCGAGGATGTTAATGCGGTGCGCCCGGCGCGAAGCGATGGCGCGCAGGAAGAAGGGGATGCGCGGGGGGCTGCCCATGTCGGGAGCTCCCGTGACCACGATCCGAACGTCGCAATTCGCCGTGATGAGTGACCTCAGAATCTCGTCGAGGTCGCGCCGGACTGACCGTAATGACGTGAGGTGCGTGACGTCGTTGGCGCCGACGTCGAGAAGCACGAGGTCGGGATTCACGCTCCGAACCCGCGGGAGCTGGTCCAGGATTACATCGCGGAATCGCGCCCCCGAGACGGCGAGGTTCACGACCTCGACCCGCCGACTCGCGGCGAGATGACGCGCGGTTCCCAGAACGATTCCCTGTTCATAATCCGCTCCGATGCCCGCGGCGGTGCTGTCGCCCAGAACAACATAGTGGATCGGGGTCCCTCGCCCGAGCGTGATCGGGTCATCGTGTCTCAGGGCGACTGCTGTACCGGGGCGGGACGCGTGACACGCCGAGAGGGTGCCGGCGAGCAGCGCAATCTTCCACCATCGAGGCGCTGCCGCGAAGCGGAGCAATCCCGCTGCGCGCGGCGAACGTTCGAAGACGGCGCGGGGCATCGAACGTGCGACAGCAAGTTACGAGCCACGGGGCGCGTGGCATGCGCTACGGGTCCGCGCGCTCCGCGATCGCCTGCCGAGACCCTTCGCGCCGGCATCCGGCCGCGGTGGATTCTATGTAGTCTTGTGTGAACACCGATGTTTCCCACGACGCGGCGCAGCGTGGTCCTCGCGCGCGTTCGACACGCTGCTCGCGATCTACTGGAAGCCGCTCTACAAGTACCTGAGGGTGGCCTGGACGCGCTCGCCGGAGGACGCGGAGGACCTGAACCAGGGCTTCTTCGCGCGAGCCTTCGAGAAGGAATTTCTCGCGAGCTACGACCCGGCGAAGGCGAGCTTCCGGCACTTCCTGAGGACCCTCGCCGACCGGTACGCGTCGAACGAGCGGAAGTCGGCGCGCCGCCTGAAGCGGGGCGGAGGAAACACGCGGCTCGACTTCGACGCGGCGGAGGCGGAGATCGCGCGCGAGCCCGGCTCGGTGGCGACGCCCGAGGATTACTTCCACCGCGAGTGGTCCGCAGCGCGTTCGCGCTCGCCGTCGACCGGCTGCGCGCGGCGTGCGAAGCATCGGGGCGAACGCGCCATTTCGCGCTCTTCGAGGCCTACGACCTCGAGGAGGGGGAGCGCGTGACTTACCGCGACCTCGCGCTCCGGCACGGCCTGACGGAGACGACGGTCACGAACCATCTCGCCGCTGTGCGCCGGCAATTCCGGGAGATCGTGCTCGACACGTTGCGCGAGGTGACGGCGTCCGAGCGGGAGTTCCGGGCGGAGGCGCGCGCTCTCCTCGGAGTCGACGCATGACCTGGCTCTCCGACGAGGCCGTCGCGCGGCTGAAGGACGCGGCGGTGCGGCCCGATTTCACGGGCACCGGGTACCGACTCGTTTCCGAAGTCGGCCGAGGGGGGATGGGCGTCGTCTACGAGGCGGAGGACCTCGCGCTCGAACGCCGGGTGGCCGTGAAGGTCCTGGCGCCGGAGCTGTCGTCCGCGGAGGCGGCCGCGCGATTGCGGCGCGAGGCGCGGGTCGTGGCTCGGCTCGAGCATCCCGGGATCGTTCCCGTTCACGACGTCGGCGAGCTCGGGGACGGAAGGCTCTACTACGCTATGAAGCTCGTCCGGGGGACGCGTCTGGACGAGTGGGCCAGCGAGAATCCCGCGAGGACCGAGCGGCTGAGGGTCTTCCTGCGGATCTGCGAAGCCGTCGCGTTCGCCCACGCCCACGGGGTCGTCCACCGCGACCTGAAGCCCGAGAACGTCATGGTCGGAGAATTCGGGGCCGTTCTCGTCATGGACTGGGGCGTCGCGATCTCCGACGGGGAGACGCACGCCGCCGGGACCGTCGTGGGCACGCCGGGTTACATGCCGCCCGAACAGGCGCGCGGAGAAGGCGGCGGCGCTGCGGCGGACGTGTGGAGCCTCGGCGCGATCCTCCGCTTCCTTCTCGGAGGAGACGAGCCCGTTCCCCGCCCTCTCGCCGCGATCCGCGATTTCGCGCTGCGGGAGATCCCCCGCGAGCGGTATGCGGGGGCTGCCGAGCTCGCCTCGGACGTCACTCTGTTCCTCGACGGCGCGCCCGTCAGCGCCCATCGCGAAGGTGTCCTCGAGAGGATGGGCAGAACGCTCGCGCGCCATCGCGTCCTGGCGACGCTCATCGCGGCCTATCTCGTGATGCGCGTGTTCGTCTTCCTCTGGACGCGGCGGTAGGCGGTTCGTCAATTCGAAAATTCTTCAAAGGAAGCCCGGGAAAGGTGGAATGGATGAAGCGGAGGTGATGCGAGCATGAACAAGGTCCTCGTGGGTCTGCTCCTGGGCGGCGTCCTCGGCATCGTCGACGGGCTGACGGCCTGGCTGACGCCGGACGTCCGGCCCTACATGGTCGGGATCGTGATCGGGTCGACGCTCAAGGGGATCATCGGCGGGGTCGCGGCGGGCTGGTTCGCCCGGAAGGTGCACTCGGTTCCCGCCGGGATCGCGTTCGGATTTGCCGTCGGGCTGATCCTCGCGTTCCTCGTGGCGGCGATGCCCTCCGAGACGGGCAAGCACTACTGGTTCCAGATCATGCTCCCGGGCAGCGTCCTCGGAGCGGTGGTCGGCTGGGCCACGCAGCGCTACGGCCAGACGCGGCGCGCCGCGATCGCATGACGGCCCCGCCCGACCCGAGAGCCGTCCCCTAAAAGAGGCATCGAAGTCTCGCGCCGCGGCGGGTACACTCGACCCGGACATGATCCCGGAAGTCTTCGAGTGTCCCCGCTGTGAGCGCCAGTTCGTCGTCGATGGTCTACCCGAAGAGGCGAACTCCGAGGTTCATTGCCCGCAGTGCAGCCGCTTCCTGGGGATCCGCGACGTCGCGTTCGTCCTTCGCACGGAGTTGGACGAGCTGGTCGAGAGGCTCTCCTTCGAGAAGGACCGCCTCGAGAAGGACGAGGCGATCTACGGGATGACCGACTGCGACGCGGAGATGAAGTTTTACGGCCGCGAGGTGACGCGCGTCATCTCCGTCCTGCGCAACGCCTTGAAGGAGCTGCGGCATCTTCGGCAGGAGTACCGGGTCGGCAAGGACGGCTGAGGCCGGCGCGGCCGCGAACCTCCGTCACGGGCCGCTCGGGGCGGGCGTCCGGATCTTCTCCAGAAACTTCCGCATCCGCCGGAGCGCCGTCTCTCTTCCGAGGAGCGCCATCACGTCGAAGAGAGGTGCCCCGACCGTGGACCCGGTCAACGCGAGACGCGTCGGGTGGATCAGGCGCCCAGCGGAAACGCCGAGCTCCTCCGCGGTCCCACGCAAGGCTCCCTCGAGAGTGCCGGGGCTCCAGTCGGTGACCGCCTCGATCCGGGAAACGAGGCCGGTGAGCTGCGCCGGCGTGTCGGCCTTCACGTGCTTGCGCATCCCGTCGGGCTCGTACTCGTCGGGGTCGGCGGCATAGGTCGCGAGCGCCCGCCCCATCTCGATCGTCGTACGGACCCG
>JBBQNC010000194.1:0-7191 GCA_038329555.1 Thermoanaerobaculia bacterium
CGTGAAAGCACCTGTTTCCAGGTCGCCGACGAGGAGAGAAAGCCGTGCACGTAGACGACCGGGGGGAGTCCGGCGCCGTCCGGGCCGGCGGCCGCTTCCCGCGACCTCCAGCGGACGCCGCTGACCACGGTGTCGCGCTCGAAAGCCCCCGGGGGCGGTATGCCGGCCGGCCGTTCCAGGAGCCGCCGGGCGCCGATCGCGAGGGCGAGAAGGAGGATCGCGGTGCCCACGAACCGCAACAGGCATCCCAGGCTGGCACCTCCCCGGATCACGAGCCGTTCCCGCGGATCGGGCCGGATTCTATTCCGTGCCCGGCGTTGCCTTGGCACGACCCGTGCTTTTTGGCCCGACATGAGGGTTTTAGTTCCGGCCTCGATCGCCGCCCGCTTCGATCACGCGCGGATTTCCGCCAGCTCTTACCGGGGCGTCGTCGCTCTGCTGGGCGACGCGACCGATGGCGAGAGCCGCGGGCGCCGACGGTCGTGGTCTCCGTCCCCGGAGGCATCCGGGTCAACAACCTGGTTCTCACAGAGGGTTCCTCTACAGCTGCGGGATTCGCCCGGGCCAGTGGGACTCCGTTGATCGCCCGGGCCACTTCGGTCCCGGATTCGAAGAAATAGGAGGAACGACCATGGTGAAACGTTTCCGGAGTCTCGCGGGAGTCGCGGCGCTGGTGGTGCTCGCGTCGTTCGTCGCCGGCTGCAAGACGTCGACGTCGGCGGGTACGCAGATCGACGACGCCGGGATCAAGACCGCCGTCAAGGCGAAGCTGGCCGCCGACGTCAAGCTTTCGACGTTGACGAATATCGAGGTCAACTCGACGAACGGCGTCGTCACGCTCGCCGGTCAGGTGGACAACCCGGACCAGAAGCGGATGGCCGCCGAGGTCGCCCGCTCGGTGGACGGCGTCGTCCGGGTGAACAACAACCTCCAAGTCAAGGGGATGTAGCTTTCGGCGCGGCGGTCGCTTCGCGACCAGGCGCCGAGAGAGCGCTGCGCTCAGAACGGAGAGCTCGAGAACTGCGAGGCGCCCGAGAGACATGATCTCGGGCGCCTCGTCTATTCTCCGATTCTCGATTCCCGGCATAGTCTCCCCGATGCCGACCTGGAAGCTGACCGTCGAATACGAGGGGACCCGCTACCACGGCTGGCAGTCCCAGAAGAACGCCGACCGGACGGTGCAGGGACTTCTCGGCCGGGCGGCGGTCGAGCTCCTCGGAGAGGACGCAAAGGTCGGCGGCGCGGGACGCACGGACGCGGGCGTCCACGCTCTCGCCCAGGTGGCGCACCTCAGGGCGCGGCGGGGTCTGCCCGCACTCCAGATCGAGCGGGGCCTGAACGAAGGCCTCCCCTTCGACGTGAACGTCCTCTCGGTCGAGCCGGCGGCGGCGGACTTCCACGCGCGGCACGACGCCGTTTCCCGCCGGTACCTCTATCGCGTCTCGCGCCGCCGCACCGCCTTCGACAAGCGGCTCGTCTGGTGGATCAAGGACCGGCTGGACGTGGCGGCGATGAGCGCCGCGGCCGGATCCGTTCCCGGGCGCCACGACTTCGCGGCGTTCTGCGAGAACGCCGCCGGGCAGGAGTCGACGATCGTCGAAGTGCTCCGCAGCGAGATCGTGGACGCCGGGCGCGAGATCCACTACCGGATCGAGGCGTCCCACTTCCTCTGGAAGATGGTGCGGAGGATCGTCGGGTCCCTCGGCGAGGTCGGGCGGGGGAACCTGACGGCGGCGGACTTCGAGGCGCTCCTTCACGCCGGGCGCCCCGGGCAGACCGCCGCGTGGACGGCGCCGCCCTCGGGACTCTTTCTGGAAGAAGTGCGGTACGGGACGGCCGCGAAGCGCCGGTCGTCTACGAGCCGGTCCGCCTAAAGAAGGTCGGCCGACTCGATCGCTTTTCGGAACGCGCCCCGCCAGAGCACCGTCAGGGGATCGAGGTCGACGTCGAAGAGCGTCCGACCGGCAGCGGAGGCCGAAAGCCGCGCGCCGCCGACGCGACCCAGCCGCGCGAAGGGGACGCCCGCCGATCTCGCCCGCTCCGAGACGGCGGCCTCCTCCCCCGGCGGGAAGGAGATGAGCGCCCGACCGGTACTCTCTCCAAAGAGGACGGCCGACGGGCGGGGGCCGCCTTCCAGCGAGACGGCCGCCCCGAGCCCCGAGCTCATGGCCGACTCGGCGAGGGCGACGGCGAGGCCTCCGTCGGCCAGGTCGTGCGCCGAGGAGAGCCGTCCCGATTCCGCCAGGTCCGCGAGGAGCGTTGCGAGCCGCCGCTCGTGATCCAGGTCGAGCTCCGGGCATGGCCCCTCGTCGCGTCCCCGCACGGAGCGCAGAAACTCGCTGCCGCCGAGCTCGTCTCTCGTCGTCCCCAGGAGCGCGATCGTGTCCCCGGACGCGCGGAACGGAAGGCGCACCCGTTTCTCCACGTCCTCGAGGAGGCCCACCATCCCGACGGTCGGAGTCGGCGGGATCGCTCGCCCGTCCGTCTCGTTGTAGAAGGAGACGTTTCCGGACACGACCGGAATGCCGAAGGCGCGGCAGGCGTCGGAGATTCCCCGGACGGCCGCCTCGAACTGCGCCATGACCTCCGGCTTCTCCGGGTTCCCGAAGTTCAGGCAGTCCGTGATGGCCAGGGGGCGCGCCCCGACGGCCGCGATCGACCGCGCCGCTTCCGCGACGGCGATGGCGGCGCCCCGGTAGGGATCGAGCGCGCAGAAGAACGGGTTCACGTCCGACTTCAAGGCGAGGGCCTTGCGGGTCCCCTTCACGCGTACGACGGCGGCGTCGCCGCCCGGGCCCTCGACCGTGTTGGTCCCGACCATGTGGTCGTACTGCCTCCAGATCCACGATTTATCGGAGACGTTGGGGGACGCGAGGACGATCCGGAGGCATTCGCCGTAGTCCGACGGCTCGGGCTCGTGCGGCCAGAGCGGGGGCGGCGGCGGAGGCGCGGGACGGCGGGGGCGGTCGTACAGGGGCGCGTCGTCGGCGAGGGGCGCGGCCGGCAGGTCCGCCACTCTCTCGCCTCCGAAGAAGAGGACGACCCGGCCGGAGTCGGTCACCCGCCCGATCTCGACGGCCTCGAGCTCCCACTTTCGGAAGATTGCCAGGACCTCGGGGAGGCGGTCGCGCCGGCAGACGAGCAGCATCCGCTCCTGCGACTCGGAGAGCATGATCTCGTAAGGGGTCATCTCCGTTTCGCGCGCGGGCACTTCCGAGATGTCGATCTCCACGCCGCTTCCCGCGCGGCCCGCCATCTCGAACGTGGACGAAGTCAGGCCGGCCGCACCCATGTCCTGAATGCCGACGACGGCGTCAGTCGCGAAGAGCTCGAGGCAGGCCTCCAGGAGAAGCTTCTCGGTGAACGGATCCCCGACCTGGACGCTCGGGCGCTTCTGCTTCGTCTCGTCCCCGGCGAACTCCTCCGACGCCATCGTCGCGCCGTGGATGCCGTCCCGCCCCGTCTTCGATCCCACGTAGACGACGGGGTTCCCCGCGCCGGACGCGACGCCCCGGAAGATGCGGTCGGAACGGACGATCCCCGCGTTGAACACATTGACGAGGATGTTGCCGTTGTACGCGGGATGAAACGTCGTCTCACCGCCGACCGTCGGGATCCCGATGCAGTTGCCGTAGCCCGCGATCCCGCGGACCACCCCGTCGACGAGGTGCTTCATCCGGGGCGCGTCGAGCGATCCGAACCGCAGGGAGTCGAGCGACGCGATCGGCCGCGCGCCCATGGTGAAGATGTCCCGGAGAATGCCCCCCACTCCCGTCGCCGCCCCCTGATAGGGCTCGATGTAGGAGGGGTGGTTGTGGGACTCCATCTTGAAGGCGACCGCGAGCCCGTCTCCGATGTCGACGATCCCGGCATTCTCCCCCGGTCCCTGAAGGACGCGCGGTCCCCGGGTCGGAAAGGTCTTGAGGTGCACCCGCGACGACTTGTAGGAGCAGTGCTCGCTCCACATGGCCGAGAAGATGCCGAGCTCTACGTAGTTCGGCTCGCGGCCCAGGATCTGCAGGATCCGGTCGTATTCCTCCGGCGACAGATTGTGCTCGGCGACGAGCTCCGGCGTGATGGTCATGGCAGGGTCGGCGCGGGAGTATACGGCTGCGAAAACGGGGGGCGGGCGCGCCGCTCGAATCTTCCGGTGACCCTCGCCACGATTTCCGACATAATCCGCCAAAACTCATGCAACTCTCGACGCGCGACGACGGGCCGATCACCGTTCTGGTCGTGGAGGGCGATCTCGTCATCGGAGAGCCCGAGGCTCTCTTCAAGAAAACGGTGGCGCGCCTGCTCGAGGCCGGGCGGGTGAATCTCCTCGTCGACCTGAGCTCGGTCAACTTCCTGGACAGCTCGGGTCTCGGCGCGCTCGTCCGAGCGATGACGACCTCCCAGAGCGAGGGCGGCCAGACGAAGCTGCTCAAGGCCGGCCCCCAGATCCGCCGGCTGCTCGAGATGACGAAGCTCGATTCGGTCTTCGAGACCTACGACGATCTCGAGACCGCCGTGACGAGCTTCTAAGCAGGAGCCGCTCTGTCGGACCAGCCGGGAAGCGAAGTCGGCTCGGCACTCTCGGAGCTTCCCGCGTGCGAGAGCCTGGCGCAGGTCTCCGCGTGGCTCGCGCGCTGGGCGATCCGCCAGACCGGCGCCGAGGGCGCGCTCGTGTGGACGCCCGACCCGAGCCATCCGGTCCTTGTCTGCACCGGGACGGGAGGAGACGGCTTGCGGGGATTTTCGCGCCGTTCTGTCCCACGTGACGATCCTTTCGCGCGAGAGCTCCTTCGGGACAAACGTCCGATCCTCCTCGAGCGGTCGGAGTTCGCGGCTCGCGCGCGCGCCTGGATCGCGGATGCGCCCCCGGACGTGGCGGCCTGCCTGGTCGTGCCGGTGGCCGGAGAGGGAACGCCCGTCGGGTTCCTCTTCCTCTTCTTTCCGCAGAAGCCGAAGACGGACACCGTCGTCGACCCCCTGCAAGCGCTTCTCCGCCAGGCCGTCGGGGGCCTCGACCGCGCGCTCCGCGCGGAGCGCCGCACCGCCGGGATGCGGCAGGCCATCGAACGGCTGACGGCGCTCTACGACCTTTCGAAGGCATTCGGGTCGACGATCGAATGGGCGGACCTGACGGGAATCGTCGTCCGCAAGGCGGTCGACTTCGCGGGCGCCGAGTCGGGATCTCTGTGGCTGCTCGACGAGGGCGGCGAGTCCGTCTCGCTCGCGGCAAGCGCCATCAACGAGAACTACGAGATCTCCGATCCCCCCGAATCCGTCGGGTCCTCCGTGGTGGGCGACCTCCTCGCCGACCGCAGCGTCGTCCGCCGCAATCAGATCCCCCCGGAAGATCCCATGGCGAGCGAGGACCCGGGCCATCCGGTCCGTTCCCTGCTCGCGGTGCCGCTCATCGAGGACGAAGCTTTGATCGGCGCTCTCGTGCTCGTCAACAAGCGTGGCCGCGTGCCCGACTTCTCCGAGGAGGACCAGGAGCTTCTCGAAGATCTCGCCCGGCAGGCGGTCCGGGCACTGCGCAACGCGAGACAGTTCGAGGCCGAGAAGAAGGTCGAAGAGCTCGACGCTCTGCTCGCCGTCAGCCGGGAGATCACCGCGACCCTCGATCTCGACAAGGTCATGCAGACGATCGTGAACGCGACGGCCGCGCTGGTGCAATACGACCTCTGCGCGATCGCTATCCTCGACCGCGGTCGCTTGAGCGTGGGAGCCGTCTCTGGCATGGCCACACTCGACCGGAAGAATCCCGAGGTGAAGAGAACCGAAGAGCTGCTCCAGTGGGTGTTCTTCTCCGGGGCCGACGTCAACGTCACGGAGAGCGAGGACGGCGTCATCTCCGCCGACCGCCCCGAGACCGAGGAGAAGTTCCGCGCCTACTTCCAGGAGAGCGGATCCAAGGCGTTCTTCGGCGTCATCCTGAAGGACGAAGAAGGCAAGCTCGGGGTCCTCGGGTTCGAGTCCCGCGAGCCGATCGTTTACGACGCCGAGACCCGGGACCTCCTGCAGATCCTCATCAACCAGGCGACGGTGGCGGTCCGCAACGCCCAGCTGTACCGGCAGGTGCCGCTGGCCGGGTTCCTGAAACCGATGATGGAGAAGCGCCGCAAGCTGCTCGATATGCCGAGGCGCCGCCGCATCGCCTGGGCGATCGGGCTCGCCGTCGCCCTCCTTATCGCGCTCATCCCGTGGCGCCTCCGCGTCTCGGGCCCGGCGCGGGTCGCCCCCGGACGCCGTTCGGCCGTCACCGCCGGCGTCGACGGCGTCGTGCGGACCGTGCTGCATCGCGAGGGAGACGTGGTTCGTGCGGGCGAGGTCCTCGGAACCCTGAACGACGAGGCGCACCAGGCGGCTCTCGCCGAGGTCCGGTCGGCCCGCCAGATCGCCGCGGGCGAGCTGGCCCGGGCGCGAGCGGCCGGAAACGCCGCTTCGAGCTTCCAGGCGGAATCCCGGATCCGGGAGCTCGACGCCCGGGTCGCGATGGAAGAGGAGCTGCTCTCCGACACCGAGCTCAAGGCGCCGACGGCGGGAGTCATCATCACGCCGCGCCTCGAGGAAAGAGTCGGGCAGAACCTGGAGCGCGGCGCCGAGTTCTGCGTCATCGCCGACGTCGTGACCCTGACCGCCGAGATCGCCGTGGCGGAGGAAGACTCCTCCCTGATCCTCCCCGGGCAGGCGGTGACCATCAAGCTGAATCCGTATCCGACACGAACCTTCCCGGGCCAGGTCTCCCGCGTCGGGGCCCGCGTCCGGCAGGAGGACAAAGAGCGCTTCGTCATCGTCGAAGCGCGGATGGACAACAGCCAGGCCTCGATCAAGACCGGCACCGTGGGATCGGGAAAGATCCGAGCGGGCTCGCGGAGCATCGCGACACTGCTCCTCAGGAAACCGGCCCGCTGGTTCTACGCGAAGCTCTGGCCTCTCCTGCCGTGAGCGCCCGGCAGACCGGGCGCCTCGCCTCGGCGTCCCGTCACGGTGAGGACGCCCGGGCCGCGCTCGCCAAACGCTACGGCGGTCCCGGAGAACGGCCCGCCCTGCGGCGCGACCTGGTCATCCGGCGGGTCGTTCAGATGGGAGAGGCGAAGCTCGTCGTCAAGTGCCCCGATCCGCTCGAGTACTACAGCTTCGACGAGGGCGCCTGGACTCTCCTGGAGCTCTTCGACGGAACCCGGACCCGGAACGAGA
>JBBQNC010000195.1:0-7129 GCA_038329555.1 Thermoanaerobaculia bacterium
GGCCTCGAGATGTGCGAACCAGTCTCCGATCGAGAGCTCCGAGCTGCCGCAGTTGCCCGTCACGACGGTCGTGACCCCGTCTGCGATGAGGTTTTCCGCGTCGGGGGAGTCGGGAAGGTTTTCCTCCACGTGCGTGTGGCCGTCGATGAATCCCGGCGCGAGCACACGGTCGTCCGCGTCGACGACCCGGGCGCATTCCGCGGCCTCCAGGGAGCCAATGGCGGCGATGCGGCCGTCGCGGACGCCGACGTCTCCCCGGTACCACGGGCCTCCCGCGCCGTCGACGATCCGCGCGCGGCGGACGACCAGATCGAACCGCGGAAGCTCGCGCTCCGGAGCGCGGACGGCCGCCGCCGGCAGCAGGAGTCCGACGAACAACACGGAAGCTCGTCCGAGAATCGCGTCCGCTTTCGTCACTCCGCCGAGTCTACGCGATCAAATCCTCCGGTCGGATCGGCAGCGTCCGCACGCGGCGGCCCGTCGCCGCGAAGACGGCGTTGGCGATCGCCGGCGCGACGGGCGGCACGGGTTGCTCGCCCGCCCCCGACGGGCGATCGGCTCCTTCGACGAGATGGATCTCGATCCGCGGCGAGTCGGGAAGACGCGGGACGGGAAAGTCGCGATACGTCCCCTGCTCGACGCGCCCCGCTCGGAACGTGATCCTTGTGAAGAGCGATGGAGCGAGCCCCCAGATGATCCCGCTCTCGATCTGACTCTCGAGGCCCGCCCGGTTGATGACGCGGCCGCAATCGAACGCGCAAACGATCCGGTCCACCTTCACGCGCCCGTCTGCCGAAACGGTGACCTCGGCGACCTGCGCGGCGACGGTTCGCCCGTGGTAGATGTTGCAGGCGATGCCGCGGCCGCGCCGCTGCCCGGAAGCCGCCGGCAGGGCGGAACCCCACGCGGACTTCTCCGCGGCGAGGTCGAGAACCCGCAGGATCCGCGAGCGGTCGATCACCCTCTTGCCGATCGTGGGATTCGGGCCCGCGAGAAGCTCGCGCCGCAGATCCACGGGATCGCGGCCCGCCGCGAAGGCGAGCTCGTCGACGAACGACTCCCGCGCGAACACGGTGGGCGGATAGTCGACGGCCCTCCACGCCCCCGTGGGAACGGGCGAGGACTGGACGGCGTACTCGACCCGGAGGGCCGGAATCGCGTACGGGTTGTCGAGCCCGCCCCAGGGGCTGTCCGCCCAGGTGTCCGGGTCGTTCACGTCGAGCGGACCGAAGAGAGTCAGATGGAACGTGGAAAGGCGGTGCCACCAGCCCGCGACACGGCCGCGCGCGTCCACGCCCCCCGAGAGGCGCGTGATCGAGGCGGGTTGGTAGAGGTCGTGCCGCATGTCGTCCTGGCGCGACCAGACGACCTGGACGGGCCGGCCGACGGCGCGCGCGACCTCGACGGCCTCGATCGCGTAGTCGTACCCGATGCGCCGCCCGAAGCCGCCGCCGAGAAGCGGCACGTGGACGCGCACGGAGGAGGCGGGAATCGCCAGCAGCTTCGCGACCCGCGCCTGAAGCCCGTTGGGAGATTGCGTCCCGGCCCAGATCTCGGCCCGGCCCGGCGAGACGACCGCCGTCGCGTTCATCGTCTCGACGGTCGCATGGGCCTGGAACGGAAAGCGGTACTCGGCGTCGATCCGCTTCACGCCGGAGTCTTCGAGCGCTCCCCGGGCGTCCCCCTCCGAACGGGTCACGTGCGCATCCTTCTCGAAGGCCGTCTCGAGCCGGCTCCAGTACGTGGCCGTGTCGTGCGTCGCGTTCCCGCCCTCATCCCAGACGATGCGCAGCGCGTCGCGGCCGGCGAACGCCGTCCAGGTGTCCTCGGCCACCACGGCGATCCCCGACGGAACCTCGACCACCTCGCGGACCCCCGCGATCTTCTTCGCCGCGGACGCGTCGCACGAGACGGCCCGGCCGCCCGGCACCGGGCAGCGGGCGATCGCCGCCCGAAGCATCCCCGGAACGCGCACGTCGAGCCCGTAGACGGCGGCGCCCGCGACGATCGCGGGACCGTCGATCCGGCGGACCCTCGACCCGATGAGCCGGAAGTCCGCGGGACTCTTCAAGGGCGCCTCCGCGGGAACGGGAAGCCGGGATGCCGCGGCGACGAGACTTCCGAACGGGACGCCCCGTCCCGACGCGTCGTGCCGGACCGACCCCGACTCGGCGCGGCAGGAGGACGCCGGGACGCCCCACGCGCGCGCGGCCGCCTCGATCAAGAGGACGCGGGCCGAGGCTCCCGCCTGGCGCAGCGGGAGCCACGAGCTCTCGACGGCGTCGCTGCCGCTCGTCCCCATGTCGGGAAAATCCGGTCCGGGCTCGGCCTGGACGACCTCGACTTTCGTCCAGTCCGCCTCGAGCTCTTCCGCGAGGATCATCGGGAGCGAAGTGCGGACGCCCTGCCCCATCTCCGACTTGTGAACGACCAGCGTCACCTTCCCGGTCGCGTCGATCGAGATCCACTGCCGGTGCCGGAAGCGCTCCGGGTCGGGCGCTGGCTTCAGATCCCTCTTCTTCCGCGGGGTCGACGCGGGAAGGGCGTCCACGCGGATCGGGATCACCAGCGCGGCGCCGGCGAGCAGACCCATTCGCAGCATGTCGCGGCGGGTCGCGTTCACAGGACGCCCGCCGAGAGTCTCGCCGCGGCATGCACCGCGCGGCGGACCCGCGGATAGCTACCGCACCGGCAGACGTGCTCGCCGAGGGCGCGATCGATGTCCGCGTCCGACGGCCGGGATTTCTGCTCGAGAAGAGCCGCCGTCTCCAGGATCATCCCGGGCTGGCAGAACCCGCACTGGGCGACGTCTTCCTCGATCCAGGCGCGCTGGCAGGGATGGCTTCCGTTGCGCGAGAGTCCCTCGATCGTCGTGAACCGCCCGGAGGACGCCTCCCGAACGGGGATCTGGCAGGAGCGGACGGCGCGGCCGTCGCGGAGCACCGTGCAGGCCCCGCACACGCCGACCCCGCACCCGTACTTCGTCCCCGTCAGGCCGAGCCGGTCCCGCAACACCCAGAGCAGCGGCATCTCCGGATCCGCCTCGACCGTCCTTCGATCTCCATTGACCCGAATCGTGAAGCGCTTCATGGTTCCTCCTCGATCGAAACCGTCGGAAGGTTGTACGGGACGGACGGCGCCGCGGTCCCGAAATACAGCGGTAGGAACGCCGAGGTTTGGCCGAGGCCGTCCGTCGGATGAGTCCGTCAGGCGGGAATGGACGGTGTCGCCCCCCTCACCCTGCCCTCTCCCCCGCGTGCGGGGAAGAGGAGAACCCAGAGTGGCGCTCCATCTTTTCCGCCGGACACTCGCATCCGCTCGCCGCGGGAGGAGTCTCCCGACCGAAGGGAGGGAGGAGCCTCCCGCGGCGGGAGCCGCAGCGGTCGCGCAAGAGCGCGACCGCGGAGGCGACGGTTTGATACCCTCCGGCCCCCATGCGGCTCCTCTGCCCGACCTCCCCGCAGTGGCTCGAGACCGTCCTGTCCGATTTCGACGCGTTCTTAGTCGACCACGCGGCGTGCGAGCGCAAGGCGTCCGGGACCGCGATGTCCTTCGTGGCCCACTACCCCGACCGGGCGCGGCTGGTCGAGGCGTGCGCGGAGCTCGCCGTGGAGGAGCTCGGGCACTTCCGCCAGGTGGTGGCCTGGGTCCTCCGCCGCGGCCTCGCGCTGAAGCCGGATGGCCGGGACGCCTATGTCCGCCGCCTCACGGCGCAGTTTCGCCAGGGGAGCAGGCCGTACTTCCTCGACCGCCTGCTCGTCGCTTCGATCGCGGAGGCGCGCGGCTGCGAACGGCTCGGGCTCGTCGCCTCGACCCATCCCGAAGAGCCCCTGCGGGAGTTCTACCGGGGCCTCGCTCGATCCGAGGCCCGCCACCAGGACCTGTACGCCGATCTCGCGCGGCTCTATTTCGACCCGGCGGAAGTCGAGGCGCGTCTCACCGAGCTTCTCCAGGCGGAGGCGGAGATCGTCGCGGATCTGCCGCCCAAACCCGCGCTCTTCTACGGCGGCAGCGGCGCCGCCTCGTCCGGACCGGCATGACGAAGACGAAGACGAAGACGAAGACGAAGACGACCACGAGGCCGGTCGCGCAATACCTGGCGCGCCAGGCCGAGCCGGAGGCGAAGATCCTGGCAGACGGAGGCCTCCGGGAGACCTACGGACACGCCCTGGTCATCCCCGCGTACGGCGAGACCGAGAGCCTCTTCCGCCTGCTCGGCTCCGTGCCGGCGGGGCCCCGGGGGAACGTTTTGATCGTTCTGGTTCTGAATGCGCGGGCGGATTCGCCGGCGCGAGTCCACGAGGCGAACGCGTTCGTCCGGGATCGTTTGACGCGGGAGCTGCCCGAGATCGAGACCCTCTCGGGGACACCCTCGATCCGCGCCCACCGGCTCCCGGCGGGCATGCTCGTCGAGATCGACCGCGCCGCCGCTCCCCATTTCCTACCGGAGAAGCAGGGCGTCGGTCTCGCCCGCAAGATCGGCAACGACGCGGTGCTGGCCCTGCGGTCGGAGGGGCGTGTCGCCTCCCCGTGGATCCACAACACGGACGCCGACACGCTGCTGCCGCGGGACTACTTCGACCAGCTCGAGCCGGTCAGTCCCTCGCCCTCGCCCTCGCCCTCGCCCCCGCCCTCACCTTCCGGCGTCGGAGCCGCGATCTACTTCTACGAGCACCGCTTCGACGAGGACCCGGCGCTCGCCGAGGCGGGGCGGCTCTACGAGATCTCGCTGCGCTACTACGTCCTCGGGCTGGCGTGGGCGGGCTCTCCCTATGCCTACCAGAGCATGGGAAGCTGTCTGGCGATCCCCTCTGAGTCGTACGCGGCCGTGCGCGGGTTCCCGAAAAAAAACGCCGCGGAAGACTTCTACGTCCTGGACAAGCTCGCCAAGGTGGGCGAAATCGTTCGACTCGCGGGCACGCCGCTGGTTCTCGAGGGCCGGCCGTCGGACCGCGTGCCCTTCGGGACCGGCCGGGCCCTGCGGGACCTGACCGGCCGCCGCGGCGGGCTCGATCACTTCCGCCTCTTCCATCCGCTCGTCTTCGGACACCTCGCGGCATGGTTGCGCGTCCTCTCCGCGGTCGCGCGCTCCCGCGGCGATCTGGCGGCGGGCTTCCGGGAGCTCCCGGCCGGCACGCCCTTCTTCCGCGCGGACCTGATCGAGGATGCGCTGACCCGGATGGGCGCCTTCGACGCGATCCGCCGCGCGGTCGCCGAGACTCCCGACCCGCCCGCGCTGCTGCGCCGCCTGCACACCTGGTTCGACGCCTTTCGGACGCTGAAGTTCATTCACGCCCTGCGGGACGGGGGGTTCCCCTCGATCCCCTACCGCCAGGCGCTCACCGAGGCCCCCTTCACCAACCTCGTCTCCTCGGCTTTGGCCGACGAGGATGCCGAGTCATTTCGCCGCCAGCTCGCGGAGGAGGAGCGCCGGCTCGCCGCGACGCGCGCCGGAGTGACCGCGGTCGCCGTCGAACCGGAACCCTTCCACTGACCCGGGCCGGCCGGCCCGGGGACCAGGCGTCTTTTGCGGGACAGTTATGGGTTAGGGGTCATGAGTTGTGAGTTCAGATTCACTCGGTCTTGTTCTCGTCCAGGGCCGTCCCGAAACTGAGAACTCAATAACTCAACACTCAAAACTCAGAACTCCCTCTCAATCAGACCTCACCCAGGCGATCGCGAGCCGATTGGCGTTCCGAACCGACTTACGCCATAATTACGCCTCATGGACACCCACGAGAAGATCCGCCTCCTGATGGAGCAGGCTCTCTCGGATCAGGAGGGCAGCGGCTCCCTGCGCCCGCTCGCCTCGGGAGAGAGGACCCGCCAGGCCCTGGATCCCATCAACATCCGGACGCTCGCGGACCGCGGCTTCGGCCGCTCGGCTCTCTTCCGCATCCTCCTCACGAATGCGTGCGCGTTCGAGTGCGACTACTGCCCGATGAGAGCGTCGCGCGAGCTGCCCCGCCACGCCCTGGAGCCCCGCGCCCTCGCGGAGATCTTCATGACGGCGTACAGGAACGACTGGGTGTCGGGACTGTTCGTCACGACCGGGATCCCGAAGAGCCCGCGCTGGGCCATGGACAGGCTGCTGGAGCTCGTCGAGATCCTGCGTTTCCGGCACCGCTTCGCGGGCTACCTTCACGCGAAGGCGGTCTCGGGCGCCGAGGCCGCCCAGGTCGAACGCCTCGCTCTCCTCTGCGATCGGGTCTCCTACAACCTCGAGTCCGCCTGCCAGGCGACGCTCGACCGCGTGGCCCCGGAGAAATCCGTCGAGAGCGGGCTCGAGGTCCTTCGGCGAGTCCGGACGACGGCGATCGAAGCGGGAAACCGCCGCGTCGCGGGCGACCCGCGGCCTCCCGGGCTCGCGGTCTCCGCCGGCGCGACCACTCAGTTCGTGGTCGGCATCGGCCGGGAGAACGACCGCGAGATTCTCCACGCGTCGCACTCCCTCTGGCGCGATCGGACGATCCACCATCCCCATTTCGCCGCGTTCCGTCCGATCGAAGACACGCCCCTGGAGAACGCCGCCGAGGTTCCGGCCGTGCGGGAGCATCGTCTCTACCAGGCGGACTATCTGCTGCGCCTCTACGGATTCGCGCCCGACGAGATCGTCTACGGCCCTTCGGGGAACCTGCCGCTGGCCCGCGATCCCAAGCTCCACTGGGCGCTCTCTCATCCGGAGCGCTTCCCGGTCGAGATCGCGACCGCGCAGCGGGAAACTCTTCTGCGCGTACCGGGCCTCGGTCCGCGCTCCGTCGAGCGACTGCTCGCGATTCGCCGCGCCGCCGGCCGCCTCGGCCTCGCGGACCTCGCGAAGATCGGCGCCGTGGCGCGGCGAGCGGCCGGATTCCTGATGCATCGCGGACGTCCCCTCGGGGAGCGGGCCTTCCAGGACGAGCTCTTTCCCGAAGAGGACTTTCCCGGCCCGTCCCGCGTCTACGGCTTCTCGCCGGGGACGTTCCGGTGAAGGAATGAAGCGATGAAGGACCGCAAACGCTCCGACGACGGTCCCCGACGCCGCCGGGCCGGCGGCGAGCCGGTCTAGATGTCAAATCTCAACAGGTTGTTGACAGAGGCTCTGGAGGGGAGAGCGTTTGTTGAGTGCGGCATGGGGTCTCCATCGATT
>JBBQNC010000196.1:0-7114 GCA_038329555.1 Thermoanaerobaculia bacterium
CCGCCCTCGCGCACGCGCCGGAGGCTCGCCTCGTGGTCGTCGGCCGCGGGCCGGAGGAGGAACGCTGCCGGCGCGTCGCCATCGAGGCCGGAGTCTCCGGGCGGGTGAGCTGGGCGGGGACGGTTCCGGATGCCGAGCTCCTGGAGCTCTACACGGGCGCCCGGCTCGTCGTCGTGCCCCCCGCCGGCGAGGATCTCGGTTACGTTCCGCTCGAGGCGTTCCTCTCGGGAAAGCCCGTCCTCACGACTGAGGACGCGGGCGGGCCGCTCGAGTTCGTCGAAGACGGCGTCACCGGGCTCGTCGTGTCACCGACGGCGGCGGCGATCGGTGCGGCGCTCCGGGTGGCGTGGCCCGACGTCGCGGCGCTCGCCGAGATGGGGGAGCGGGGGCGCCGCCGGGTCGAGGCGATCACGTGGGACGCCGCGGTCTCCGCCCTTCTGTCCGCGGCCGGGCTCCGGCGCTCGTGAAGCGGAGGAAGGGTCCCGAGCCTTCGGACGAACCTCTCGTGCGCCTGGCGGCCGAGTCGGGACGCCTGCTGGGAGAGCTTGGAGTCCGGCCCGAGGACCACCGCTGGATCGCCGCTCACGCGGAGACGATCGCCGGCCTCTATCGGGCAGGCCGCCCCACCCGTCGCGGCTGGCTTTACCGGCTGGCGCGGAGGGCGGCCAGCACCGCGAGGTAGCCCGCCAGGATCCCGTCCTCGAACTGGAACTCGGGGTGCGACGCCAGCGCGGCGTGATCGTGGGGCTGCAGGAGATCGTCGTCGGTCAGGCCCGGCGCGATCCGCCGCGCGATTTCGCGCACCCTCGCGCGCTGGGCGTCGACCATCTCGAGGACGAGATCCTCGGCATTCCCGGTGTCGGACGCCGCCACGGCGGCTGACTATAGCTGTGGCCGCTCCGGCCGCTCCGGCCGCTCCGGCCCCGGGGCCACCGAGGCGATCCCCGGCTCCCAGACGACGACGCGATCGCGTCCGCCTCCCTTGGCCGCGTAGAGAGCCTGGTCGGCATGGAAGAGGAGCTGCTTGCGGTCCCGGGCGCGCTCCGCCTCGGCGACTCCCGCGGACACCGTCACGCCGAAGGGACGCGCCGCGAAGTTGAAACGCTCTTGTGCGATGGCGCCGCGGATCCGCTCGGCGACCGCCCGCGCCGCCGCGGCCGGCGTCTCCGGGAACAGGACCGCGAACTCCTCGCCTCCGTACCGGCAACCGATGTCGGTGCTCCGGATGGCGTCGCGAACGACCTCTCCGAAGCGGCGAATCGCCGTGTCGCCCGCGGCGTGCCCGAACGAGTCGTTCAAGCGCTTGAACCGGTCGAGATCGAAGCACGCGACGGCGAGAGAGCCGCCGTATCGCTCCCGGCGCGACCACTCTTCCGCCAGACGCGTCTCGAAGTAGCGGCGGGAGGACAGCCCGGAGAGCTCGTCCGTGACGGCGATCGTCCAGTTTCGGAACGCATGCAGCGACGACGTCAGAGGCCCGAGCAGCGAGCGGATCTCCTCCTTGGTGGGGTCGTCGATGGGATGGGGGCTGGTGAGGTCGAGGTGCGCGATCAACCGATCTCCCGAGTAGAGGGGAAGGCGGAGCCGGCGGGAGGGCCTTCCGCCGGGAAGCAGATCGCTCGCGGCGAAAGAGTGTTCGGTCTCCGTCGCGGTGAGCTCGCGCAGACGCTCGGCGTCGATCGTCTCGCCGAGGTGCGCGCTGTCGCCGTCGAGAAACGGCTCCGGGTCGCTGCCGGCCTCCGGCGCCGGGACGGTCCACACCTCTTCGATCTGTCCGCCGGCGCCGATCCGATAGAGGTCGAACCCCGACACCGCGAGGACCTCGGACGCGGCGGTGAAGGCGTGCTTCAGGATCTGGCGGAGGTCGGGAGACTCTCCGAGGAAGTGGCCGCGGCGCTCGCGCGAGGCCAGCCGCGCGAGGAGCCGTTTCTCCCGCGCGCGCAGGGACAGAGCGGCCGCCGCCGTCCCGCCGGCGGCGAGCGCGAGAAGGATCTCGGCCCACAGGGGGAGCAAGGGTGAAGTGTAGAGGATCGGGACCGGAGGGGTCCGGTTTCATGCGCGGGAAAAAAGAAAGGCCCCGCGAACGGGGCCTTCGTCGAAACCGGTTTGAGCGCTTACTTCTTGGTCGAGGTCGACGTCGTCGTCTTGGTGTCCGTCGTCGTCGTCATCGAACCGGAGGCCGCGGGCGTCATCATGGCAGAGGGCGTGGTCATCATCGTGCCCGTCGTGTCCGTGGTCGTCGTGGTCGTGCCGGTGGCCGTGGTACCCGTTTCCTCGACGACGGTCGGCTGCTCAGTCGTGGTCGTGGTCTCAGTCGTAGTCTCTTCCTTCTTCTTGCAACCGGTGAGAAGCGCCGTTGCGAACACGGCAACGAGGCCCAGGGTCACGAGCTTCTTCATATCCCTCATCTCCTTTTTCTAAGCGTCTTTTTCACGCAAAAAGAATCCCTGCAAAAAACGCCGCCGAATGATACCCCAACCGGACCGGCTGTCAACTGGCCAGGGCGCCTCGACGGGCGGGGACCCCGGCCTGTATCCTTGCGATTCCCGCGCCAACCGGGCGCGAGAGCACCAGAGGTTCCCATGTTCGAGGGTCTCGGAGATCGAGTTCAAGGCGTTTTCAAGGATCTGCGTGGCGAAGGCCATCTGACCGAATACCACCTCGAGACGGCGCTGCGGCAGATCCGGCTTTCGCTGCTCGAAGCCGACGTGGCGCTCCCGGTCGTCCGGGACTTCACCGCCCGCGTCCGGGAACGGGCGGTGGGCGGGAAGGTCCTTCAGCAGCTCTCCCCCGCGCAGGAGGTCACCCGCATAGTCCGCGACGAGCTCATGACTCTCCTGGGCGGTCAGAAGTCCGACCTCGCGCTCGACGGCAAGCCGGCGGTCCTCGCCCTCGTCGGGCTGCAGGGATCGGGCAAGACGACCTCCGCCGGGAAGCTCGCCCTCCACTTGAAAGGCCGCGGGCGCTACCCGCTTCTCGTGCCCGCGGACCTCGCGCGACCGGCCGCGGTCACGCAACTGATGACCCTCGGGCGACAGACGGGAATCCCTGTGTTCGACCCCGCCGGTCGGACGGACCCGGTCGAGGTCGCCCGCGAGGGCGTTCGCGAGGCGAAGCTCACGGGGCGCGATACGGTCATCATCGACACGGCAGGACGTCTCCACATCGACGAAGAGCTCATGCGTCAGGTCCGGGCGGTCGTCGACGCCACCGACGCACGCGAGATCCTCTTCGTCGCCGACGCGATGACGGGACAGGACGCCGTTCGTTCCGCGGCGGGGTTCGCCGCCGTCCTGCCGCTCACGGGAGTGATCCTGACGAAGACGGATGGAGACGCCCGCGGCGGCGCGGCGCTCACCGTGGTCTCCACTACGGGAAAGCCGATCAAGTTCGTCGGCGTGGGCGAGAAGCCGGAAGACTTCGAGGCGTTCCATCCGGACCGGATGGCCTCGCGCATTCTCGGGATGGGGGACGTCCTGACCCTGATCGAGAAGGTGGAGGCTCAAGTCGACGAGACCGCGGCGCGCCGGATGGCGGAGCGCGCGGGCGCGGGCGACTTCACGCTGGAGGATCTGCGCGACCAGTTGAAGTCGATGCGGAAGATGGGACCGCTGTCGAGCCTGATCGATCTGCTCCCCAAGGGCGGCGCGTTCCGGGGTCTTTCCGCGCCGGACGCGGTCGATGAGAGTCAGCTCACCCGGGTCGGCGCCATCATCGATTCCATGACGCCGGAGGAGCGGCGCTACCCGCAGGTCTTGAACGGCTCCCGGAAGAAGCGCATCGCCGGCGGGTCGGGAACGAACGTCTCGGAGATCAACCGGCTCCTGAAGCAGTACCAGCAGATGCGCAAGCTCATGAAGGCGGCGAAGAAGGGGATGCGCGGGCTCGACATGTCGAAGCTCCCGCTGCCCGCCCCGAGGGACCAGGGATAGCGGTTCCGGCCCATCTTTCTCTGCTATCATCCACGGTTTGCGTTTGCGTCCAAAAGGACCCAAGGTCGAAAGGACTCAGGATGTTGAAGATTCGTCTGCGCCGCATGGGCGCTCGCAATCAGCCGTACTATCGCGTCGTGGTCTCGGACTCGCGCCAGACTTCGCGCGCCGAGGTCCTCGAAGAGATCGGCTCGTACCACCCGCTCCGCGAGCCGGCCGCCGTCTCGATCGACCGCGCCCGAGCCGCGTTCTGGATCGGCCGCGGCGCCGCAGTCTCTCCGACGGTTCGATCCCTTCTCGCCCGGCCCGAGCCCGCGGCCGCCACGGCGTCCTGATGGCGCCCTCCGGCGGCGAAGGCGCAACCGTACGGCGGCTCGTCGAGACGATCGTTCGACGTCTCTCGGACAATCCCGATCAGGCTCGGATCACGGAGAGCTCGGACGGCCGGACGGCCGTGTACGAAATCTCGGTTCCGGAGTCCGATCGCGGCCGCCTGATCGGCCGTGAGGGACGCACCGTCCGCGCGTTGCGCGCCTTCGTGGGCGCTGCGGCGGCGGCCCGGGGCAAGAAGGTCACGATCCGCGTCCGCGATTAGGGGCCCGTCCTCCTCGTCCGCCGACGGGGTCTCCACCGTCGCGCCGCGATCCCTCACTCACCGATCGATTGCCATGCTCCTCGTCGGTCTCGTCCGCCGCCCGCACGGCCTGCAGGGCGAGGTAGCCGTCGAGCCCCGCTCCGATTTCCCGGAACGTTTCGCCCCCGGCGCCCGTCTCGAGTGGCAGGGCGCCGGGCGCACGGAGAACCTCACCGTCCGGTCCGTTCGACCCCATGGAAGCCGCCTCCTCGTCGCCTTCGAAGGGGTCGGAGACGTGAACGCCGCCCGGGCTCTGGCGGGGGGCGGGCTCCACGTCGCCGACGAGGAAGCCGCACCGCCGAGGCCCGGTTTCTACTACAGCCACCAGGTCGAGGGGTGGCGGTGCGAAGACCTCGCGGGCCGGCTCGCGGGCATCGTGCGCGGCCTCGAGCAGACTCCCGCGGGACCGCTGCTCTCGATCGAGCTGGCGTCGGGCAAGGAGGCGTTCGTCCCCTTCGTCTCGCCGATCGTGGTCTCCGTCGACGATAGCGGCCGGTGCATCGTCATCGACCCGCCGGACGGGCTATTGGACGTGTGATGCGCGTCGAGATCCTGACGATCTTTCCCGGTTACTTCGACTCGCCGCTGCGGGAGAGCCTCCTCGGCAAGGGGATCGCCAACGGACTCATCGACGTCGCCGTGACCGACCTGCGGACGTTCTCCACGGACCGCCACCGCAAGGTGGACGACGAGCCTTACGGGGGAGGGCCCGGGATGGTCATGACGGCACCCGTCATCGCGGCGGCCGTGGAGGCGCGCCGGGCCGAGACGGGCGCGTGGAGCGTTCTCCTGACCCCCGACGGCGGCCGCCTCGACCAGGGACGCCTGGAAGCCCTCGCCGCCCGCGACAGCCTCCTGCTCTTCTGCGGCCGGTACGAGGGGATCGACGAGCGGGCGCGCCAGATCGGGCTCTTCGATGAGGAAGTCTCCCTGGGCGACTTCGTTCTGCCGGGCGGCGAAGCGGCGGCCCTCGCGGTCGTCGAAGCGCTCTCGCGGCTCGTCCCGGGTGTCGTCGGGAAGGCGGAGTCCGTCGAGCGGGAATCCTTCCACCGCGACCGTCTGGATTACCCCCACTACACGCGGCCCCGGGAGTTCCGGAGTCTTCCGGCTCCCGAGGTGCTCCTGTCGGGCGACCACGCCCGCATCGAGCGATGGCGTCGCGCGCGCGCGCTCGAGCGCACTCGCTCGCGCCGTCCAGATCTCCTCGCCCGCCGCCCGGCCGAGCCGGGGGAGGGCGACGAATGACGGGTCGGGCGGCCCTTCCGAGGGCGATCGGGGCCGTTTGCCCGTTTGCCCTGTGACGGCCGCCTCGCTTATACTGCGCGTTCGTCCTGTTTTTGCCCTCGGCGTGTCCCTGTTCCGGAACCGGTCCGGGCACCCGATTCCGTATCGGCAAGGAGAAGCGTCATGACGGACATGCTGCTGGAAGTCGAAAAGCCCGCCCTGCGCTCCGGGATTCCGGTGTTCGCGCCCGGGGATTCCGTGCGAGTGCACGTGAAGGTTCGCGAGGGTGAAAAGGAGCGGATTCAGATCTTCGCGGGAGTCGTGATCGCCCGGCGGGGCGGCGGGTCGCGCGAGACGTTCACCGTCCGCAAGATCTCGAGCGGAATCGGAGTCGAGCGGATTTTCCCGCTCCATTCGCCGGTCATCGACCGCATCGAGGTGGAGCGCAAGGGCGCCGTGCGGCGCGCGAAGCTCTACTACCTGCGCGAGCGGAAGGGCAAGGCCGCGCGCATCGACGAGAAGCGCGTCCAGTAGTCCGCTCGAGCTTCCGGCCCCGTTGAACCCCGAGCCGCTCTCCGCCCTCTTCGCGGAGCTCGGCCGTCTCGCTCTCCTCGACCGTCTCGAGCGCGAGGTCCGACGGCGGGGGTACCGGTTCGTCGCCGGAGTGGACGAGGCCGGCCGGGGCTCGCTCGCCGGACCCGTCGTCGCCGCCGCCGTCATCCTTCCGGACGACTGCCTGCTTCCGGGGTTGGACGACTCGAAGAAGCTCGATGCGCCCTCACGGGAACGGCTCGACCGACAGGTGCGGCGGCACGCGATCGCCTACGGAGTCGGCGTGATCTCCGCCAGGGAGATCGACGTGCGGGACATCCTCCGCGCGAGTCTCGCCGCGATGAAAGTCGCGGTTCTGTCTCTCTCTCCGGAAGCCGAGGTGCTGATCTGCGACGCCGTCGTCGTTCCGGGAATCCGTCGTCCCCAGCTCCCGGTGATCCATGGCGACGCGCTTTGCGCCTCGATCGCGGCGGCCTCGATCGTGGCGAAGGTGTATCGCGACCGGCTCCTGGACGATCTCGGCAGCCGGTACCCGGCATACGGTTTCGAGCACCACAAGGGCTATGGAACCCCCGAGCACTGGCAGGCTCTGCGCCGTTACGGTCCCTGTCCGGAGCACCGGCTGAGCTATCGCGGGGTCGTCCTCGACCGCGACTGGATCGACGAGGAGCCGGAGTCGTCGGCGGTCGTCCGGGCGCGCGGCGCGCGGCGCAGGGCGTTGCACCGCCCTCAACCGAGTCTTCTCGACGACTGAGGGACAGGCGCTTGGAAG
>JBBQNC010000197.1:0-7081 GCA_038329555.1 Thermoanaerobaculia bacterium
CTTCGCCGTTGGGCTTCCACGCTCCGGCCGGTTTCAGCGTCTCTTCCCCCGTCCACGTCCCCACGAGCCTCTCGAGCTTCCTGTGCGGATCGCCGGGCTTCGGTACGTCCATGAGCACACCTCCCTCGTCGGCCCGACCGCCGGCCCCGGGCCGATGCACGGCATGGGCCCTCGGAGACGAGTCCGCCGCGTGAGACAACTTTCCGGGAAGGGAGAGTGGGGAGGCGAGGCTGCCGGAGCGAGGGCGGCGGCTCGCCCGAGGGCGAGAGCGCCGCACTCTTCCGGGGATCGCTCAGGTGTTAGTGATGGTCTCGATCGTCATGATCGCGGTAATAGTCGCGATTGCGCTCGCGCGCGAGCTCGCGCTCGTGCTGACCCTGGTGCCGGCGCCACTCGCGCCGCCGGCTGACTTCGTCGTCGACCACGACCTGCTGGTTGGACCAGTGACCGGGCTCGTAGATCGTCCCGCGCGACGTGCGAATGTAGCGGGCGGGAATCCAGTACCCATCGGAAACCACGGGACGTTCCCACCGCCCGGGCACCCAGCGATAGCGGCCCCGGTCGTCCGCGTCGTAGAAGCCGGCGATCCACACGTAGTCGGGCCCGGGCCGGACGACCCTCACTTCCCGACGCGGAGCGGGCGGCCGGCCGGTCGTGATCCGGACATGAAGCCCGGGGGGCAGGGGAATTTGCGGGACGGCCGTGGCGGCGACGCCGCCGACCATTACTGCTGCCAGGACTGTCCTTTGAAATATTCTCAACGTCATGGAAACTCCTTCGTCAATGTTCAAGGAGTGAGCAACCCGTGTGCCATGAGCCGCTCCGGTGGGCGGAGCCGAGCCGCCGGCGCCCGACGAGAAAGCTTGCGACGACCGCGACCACGATGGCGAGCCAGTTCAAATGGATGTTCGGCTGCATGACTTCTCCTTTTCCGAATCGCGAGACGGGCAGGTTTCGGAAATAGTAGTCCGAACGCCGGAAGCCCTTCCCCAAGAAATCCCCTCTCCCCCGCGGTCGGGGGAGAGGGTCGGGGTGAGGGGGATCCCGGAGAAATCAGGAGCCCGCCGAAACGCTTTTCGTCTCACCCCACATCCGCTCGCAGCGCGAGGAGTCTCCCGAGCGTCGCGAAGGTAGGAGCTCGCGCTGCGGGAGCCGAAGCGAAGCGAAGGCGACGGTTATCGGCGTCCCGCCCGCTTCGGCGGACGCTCGGCGAAGGGGCGAAGTCCTTCGTCGAAGAGGAGGGTCCATCCACCGCGGAAGGAGGCCGCGCTCTTCGGCCCGACCCGTCCGACCAGAGAGTCCGTCAGCTTCAAGAGCGTGCCGCCGGCGGACGTCTCGGCCACGCTGATGTCGACCAGGGACGTCGCCGGGCCGCCATATTCCGGAAAGAGTCTTCCTTCCAGGAGAAGACGCTTGCGCCGGTCGATGGAGACGACGGTGTACCAGAGGACGCCCTCGCCGTTGCCAAAGTCCTCGTAGAGCCGGCCTCCCACCGACGGCTCCAGGACCATCCGTTTCGTTCTCGGGCTGGTGTGGAAGTCCTTTCGCCACCAGAGAGAGAGGTCCTGGATCAGGGCCTGCCAGACCCGATCGAGGGACGCCGAGATGGGGACATCGAGGGCCACCGAGACGATCTCCGCCACGTTCGGGGCCGCCGCTTTTCGGGGCGCCATGGTTCGGTCTCCTTTCGGTCTCGCCTCGATTCCGCTCTTCAACCGCAGCAGCCCGCTCGCCCACTGCGACTCGTAGGGTCTGACCCACCTCTCGTAGATCTCCTGGATCGGGGACGCATTCAGGTGGTTCCAGCGAACCCGGCCCTCGCGCCGAACGGCGACCAGCCCGGCCCGAGCCAGAACGCCCAGGTGCTTCATCGTCGCGAACCGCGAAACCGCGAACTGATCCGCCAGCTCCCCGGTCGTCCTCGGCCGGTCCCGCAACAGGTCGAGGATCCTTCGGCGGGTCGGGTCCGCCAGGGCTCCCCACGTGTCGGCCTCCATATGTGACCATAAGGTAACATATATCGAAGTCGGCGGAGCGGCTCGTCCCGGTATCGCGGCTCCGGCCGGGCTTTGCGGGACGACTCCGCGATAGAGTTCGCGGCGGTCGGATTGAGAGAGGGTTTTCGGTTTTCAGTCAGTTTCTAGAACCAACAACTGGAAACTGACGACGGACAACGCCCGCGACTCAAGGCGAAAACGAGGTGAACCGTGAATACCCGCGAATACTTTTCGCAGTGCTTCAAGGCGGAGAAGCCCAAGTTCGTGCGCGTCCTCCGGGCCGTGCCCGCGGAGCAGTGCTCCTACCGTCCCCACGACCGGTCGACGTGCGCCGGCGACCTGGTCTGGCTGCTGGCGAGCGAGCTTCGGGACGCCTGCGAGGTCGTCGATCGCGGGGAAATCAACTACGTCCAGACGCCAGCGCCCGGGGCCGTCCAGGATTCGGTCGCCGCGTACGAGAAGAACGCCGCAGAACTCGAAACGAGGCTGGCGGGTCTGGACGACGGCGCCTGGGAACGAAAAGCGCTCTTTCTCATGGACGGAAAGGTCGTCTGGGAGACGACCCTCGGGGACATGCTCTGGGGCTTCCTGTTCGACGCGATCCACCATCGGGGCCAGCTTTCCGCGTACCTGAGGCCGATGGGAGCGAAGGTTCCCGCCATCTACGGGCCGTCCGCCGACGATCCCGGGCCGTAGACGGTCTCGGCGGATGTAGCGGCCCCCGCAAGGAGGGGGCCGTGGGTCATCCGTTACGCGCTACTTCCTGGGAAAGTTCGGGTCCGCCTTGACCTCCAGGATCTGCTTCGTGTGCCGGTCGCTGTGGGCCGCGACGAACAGGATCCATTCGTAGGCGTCGAGCTTCTTGCCGATCGGGCTGTCAGTCGCGTGCGCCCGCCGGTCGTCGTGCTCCTTCAGGAGGGTCTCCGTCTTCGCTCGGGCCTCGGCGAAGTGCTTGACCGCCACTTCCGGCGAGCCGAAGCGGTTGGTCGGCTTCAACTGCTCGGGGGCCTGGGCCTTCTGGCTCCGGTCGGGGATCGCCTTGAGCACCAGCGCGTCGATCGCCGCGACGTCTTCTCCCTCGGCCCGGGGCGGGGCCTTGAGAACCTGTTCCTCGATCATCCCGCGCAGGAGATCCTCGGCCGCGGCGATGTGCTCGGCCACTTCGGCGACGGACCAGCGGTCCGGCGCGGCCTTGAAGTTCCACTGGGCCTCGGTGAGGCCCGCCGTCGCGTCCAGCACGCCCTGCCGGGTGCTCTCGAGGTACTTCATCGCCTTGTCGCGCTCGGCGGGCGTCAACGTTTGAGCGGACGCGGACGCGGCCGCGGAGGCCAGGAGAATCGTCGCGAAGATCCGTCTCATGATGCTCCCCTCTGTTGCGCCGTTTCCGGCGGACTCGATTCGGATGACGCCGTATACCACGGTGCCCGCGCCGCGGGCCGGGAACGCGGCGGCGCCCCGGAGGATTCCCGAAGATCGCGGAAAGAAAAGAAATTGCAAGGCGCCCCGTGTGAAACGGATCAGGCGTTCTGCGCGTATTACTGAACAGAGTCGCTTCCCTCCATACCAGCCCGCCAACTCCTCCGCAGCAGCGGAGCCTCGTCCGTAATCGTCGCGCCTCCTGAGTCGTCGAATCGGTACCGGGCGCGGGCCTTCCGGTCGGCATGACTCGTGCCTCTCCGCGCCGTTCAGATATTCGTCGGGCGCGGGCAGGGTCCCGTGATACAGGAACGCCATGCATTGGATCGACGTTCGAAAATCCGAGAGCCGGAGCGCGCGCCCGACACACGGATGGGCGCGAGCGCCATGGCTGATGCTCCTCATCGTGCTGGGCGCGCGCCCGGTCGCGGCCATGGACGTGACCCTCGTATCCAAGACGGTGGGCCCGGTACCGGTCGGCGTGCTGGTCACCTTCAAGGCGGAGGTCTCGGGGCCGCGCTCGGGCGCGCTCTGGTACCGGTTCCGCGTGCGCGAGACCAACGGGGACTATCGGATGATCCGCGACTACGGCCCGCTCGACTCCCTCGACTGGACGGCGGTCGAGTCCGAAGGCGAGTACGAGATGGAGTTGTCGGTCCGGGACCGTAAGACCGGCGAGACGCGCGAAGCCCGGTCCGCGGTGCGATTCGAGCCGCGTGTGAAGGACCAGGTCGCCGTCAGCCAGACCGCCCATCCCCTCGTCGTTCTGTTCAGCGCACCCGGGTGCGAAGCCGGAAGCGCGCGCGTCGAGTACGTGGCGGCAGGCGCGGGCGTTCTCAATACGGTCTGGAAGCCCTGTCAGGGACGTCGCACCCTGAATTTTCTGCTCGGGGCCCTGCGGCCGCAGACCATCTATTCCGCCACCCTCGTGACGGAGCGACCGAGCTCGCGCGTCAGCTCGGTTCCGGTGACGTTCTCGACGGGTTTCGGCCCGGCGGACGTGCCCTCGCCGACACCGCTCCGGGCGGCGCGCCTGACGTCTCAGGGCGTGCTCCTTCAGGCCAACCTGTTCAGCCGGAGTACGGCAACGGACTTGAGCGGCAACCTGCTGTGGTACGGGCCATCCGATCTCACGTACGTCACGCGCCCGGAGATCGGTGGGAAGTTCTTCGGGCTCATCGTCGCCGGAGTCGATCCCGCTCGCGACGTCGTCCGCGAGTTCGACCTCACCGGGATGACCGTCTCGGAGACCAATGTGGCGCGTGTCAACGAGCAGCTCGCGCTGCTCGGGACGCGGCCGATCAGCGGTTTCCATCACGAGGCGACGAGGCTTCCCGACGGTAAATTGCTCGTCCTCGCCAACGTCGAGCAGATCCTGACGGACGTCCAGGGGACCGGGCCCGTGGACGTGATCGGGGACATGATCGTCGTGCTCGACCGCGACCTTCGCGTCGTCTGGACCTGGGACACTTTCGATCATCTCGATCCGTCGCGCGCCGCTCTGCTCGGCGAGACCTGCGAGACGGGCGGGTGTCCGCCTCATTACCTGAGCGCCGCGGCGAACGACTGGACGCACGGAAACGCGCTGCAGAGGACGCCGGACGGCAACCTTCTCTTCTCGATTCGCCACCAGGACTGGGTGGTCAAGATCGACTACCAGGATGGCGTTGGAACCGGCCGGATCGTGTGGAAGCTCGGAAAAGACGGTGACTTCGCCCTGGAGCCGGGCGGCGCGTGGTTCTCGCATCAGCACGACGCCCGGATCGACGCCCGGGATCCCTCGAGCGTCACGTTGTTTGACAACGGAAACACCCGCATCGCCTTTGCGCCCGGAGAAACGAGCCGCGGCCTCACCATCCGGCTCGACGAGGCGGGGAAGACCGCCCGCGTCGTCGTCGATACCGATCTCCAGGTCTTCGCGTTCGCGCTCGGGTCGGCGCAGAGGCTGAACGACGGCGGATACCACTTCAACGCGGGGTGGGTCATCGATCCGGCCGCGCCCGCGAGTCCCTTCGCCTATTCCATCGAGACCGATGCGGCCGGAAACATCGTGTACTCCATCCGGACGCCGGGGCTCGTTTACCGATCCTTCCGGATGCAGAACCTGGACAGCGGGGAGTAGGGAGCGAGATAGATCGGGGGATCGGGGGATCGGGTGATCGGGAGATCGGACGGAGGCCCCGGACTCGGCACTCTCGCCGCGGTGTTTGGAACGATCTGACGCGCGCTCGCGCGCGCGTCTATCCGGCCATCGGCGGCAGATCGGGTCATCGGGCCATCGGGCCATCGGGTCATCTGGGAATGCGGCGCGCGAGGAGCTTGAAGGCTGCGGTTTCTCTCGACCGCGCGGTGCCCCGAGCCAGGCGCTCTTCCGCCGGGAGAGGGAGACGGCAATGCGGCATCATTTCGGCCGATCTCTAACATCCGCTCGCAGCGTGAGGAGTCTCCTGAGCGTCGCGAAGGGAGGAGCCTCACGCTGCGGGAGCCGGAGCGAAGCGAAGGCGACGGATTACTCCGATCGGCTTCGGAGACGGGAGAGCAGCTCGTCGAATTCCGGAGATTCGTCGACCAGCCGGAGGCCGAAACCGGGTGAGGCCGCGGGCGAAGAGACGTCGGCCGCCGTTCGGACGACCCGTCCTCGGAGGATGAGCTCTCTTCCGTCGGGCAGGTGGACGGTCAAGCGCAACGCGGGTCCCGTTCCCGGAATCTGCGGTGTGCGCACGAACATCCCGCGGGGGGAGATGTCGCCGGTGACGCCGCGGCCTTGGAAGGAATCCTGCGTGAATTCGACCGTCATCTCGGCCCTGCGACGCCGGGCCGTTCGTTTCTCGACCGCGCCCGTTCCTCTCCGCCGGGCGTCGATGGGTCGTGCGGCGAGGACGCCGCTCGGGTCCGGCGATTCCGCCGGACCCCTCGTCTCTTCGGGCACGGGCGGAGCGGGCCAGCCGGCGGCGACGCCCTGGGACGACTCGATGCCGTCGATCCGACCGGTGACTTCGCGCTCGTCGACGAGCACCAGGCACCGAAAGACGACGGGGAAGATCTGCTCGGGCGTCTTAACGAGCGTCTTCCACTGGTGGGAGAGAACCTCGGGCGCCACCGGCCCGTCGAACCAGAAGCTCACTTGGCGCGTTCCCTTGACGATGACGGGCTGCAGGTAGTCGATTCCTGAGTCGTCCGCCGGGAAACAGAATCCGAAGTGCCGGCTGGAGTCGGAGAGCCGGAAATCGGTCGCGGCGAGAAAGACCTCGTCATCGGCCTGCGACAGCGATTGCCGGTCCGTCGCGGCGACGCGCGCGTCCAGGCCGCTTCCGCCTTCGTAACGCCACACAGGGCTCGCCACGAGGTCCGCGACGGTCAATTCGACCAAGCGTTTCATCGGAACTAGGGTAGCGCGAATCGGCGTCCGCCGCTGTGCTTCTCCCAACTCGCGATCATCCCATCACCTGATTCCCAGATTGATCACCCGATCACCCGATCGGCTTGGGGCGCGTCACCGTCCCCGCGCGGCGTCTCGAAAGAAACCGCGGACGCTCCGGGTCGTGAGATAGAAGAGCACGCCCGCGGCGACCGGTACGCCGGCGAGGCCCCGGGGATCCTTCGTGAGCACCGCGCTCGCCAGACCGCCGACGAGGTTGGCGCCGATCAGTCCGACCGCAATCCGATGG
>JBBQNC010000198.1:0-7076 GCA_038329555.1 Thermoanaerobaculia bacterium
TGGACGCGATCGACGCGGAGATCGCGGCGCGCGTCGAGAAGAACGCCGCCGCCGTGGCCGAGAGCCCGTCCCCCGACCCCCGCGCGGCGCTCGAAGGCGTCTACGCGCAGGGCGTGGCGGATCCCGAGCCGGCGTTCGTCCGGAGGCAATGGTGACGGAGCAGGAGGGCCGGCCCGAAACGACCTACGTCGACGCGATCCGCGAGGCGATCTTCGAGGAGATGGAGCGGGACGAGCGCGTGTTCATACTCGGGGAGGACATCGGCGTCTACGGCGGCGCGTTCAAGGTCACGGACGGGCTGCTCGACCGGTTCGGAGAGCACCGGGTGATCGACACGCCGATCTCCGAAACGGCGATCGTCGGCGCGGCCGTGGGGGCGGCGATGATGGGAATGCGTCCCATCGCGGAGATGCAGTTCGCGGACTTCATCTCGTGCGCCTTCGACATGATCACCAACTTCGCGGCGAAGTCGCGATACCGCACGGGAGTCGGAGTTCCCCTCGTCGTGCGCGGGCCCTCCGGCGGCGGCGTCCACGGCGGTCCCTTTCACTCCCAGAACCCCGAGGCGTACTTCGCGCACACACCGGGCTTGAAGATCGTCCAGCCCTCGACGGCGTACGACGCGAAGGGGCTTCTCAAGGCGGCCATCCGTGACGACGATCCCGTCCTCTTCTTCGAGCACAAGTTCCTCTACCGGCGGGTCAAGGAGCCGCTGCCCCCCGGCGACTGGATCGTGCCCATCGGCCAAGCGGCGGTCCGGCGCGAGGGCCGGGACCTCTCCATCCTGACCTACGGCGCCATGGTCTGGACCGCTCTCGAAGCCGCCCGGACGCTCGAGGCCGAGGGCATCGATGCGGAAGTCGTCGATCTGCGCACTCTCTTCCCCCTCGACGAGGAGACGATCCTCTCCTCCGTCGGAAAGACCAACAAGGCCATCCTGCTTCACGAGGCGACGCGCACGGGCGGCATCGGAGCCGAGATCGCCGCCGTGCTCGCGGAGCGCTGCTTCGAGCATCTCGACGGACCGCTCTTGCGGGTCACGGCGCCGGATACGCCCGTCCCGTTCGCGCCCGGGCTCGAGGAGTTCTTCCTGCCCAACGCGGAGAAGGTCTGCCGCGCCGCCCGAGCTCTCGCCGCCTACTGACTCAACTGGAAGCGCCCGCTCCCCCGGCCCTTCCGAGCCGCAACATGCCGTCCCGCATCCTGCGGTGCTTCCGCATGAGGGCCAGGTAGCCGTCTTCATGGCGCGCCGACTTCGCGCGGATCACGCGCGCCGCAAGGCGCGTTTCCGCTGGCGACCAGGCATCGAGTCCTCCCGCCGCCTCGAGCACCAGCGCCAGGTTCTCGAGAGCGCGCCGCGCTTCCGGCCGCGAGCCGCCGGCCCCCATCCCCAGACGACGGCCGACGCGGGCGGCCGCCCCCGACCGGGCCTCTTGGACGTCGCGCGCCCGGGCGAGACGCCGGTTCACCGCGAGCCCGATCCGGCGGACGTGAAATCCCTCCCATTCGGCGCCGACCGCCTCGCCGCGCGCGTCGAAGAGAAGGTTTCGCTCCGCGAGCCTCCGCAGCGTCGCGGCCGGAGTGCGCCGGGAGGCGTCCGCGGCGAGCCGCGCCGCCTCCGCGGCCGTGCGCTCGCGGAGAGCGGGTGACGCCGATCGGAACCCGAGCCGGCCGTAGAACCAGAACGCGCCGGAGGCGATCGCCTCTTCGTTCTCGAAGCCGATCTGGTACGGGTCGATCGAGAAGGAGGAGACGCCGAGCGCTTCGTGAAAGAGCTTCAGGACCCGCGCGTAGATCCAGGCCGACTCCCCCTCCCGGAACGTGTAATAGACGTTGAATCCCACCTCCATGCGCTCGAAGAGCGCCAGCCCCTCGACGTAGGCGACCGGGACCCCGTTCTTCACGACGAACGCCGAATAGCCGGCACGTAGCGGGAGCCGGCGATCCGGCGGGAGACCGAAGAGCGAGATCTCGCATCCGCGACCCGCGTCGACCGAGCGCGCTGTGTCCGGGTCTCCGTACGTGAACCCGTACAGCTCCCGATAGCGGCAGCCGTTGGCGTCGCGCGCCATGTCGATGCGCCGCGCCGCCTCCCGCCGCGAGAGCCGCCGGATCCGGAAGGGCTGCGAGGCGAGCTCGGCGCGAAGGTCGACGTCCCGCCGGACGAGGAGAGGCCGCGGATGCACGAACGGACGGGGGCACGGCTGCGTGGCCGTCCGCGAGGCGCCGGTCGAGAGCGACCACGCCGCGGGCAGGCCGACGCCGTCGAAGAGCGCGGCGCGCTCGGACGGCGGGAGAGGCAGGGACTCGAAACGGTCGAGCATCCACGCGAGCTCCGCCCGGCCCCGGCGGGCGGAGTCGATCCACTGCCGGTAGGGGACGTTCGCGTCGGCGAGCGCCTCCTCTTCGACCAGGGGAACGAATCGCGCCAGCGCCGCGCCCAGTCGGTCCTCTCCCTCGAAGGCGTCCCAGTCGATGCGCACGGAGTCGGGATGGCGCCGGTAGAGCCGTCGGAGAAAATCGTAGGTGAAGGTCGTCGCGACCTCGGTTCCGCCGATGCCCGCGAGCTCCGGGTCGTCCAGGGCGGAGAGATCGACTCCCCGGCCCGCGAGGGCGCGGAGCTGGTCGGGGATGCGGCGCAGAATCGAGACGGCGCGGGGCCGCACCCGTGCCGACTCGGGATAGGCCGCGTGAAAGAGCAGGGCCTCGTGGAGCCGGGCGAGCGTGGGCGGGTCCGCGGGGAGGCTCCGCGAGAAAAGCGCCATCGCCCGCAGCACGGCGCCGCCCGACGGCCTCTCGCGGCGCGCGCGCTCCATCGCCGTCAACGCCTCGGCCTGATTTCGCACCGCGCGCATTATGGCGGCAAGGCCGATCTCCTTCTCCTAAAATGGCCCCCATGTTCTCTCGCCGCCTCGCCATCGCCGCCCTTTGCGTCTTCCTTCTCTGCGTCGCTGTGGGACTTCTCGTCCGCCTGTCGAGCGGCGGGGGCCTTCCCCGCGTCGCCGCCGGCACGACCGTCCTCGAAATCAACCTCGAGAGCGGTTTTCCCGAGGGCCCGCCCGCCGCGGGACTGACCTCCGTCTTCGCCCCGGCGCGGACGACGCTTCGGGAGCTCGTCGAGGCGATCGACCGCGCGAGCCTGGACCGGTCCGTCGCCGGACTCGTGGCGAAGGTCGGCGGCTCGCCGGGCGGGATGGCGCAGGCGCAGGAGGTCCGCGACGCGGTGCTTCGTTTCCGCGGGCGGAAGAAATTCGCCTGGGCTTATGCCGAGACGTTCGGTGAGACGGGCAACGCGAGTGAGGCCTACTACCTCGCTTCCGCGTTCGACCAGATCTTTCTCCAGCCGTCGGGAGACCTCTGGTTGACGGGGATCGCGCTCCAGGCGCCCTTCCTCCGCGGGACGTTCGACAAGCTCGGCGTGACGCCCGTGTTCGGACAGCGGTACGAGTACAAGAACGCCGTGAATTTCTACACGGAGAAGGCGTTCACCGAGGCGCATCGAGAGGCGATGGAGGGGCTCAAGATTTCCTGGTTCGGACAGATCGTGCGCGGCGTGGCGCGGGGCCGCCGGATGACCGAGGACGCCGTGCGCGCGGCCGTCGACAGGGCTCCCCTGCTCGGCGCCGAGGCGGTCTCCGCCGGACTGGTCGACGGTCTCGCCTACCGCGACGAGGTCGTGCGGCGTGCGCTCGCCCGTGCGCCCGGCGGCGCGGACCTCGTCCCGCTCTCCCGGTATCGCGCGCGGATCGGAAAGCCCGCGGGCCGACCTTCTCTCGCCCTGATTTACGGGGTCGGCGAGGTCATTCGCGGTCGCGGGGCGGACAACCCGTTCCTCCAACGGCTCACCATGGGATCGGAGACCGTCGGCGGAGCATTCCGCGCCGCGGCGGACGACCCCTCGGTTCGGGCGATCGTCTTTCGCGTCGACAGCCCCGGGGGCTCGTACGTCGCGTCGGACACGATCTGGCGCGAGGTCGCACGGGCGCGGGAGAAGAAAAAGCCGGTGATCGTCTCGATGGGCGACGTCGCGGGATCCGGCGGATACTTCGTGGCGATCGGCGCCGACAAGATCGTCGCGCAGCCCGGCACAATCACGGGCTCGATCGGCGTGTTTGCCGGCAAGTTCGTTCTCGCGGGACTGTTCGACAAGCTCGGGGTCAGCTTCGACGAGGTGCATGCGGGTCAGAACTCGCTCTTCTGGGCTCCGACGCGGGATTTCACCCCGACCGAGCGCGAGCGGTTCGACGCCTTCCTCGACCGGATCTATGACGACTTCACGTCGAAGGTCGCCAGCGGGCGCAGCCTCCCGAAGGAGCGCGTCCTCGAGATCGCGCGCGGGCGGATCTGGAGCGGCGAGGATGCCCGGGCGCTCGGCCTGGTGGACGAGCTCGGCGGCCTCGAGACCGCGGTGCGGCTCGCCAAGCGGGCGGCGGGCATTCCGGCGCCAGAAGCCGTCTCCTTCGAGATCTTCCCGCGCCCGCGCACGCTCGCCCAGTCGATCCGCGAGCGTCTCTTCGGGACCGCCGAGCCGGAGCCGGAGGAGGAGACAGATGCGCGGCTCCTCGCCGCCGCGGTGCGGACGCTTCGCCCGCTCGCGCGCCGGCTGCATGCCCTGGGCCTGGACGGCGGCGACGGGGTCCTCTCGATGCCGCCGGTTGGGAGGGAGTAGGTGCGTGAGTTATCGGTTATCAGTTATCAGTTTCTAACCGTCGCCCGGCGAGGGAGAACTCAGAACTCAACACTGGGAACTGAGACTGAGAACTCGAGACTGAAACCTGAGAACTGACAACCGACAACTGACAACTGACAACTAGCGGAACCGCAAAACCACCGTTCCCGCGATCATGTCGTGGAGAGCCTGCCTCCGCTGCGTGAAGCCGGCCATCATGAAACCGACGAAGAGCGGGATCGCTGAGAGGATCTTCGCGAACGTCCGCCCGGTCGCGCGCCCGAAATCGATGCGGTGTCCCGCCAGGTCCGTGACCTTCATGCCCAGGGCCATCTTCCCGACGGTCGCCTGCGATGAAGAGCTCTCGAGGAGAGCCGAGTACAGCCACCAGACGACCATCCCGACGAAGTTCTCGCCGCAGCCGAGTCCCATGCCCGCGCCGCGCGCCTCCCTCCAGAGCGGCATCAATGGAACGCCGGCCGCCATCCGGATCACGGCATGAGTCAACCCCCCGACGATGAACAGGACGACGGCGTCGATGATCCAGGCCACGAAGCGGACCCAGAAGCCCGCGTACGAGGGGACCGGTGACGGCAGCGGCGGCGGCGGGGACACGTATCCATATCCGGGGGCGGCGGCCACGGCGGGCGCGGCGGGAGGCGCCGGCGGGAGAGGTGGGGGCGTGGCCGGAGGCGGAGGCGGGGGCGGGCCCGGAGGCTCGAAGTCAGACATGCGCATCCTCCTCGGGTGTCTGGAAAAACGCTAACACACACGTCGGCGTTGCGTTCGCAACGCCTCAGCTCTCGAGGGTGGCCTTGAGGCGCGCGTGCCCGTCGCGGCTCACGGGGAGCCGGGACCCGTCGGAGAGCACGGCGGCGTGGCTGTTTTTCGCGTAGAGCTCGACGCGCTGGATGCGCTCGACGTTCACGACGAACGAGCGATGGATCCGGAGAAAGCGCTGCGGGTCGAGCGTCGCGGCGAGGGCCGCGAGCGTCTGCAGCTTCAGGAACTTCCGGCCGCCGCTGCGCACGGCGACGTAGTCGTCCTGCGCCTCGAACCAGTCGACTCGGTCGAGCGGGATGACGTGAACCTGCGCCCCGTCGCGCACGACCACGCGTTCGGCGAAGCGTCCCTCCGGGCGCGCGGACGCGGCGATCGCCGCCGGGTCGGGCCGCGCCCCGCCGCGCGACCGGTCGCGGGCCCGCCGCAGCGCTTCGCGAAGACGCTCGGGGCGGTAAGGCTTCAGCACGTAGTCAGCCGCGTGGATCTCGAACGCCTTGAGCGCCCAGCGGTCGTACGCGGTGACGAATACGACGGCGACCTCCGCCGGGAGCACCTCGGCCACCTCGAAGCCGTTCAGCCGGGGCATCTCGATGTCGAGAAACACGACGTCCGGCTGGAGCGTCGCCGCCTGCCGGACGGCCTCGAACCCGTCGGCGGCCTCACCCACGATCGTGACGCCCGGCTCCTCCCCGAGGATCTCGTGAAGGAGGAGACGCGCCGGTTCCTCGTCGTCGACGATCAGGACGGTGACGTCGCCCTCCACCTTGCCCACCCTTCCCACCCTTGCCCTCAGGCCTCCGCCCGAAGGGGGATCGAGACGACGGCGAGGTGCCGGCCGTCGGCGCGACGCGCCGCGAAGAGCGCCTCGCCGCCGTAGAGCGCCGAGAGCCGGTCCCGCACGATCTTCAATCCCCGTCCGGGCCGCGTCGAAGCAGGCGCCATCGGATCGTAGGGATTCTCGATCACGATGCGCAGGCGGTGCGCCGTGCGGCCGATCTGCAGCCGCACGACCCCTCCCTCGGCGAGCGTGGCGATTCCGTGCACGACGGCATTCTCTACGAGCGGCTGGAGAAGCAGCGGCGGGAGAACGCAGGCCTCCCCCTCGGCGCTGACGTCCGTCTCGACTCTCAGGCGATGGCCGAAACGCACCCGTTCGACGTCCAGGTAGCTCCGCGCGAGCGCGACCTCCTCCGAGACGCGGATCTGCCGGCGCTCCCCGACCGACAGGCTCTGACGAAGAAAGTCGGCGAGCCCCGCGCACATGTCGCGCGCCCGCGCCGGATCGGAGCCCGCGAGCGCGGAGATCGAGTTCAGGCTGTTGAAGAGGAAATGCGGCCGGATCTGCGCCTTCAAGGCCTCGAGCTCCGCCTCGCGCGCGAGGATCTTCGAGGCCGCCTCCCGGCGCTCCGCCGCTCTCGCCGCCTCGAAGGCGAGGAGGACGTAGTGCAGCGCGACGGACAGGAGATACATCAGCACGCCGGCGCCGAACAGCACGCGCACTTCGCGCGCATAGGCGGCGGCGACACCGGTGAATGCCGGAATCGGGTCGAGAGCGCGTGCAAGCCCCGCCCCCGCGAAGACCCACACGGCGGACGTCAGCGCGGCCGAGCAGCCGACCGTGATG
>JBBQNC010000199.1:0-7074 GCA_038329555.1 Thermoanaerobaculia bacterium
GATGCCCAGCCTCGTCGCCTGGTGGACGATCGCCGTCTCGGCAATGGCTCCCTTGTGGTCCGTTGTCACTAATGACAACGGTATCCAAGCCCTCGGACGTCAGCCGGCGGCGGCTTCGAGCTCGACTGTCGGCACGTCGCCCCAGAGATCCTCGAGGCGGTAGTACGCACGCGCCTCGGGCGTGAAGACGTGCAGCACGACGTCGAGGTAGTCCCCGACGATCCAGGTCGCCTCGCGCTCGCCGTCGATCGCGTGTGCGATCGCCCGCTGGTCGTGCTTCATCCGGACGCGCACCTCGTCCCAGATCGCCTTCGTCTGGCGAGGGTTCCGGCCGGTGCAGATGACGAAGAAGTCCGTGTACGTGCAGACCGGCCGCATGTCGAGGATGACGATGTCCTCCGCCAGCTTGCCCTCGGCGAGGCCGGCGATGAAGCGTGCGTTCTCGAGCGAGCTCAGGGTCTCCAGAATCCTGTCAGCTTGGATCTAAGTGTACCGGCGCTCATGGTCGATACAGCGCGAGCTCCGCGATCAGACCCGCGACCGCCGGGGGGACGAGCTCATCGATCGGCTCCTCGCGCGAAAGCCGTTGACGAACCGCGCTCGCCGAGACCTCGACCGGAGGCACGAGCTCGAAGAGCTCGATCCGGCCGGGCCGTCCGAGTGCCTCCACGGCCTCTTCCAACCGATCCGGGGCGTACCCCGGGCGGGTGCCGACGGCGAGACGAACTTCGTCCAGCACGCTCTGCGGCTCCTTCCAGCGGGCAAAGGCGGCCAGCTCATCCGCTCCGACGATGAACCATGCGTCTCGGTATCCGCCTCCGGCGACGAGATCGACGGTGAAGGGATGCTCGTCCAGAGCGATCTCGGCACCGGGGAGGTTTCCGAACGCCGCCCGGGCCAGCCGCAGCCGGGTGGCGCCGTCGAGGGTCACATCGCGGTGCCCGGGGCGATCGGCGACCAGAACGAGCAGCCGGTCGAGCTCGAAGCGTTCGATCGCGCCGCGTGCAAGCGCGAGATGGCCGTTGTGCGGCGGGTCGAAGACCCCGCCGAGGATCCCGAGCGTCACGCGAACTCCAGCTCGTCCTCGCCGACGACGACCTCGTCCCCCGGGCGGGCTCCGGCCTCGCGGAGCGCCGCCTCGAGCTCGTCCGAGCCGGGCGCCGATCCGACCACGCGAAATCCCCGATCGGTACGGAAGATCCGGAACGGCCGGCGACGCGGCTTCGGCCGGTAGACGAGGAAGTCGGCCAACTCGTCTTCGGCGGGCCGGCCTTCCCTCTGCTGTGGGCAGAGCTCGAAGAGCGCTCGGCGGAAATCCTCGACGCCGGCTCCAGTGGCGCATGAGAGCGAGAACACCCGGCGTACCCGCTCGTCGCCGACGTCGAAAGGGACCGGACCCGGCAGGAGGTCGAGCTTGTTCAGAACGACAGCCTGCGGGCGCTCGTCGAGCCCGGCACCGTAGGCCGCGAGCTCCCGGTCGATCTCGCGCCACCGCGCTTCCGGGTCGCCCTCTGACGCGTCGATCACATGGACGAGGAGCTGTGCGCGCTCGAGGTGAGCGAGGAACTCGTGACCCAAGCCGACACCTTCGCTCGCACCCTCGATGAGGCCGGGGACGTCGGCCACGGTCAGCTGGCGGCCGTCCGGTGCATCGACGGTTCCGAGCACGGGCTGGAGCGTGGTGAATGGGTAGTCGGCGACCTTCGGTCGTGCGTTCGAGATACGCCGCAGCAAGGAGGACTTTCCCGCGTTCGGGAGGCCCGCAAGTGCGGCGTCGGCCAGCAGCTTGAGTCGCAACTCGAGCTCCGCGTCCTCGCCCGGCACCCCCGTCTCGGCAAAGCGCGGAGTCTGCCGCGTCGGGGATGCGAAGCGCCGGTTGCCGCGACCGCCCAAGCCGCCGCCGGCAACGACCACACGCACGCCTGGATGGGCGAGATCGGCAATCAGTCGTCCATCCCGGTCGAGGATCTGCGTTCCGACCGGCACGCGGAGCTCAGCCTGCCCGCCCGCGGCGCCGTCCTTTCCTGCGCCGCGTCCGGGCTGACCTGACCCCGCACGAACGATGCGCCGCGAGCGGAAACCGGAGAGATCGCGGAGATCGGGGTCGGCGAGCAGGACGACGTCGCCACCCGCCCCGCCGTCACCCCCGTCCGGCCCCCCGCGCGGCACGTACTTCTCGCGCCGGAAGCTGAGCGCGCCGTCCCCCCCGCGACCCGCCTGCACCCTGATGCGGGCGCGGTCGTGGAACATGGGCTAGCCGGCGTCGGTGGCGGCGGGAGCCGGCGCTTGTTTTTCGGAGGTGTCGCCGACCGAGATGAAGCGCCGGTCGCCGGTTGTCTTGAACGCAACCGTGCCCTCGCGCGTGGCGAAGATCGTGTGGTCGCGGCCGATGCCTGCGCCGGTCCCCGGCCGGAAGCGGGTGCCCCGCTGGCGGACGAGAATCATTCCCGCCTTCACCGCCTGGCCGTCGAAGATCTTCACACCGAGAAACTTCGGCTTGGAGTCGCGTCCGTTCCGGGACGAGCCCATGCCTTTCTTGTGTGCCATTTCCTACTCCGTTTTCTTCGCAGCCGCCGGCTTGCGTGCCGGGGCTCTCTTCGCGGCCGGCTTCTTGGCCGGCGCCTCTTCCTTCTTGGCTGCGGGCTTGGCCGCCTTGCTACCGATCGACTCAATCTCGATCTGCGAGAGCCGGCTCCGGAACCCGTTGTGGCGCTTGTAGCCCGACTTCGGCCGGTACTTCCCGATCCGGATCTTCTCGCCGAGGACGTGACCGACGACCCGCGCATTCACGGTCACACCCTTCGGGCCGAGCTCCGAGGCGCTCCCGTCGCCCACGAAGAGCACGTCGGGATGAAACGTCTTTCCCTCGGCCGTCCCAAGCCGGTCGACGAGCAGGCGCTCGCCTTCGCGAACGCGGTACTGCTTGCCTCCGACGGAGATGATCGCGTAACTCAATGCCATAGCGTGGAAAACGCGGGCTCGACGCGGCCCGCGGGGCAGAAAGTGTAGCGGTTGGAGATCTAGCTCGCAGGCTCGGGACCGGCGGGGGCCTCCACCTGCGTTGCGGCCGCGCTTCCCGGAGGCCTGCGCCTTCGATTGCGTCCTCCCCGGGTGCCCCGTCGAGTCTTGCGCTTGGGTTTTGCCGGCGTGTCGCCGTCGGGCTCCGCCGTTTCTGCTTGTTCGAGGGGCTCCTCGGCACGGCCTAGATCGTGAGGCGGCAGGTGGATCCGCGGCCCGCCCCCGTTGTCTTCGAGAGGCGAGGACTCAGGTGCCGGTGCCTCGGCAGTCGTCGCCGCTGCTGCTGGCGGGCTTTTCTTCCGTCCGCGCCCGCCGCGAGAGCCCCGGCGTGTCCGCTTCTTCGGCCTCTCGCCGTCAGCCGGGGCGGTTGCGTCGACCGACTCCGTCTCGGCCTCTGCCTCCGTCGTCTCGTCCTGAGGACCAGGCTCGTCGAACGTCTCGTCGTCGGTCTCTACCTCGCCGGAAGGAGCCTCGAGGTCGGGCTCGACTTCCGCAGGCGTCTCAGATGCTTCAGTCGACTCAGCCGACTTGCGGGCACGTGGCGCGCGGGTCGGCTTCTCGGCCTCGGCCTCCGCGGTGATCGGCGCCGGCGGGGGCGCATCGACCTGGGCAAGCGCAGCGTAGGCGGTCCCGTCGAGCACCCGCGCGATGCGCACTTTCACCTTCTTCCCGACGAGCTTCGCAGCGCCCGCGACGGCGACGTCGAGGCCGTCGAGCTTGCCGACCCCGGCTGCCGGATCGTGGAGCCCGATCTCGACGAGCTTCACCTCCACCTCGGCACCCTCCTCGATCGGGGCTTCCGGTCGGACGGATTCGACCTTGCCCTGCCCGAGCACGAGGAAGTGATCCAGGTGTACGTCGTCTTTGCCCTCGAGAAAAAACAGGCGTTTGGTTTGCGCCTCGATCTCGAGCAGCCGCTCCGCTGCGGGGCCTGTCAGGAGCGCGGCGACCCGCGCGTTCAGCTCCACCCTGAAGGCCTGTGTCCGGGGAGCGCCCGCCGCGAGTGCGCGCAGCCTGCGCTCGACCTCGACCGCGGCCGAGGCCTCGGAGAGGACGATCCCGTCGCCTCCGCAGGTCGGGCACTTCTTTGTCAGGATCTCGCGCGGGCCATCGGTGACGTTCTGACGCGTCATCTCGACGAGACCGAGCGGCGAGATCTCCACCACGTATGTCTTCGTCCGGTCGCGCTCGAGCTCGGTCTTCAGGGCTTCCTCGACGAGCCCGCGGTTCTTCGGATTCGCCATGTCGATGAAGTCGATGACGATGATGCCGCCGATGTCGCGCAGCCGGAGCTGGCGGACGACCTCCTTGACCGCCTCCAGGTTGTTCTGCGTGATCGTGTCCTCGAGGCGCGCCCCGGAGCTCCTCGACCGAGAGCCGACGAAGCGGCCCGTGTTGACGTCGATGACCGTGAAGGCCTCGGCGTAGTCGAAGACCAGGTACCCGCCCGACGGAAGATCGACCCGTCGCGAGAGGGTGGAACGGATCTCCTCCTCGACTCCGGAGCGCTCGAAGAGGGACTCCTTCTCGCGGTACCGCGAGATCCGGTCGGCCATGTGCGGGGACGTCTTCTTCAAGTAGCCCACGATCCGCTTCAGCGTTCGGTCGTGGTCGACGTAGGCGTGGACGAAGTCGTCGGTGAAGAGATCGCGCACGACCCTGAGCGGGAGCTCGGCCTCCTGGTAGAGGAGCGCAGGGGCCTTGGAGCTCTTCGCGCGGGTCTCGACCGTCTTCCACAGACGCTGGAGGAAGACGAGGTCCCGCTCCACGTCCTCCGCCGAAGCGCCCTCTGCGGCTGTCCGGACGATGACGCCGCCCTTCGGCACCGAGAGCGCCTTGACGATGTCCTTCAGGCGCGCGCGCTCGTCGTCCTCGAGCCGCCGCGAGACGCCGAGGCCCTCGCCGTGAGGCACGTAGACGACGAACCGGCCGGGAAGCGAGATCTCCGTGGTCAGGCGTGCGCCCTTCGACTTCATCGGATCCTTGACGGCCTGGACGAGGAGCTCCTCGCCCCGGCTGATCAGGTCCTGGATCCGCCGGCCCTGGCGCCTGCCCTCGAGCTCGGGACCGACGATCTCGTCGACGTACAGGAACCCGTTCTTCTCGAGGCCGATCTCGACGAACGCCGCCTCCATCCCCGGCAGTACGTTGTCGACGACGCCCTTGTAGATATTGCCCGCGATCGACCGCCGCTCCGGGCGCTCGAGGTAGACCTCGGCGACGCGGTCGTCCTCGATCACCGCCACCCGCTGCTCGGACACTCCGACCGACACCAGCAACTCGCGCTTCGCGCGCGGTAGCGGGGGGCGGCGGGGCGGCTGGCGGCGGCGACCGGGAGCCCGGCGCGCGCGCGGCTGGCGCTCCGCGGCTGTGCCTTTTCCCGCCTCCGACCGGCGGGCCGGCTCAGCTGCGCGCGGAGCCTCGGCTCCGGCAGTCGTATCGCCTTGAGCGGCCGGCCGCTTTCGGTTTCGGCCTCCGCGGTTTCCGCGCCTGCGGCGGGATCTCGTGGGGTCGGGCCCCGCCTCGGCGGCGGGTGGCGAGGTTACTGCCTGGGGCTCTGGGGGTGGTGCGGCGGGTTCAGAGGACGCCGCCGCCTCGGTGCGCTTCTTGCGCCGGAACAATTGGAACGGCAAGTGAAGCTCCTTGAGTATCCGCGCGCGCGAGCATCTCGCCCCGTAGGAGCGCGGTCTGCGCGCTGCGCGCGTTTGTAGGGGACATGAGGGTCAAAGCTTCATCCAGGCTAGCAGCGCGGACGGTTGCCGGAGCAGAGCGGCGTCAGGCTGCGGCGGCCGTCAGCTTCGCCCTCTTGACCCGCACCGCCCGCAGCCGTTGCGACAACCGGGCCCAGGCCCAGGGCTCGAGCTCCTTGTAGCGGATCTCGGTCTGACCCCGCGTCGACTCCAGGTATTCGAACCAGGCGTCTGCCTCCTCGATCATCAGCAGTTCGTGCGCTTCGCGTGTGGTCGCCATCTCACCTCCCGAGTCGCTCCAGATGGCGCGATCGTAGGACCTGGACCGGACGGCAGGACGGTCGGTACCGTGCCGGCACGATGCGCGCCCTCGCTTTCGGCCTCATTGCGCTCGCGACGCTCACAGGCCTCGGCGCGGTCGCGGCCGCCGCGCCCAGAAACGAAGCGTCCGTCCAGACGTCCATCTGGTTCGCCCCGCTTCCGCGCGACACGTACGTCGGACGCTCCCTCGGCTTCGACGGTTCGCGCGACTTCATGGATCTCTTCCGTGCAGGCGCCCCGTGGAAGGTGGCCGCCGGGCGCGTGGACGTCTTCAAGGTCTATGCCGGCTGGGCCGCCAACGAGGTACCGCTCGACGACCTGCGTCGGATCGTCTCGGATCTCGACCGGCGGGGCATCGCTCTCGCCGTGGAGGACGGCGCCCTCCAGGGCCGGGACGGCTGCGGCTCGGGGATCGAGGGCTTCGTCGCGCCCGGGGAGGCAACGATCGTGGCCTCGCGGATCAAGGCCGCGGGCGGATCGCTTCGCTACGTCGCGCTCGACAGCACGTTTCGCTTCGGAAGCCTGTACGCGGGCCCGGGAGCCTGCGGCTTCACGGCCGAGGAGGCTGCGCGTCAGTTCGCCGCGTACGCCGCGGCAGCTCGGCAGGTCTTCCCGGGAGTCGTCGTGGGCGACATCGAGTCGCTTCCACCGGATGGCGACCCCTCCGACCTCGTCCGCTGGATGGACGTGTTTCGCACGGTGACCGGCCGCCGCCTACCGTTCTTCCACCTCGACCTCGGCTACCGGCGGCTCGACTGGCCCGAGGCCGCACGCTTGCTCGAGTCGGCCGCTCGGGCACGCGGCATCCCCTTCGGGATCATCTACGACGGCGAGGGCTCGCAGCGCGACGGCGGGGGGTCAGACGCCGACTGGACCACCGCCTCGGAGCACCGCTTCGCCACCTACGAGGCGCAGTACGGCGGGCGGCCTGATCAGGCCGTGCTCCAGTCCTGGGTCGACCACCCCGACCTCGCACTCCCGGAGACGACTCCGTCGACGTTCACCTGGCTCGTGAACCGCTACGCCCGCGAGCGCACCTCGCTGA
>JBBQNC010000200.1:0-7055 GCA_038329555.1 Thermoanaerobaculia bacterium
CGTCCTCCCTCTCCGGGACGGCCCACGGCGCGAGGCCGCGTCGCGGTGAGGCCGCTCACGCGGCTGTGGAGCCGGATCCTCGAAGAGCGCGCCCGCCGGTACGCGGCCGGCGCGCTCCCATCCGTGCGGCTGAAACGGCCCGTCCTCTCGGTGGGCAATCTGACGGTCGGGGGCACGGGCAAGACGCCGCTCGTCGAACATCTGGCGAAGTGGCTCGCGGCGGAGGGATTCCGCCCGGCGATCCTGTCGCGCGGGTACGGCCGGAGATCGCGGCGCACGGTGCTCGTCTCCGCCGGGGACGGGCCGCTGGTCGGGCCGGGAGAGGGCGGAGACGAGCCCGTCCTTCTCGCGCGCCAGTTACCCGGGGTCGTCGTGGCGGTCGCCTCTCGCCGCGAGGACGCGGCTCGCGCCGCGCTCCCGTTCTCGCCGGACGTCTTCATCCTGGACGACGGATTCCAGCATCTCTCCGTCCGCCGGGACCTCGATCTCCTCCTCCTGGACGCCGGCGAGCCGTTCGGCGGCGGGCGCTATCCCCCGTTCGGCAGGATGCGGGAGCCGCTTTCGGCGATGGCCCGGGCGGACGCGTTCGTCTTCACGCGCCCGCGCCCGGGCTTTCCGGACGACGCGACGCTCGCGGCCGTCGCTCTCGAAAACCCGGGCGCGCCGACGTTCCTCGCGACCATTCGGCCGGCCGGGCTCTCCGCGCATCCTGCCGGCGCGGGGTCGACCGGCGACTCGCCCTTCGTTGCGGTCGCCGGCGTCGCGCGTCCCGAGTCGTTCGCGGCTGCGCTCGCCGAGCTCGGGCTCGCGCCCGCCGAAACGCTCCTCTTTCCCGACCACCACCGTTACACGCGGCGCGACGCGGCGCGGATCGCCGCCGCCGCCGCCCGGACCGGCAGCCGCCTCGTCGTAACGACAGGCAAGGACGCCGTCAAGCTCGACGGGCTTCTGGCTCTTCCCGTCCGGACGATCGGACTGGAGGTCGAGCTGCCCGCCTCCTTCTACGCCTTCGTCCGGCAGAGACTCTTCCCCGGCGCCCCCGCCGCGCGGGAAGGGGGCGTCTCCTGACCGGCGTGACGGGCGACGAGTCCCGGCCGGGGGACGGTGGCGCTCCGGCGGAGCCGGCGCCCGGTCCCGCTCTTCCGCCGCCGCGGCGCCGCCGTGGACGGTCGGCCGCGCGGGACCGGGCCGAGCACCTCGCCTTCGCGGCGGTGGCGGCCCTCCTGGAACGGCTCCCGGCGGGCTCGGCGTCCCGCCTGGGCGCACGCCTCGCGCGCGCCTACATCGCCGCCGCCCCGGTGCGGCGGCGGATCCTTCGCGGCAACGTCGCCGCGGCATTCCCGGACCTCCCACCGGGCGACGCCGCCGTTCTGGCGCGGGAGAGCGTCGCCCGTTTCGGCGCCGCGTTCATCGAATTCCTCGAGTCGCCCCGCTGGTCGCGCGCGGAAGTCGAGAGCCGCGTCTCCGTGACCGGAGCGGAGCACCTCGACGCGGCGCGCGCTCGGGGCCGCGGCGTGTTCCTCCTGTCCGCGCACTTCGGCAGCTGGGAGCTCGGCGCCATTCGCGCCGGGATGCTCGGGGAGCCGATCGCATCGGTCGTCCGGCCGCTCGACAACGCTCTCCTGGAGGGGGAGCTCGCCCGCCGGCGCACGCGATTCGGGAATCGCCTGATCCGCAAGAAGGACGCCGCCCGGGAGATCCTGCGCGAGCTGCGCCACGGAGGCACCGTCGCGATCCTGATCGACCAGAACGTCCTTCCCGACGAGGGGATCTTCGTACCCTTCTTCGGGCGTCTCGCGGCGACGTCGCCGTCGCTCGCGCTCCTCCAGCTGAAGACCGACGCCGCCGTCGTCCCGGTTTTCACGTGGCCGCTCGGCGAAGGACGGTACCGGCTCGAATTCGAGAAACCGATTCTGGCCGCGGACTTCGATCCGGCGGGGAGCCGCGACGAACGGGTGCGGCTCGCGACAGATCGCTACATGGCGGTCACCGAGGCGGCCGTCCGCCGCGATCCAGCCGCGTGGCTGTGGATGCACAACCGGTGGCGGACGAGGCCGGGGAATGAGTCTTGAGCTATGAGTCTTGAGTTTTGAGTCTGAGTCTTGAGTTCTGATGAACCGCACCCTATGAGTCGCTCAGAACTCAGAACTCAAAACTCCGAACTCGAGTCTCTCTCCATCCTCGTCGTCGCTCCCAACTGGCTGGGCGACGCCGTGATGACGATCCCGTTCTTCCGTGCCCTGTCCGCGGCACGGCCCCGGGCGGCACTCTCGGCATTTGCCCCCCGCGGCCCCGGCGCCATCCTCCGGGCGCTCGACGGCGTGGAGGTGATTCCGCGGCGGGGAAGCCTCGCCGGTGACGCGCTCGCCCTGCGCGGCCGGCGCTTCGACGAGGCGTGGCTCCTCCCGAACTCCTTCCGTGCCGCGCTGTTCGGTCTGCTCTCCGGCGCGCCGAGGCGGATCGGTTACGACACGGACCGGAGGGGCTCCCTCCTGACGCACGCCGTGACTCCGCCGCGTCCGACGGGCCACCAGCTGCGCGACTACGACCGCCTCCTTCTCTCTCGCGGAGTCGAGCCCGACCGCGATCCTCCCCGCCTGGTCGTACCGGAGGCGGCGCAGGCGAGAGCCGACGGGGCGCTCTCGGCGGCGGGGGTCTCGGGTGGCGGCGGCGGCGCCTCGCCGCTCGCCCTTCTCGCGCCGGGAGCCGCGTTCGCGTGGACGAAGCGCTGGCCGCCCGAGCGCTGGGGGGCGCTCGCCGCGCGGCTCGCGGCGGAAGGCCTGCGGCCCGCCATCGTGATCGGACCGGGCGAGGAGGCACTCGCCGCCCGGGCCGTGGACGCGTCCGGCATCGCGCTCCCGGTGCTCGGCGCCGACCTCGATCCCCTGGAGCTCGCCGGGCTCCTGGCGCGGGCACGCGTCGTCGCCGCCAACGACTCGGGTCCCATGCATCTCGCGGCCGCGGTCGGCACGCCGGTGGTCGCGATCTTCGGTCCGACCGACCCGGGCCGTACCGCACCGGCGGGCGCGCCCTTCCGGGTTCTCGACCGCTACGTCTTCTGCTCCCCCTGCTTTCTCAAGGAGTGCCCTTTTAGGCACGAGTGCATGAAGGAGATCGCGCCAGAAGCGGTGCTTGCCGCCGTAATGGAACTGATGTGAGTTATGAGTTCTGAGTTCTGAGTTCTGAGTTCAAAACCCAAAACCCAGAACCCAAAACTCACAACTCATTTCAGCTCCAGATTCCAGTACGCGACGTCCAGGAAGTTTCTCCATGCGGGATGGAACTTGCTCGCTCCGAAGTGCCCGACAGGATGCCATCGGGGTTTCTTCGGCTGCTGGATCAGACGGATCGCGGCCTCGTGCGGCGTCCGGTTGCCCTTGCGGACGTTGCATGCGAGGCAGGCGCACACGACGTTCTCCCACGTGGACATTCCGCCGCGGGACAGCGGGATGACGTGGTCGAGCGAGAGCTCGGCCGACGGGAACTTGTGGCCGCAGTACTGGCAGCGGCTCCCGTCCCGCACGTAGATGTTGTGGCGGGAAAACTTCACGTCCTGACGCGGCAGCCGGTCGAACTCCTTCAGGGCGACCACTCGCGGAATGCGGATCTTCGACGACGGCGTCATCACGACCTCGTCGTGGGGCTGTACGGGAATGTCGCACCAGTTGTCGAAGTCCCACGTGCTGTAGTCGGGGAGGACGGCGCGGACGTGGCCCTTGTAGAAGAGCGTGAACGCCTTGCGGACGGACGTGACCTGAACCGCCTGGAACACGCGATTCAGCACGAGAACGTGTGAGTCGAGCATGGGCCTCCCCGGAACGCGTCATTATAATCCGAGCGAATTGAGGACTTTGCACATCGGCGGGACCCCCTGACGCCTCGCGTGGCGCGCGAGCGCCTTCTGTCGCTTCTGCCCGCGCTCGAGGGGCGCCGCCTCGCGGTGGCGGGCGACTACGTCCTCGACCGTTTTCTCTACGGGCACCCGAAACGGGTCAGCCGCGAGGCTCCCGTGTTGATCCTCCGCTTCTCGAGGGAGGAGAACCTGCCCGGCGGCGCGGGGAACACGGCCGCGAACGTTCGATCCCTCGGAGGGGTCCCCCTTCCCGTGGGGGTCGTGGGCGACGACGCGGAGGGGCGGATCCTTCTGGGGCTCCTCGAGGACCGCGGGATCGCGACGTCGGGGCTCGCGGCCGTTGCCGGTTACGCCACGCCGACCAAGACGCGGATCCTGGGGGGCGCGCCGCACTCGATCAAGCAGCAGATCGTGCGCTACGACCGGGAGGACTCCCTTCCTCCCGACGCTCCGGCCGCCGCGGCCGTTCGCGACCGGCTCGTCGCCGAAGCGCGGTCCTCCGACGGCGCGATCCTCTCCGATTACGGGTACGGTGCGATCGGCCCGTCCGTCGTGCCGCCTTTGAGGGCCGCGCTCCGCCCGGGTGCGCCGGTCCTTCTCGACTCGCGCCACGCGCTTCTTCGCTATGCCGGGGTGGACGCCGTCACTCCGAACGAGGAAGAGGTCGAGGAGTGCGTGGGGTTTCCGCTGGGCGAATCCCTCGAAGCTCTCGAGCGCGCGGGCGCGGCCCTCCGCGAGCGCATCTCCTGTCCGAACGTCCTCGTGACGCGCGGCTCGCGCGGCATGGCCCTTTTTCCTCCGTCGGGGCCGCCCGCGGTGATTCCCGTGCACGGGACCGATCAGGTCGCCGACGTCACCGGTGCGGGGGACACCGTCCTCGCGGCGTTTTCGCTGGCGCTCGCCTCCGGGGCGACGCCGCTCGAAGCGGCGCTCCTCGCGAATTTCGCGGGCGGCGTAGTCGTGATGAAGATGGGGACGGCCACCGTCACCCGCGACGAGCTCGCCCGCGCGATCGAGTCCGATCGGACGATCCTCGGGTGAAACGGGACGACCGCGGCCGCCCCGGGAAGACGCCCGCGGCTTCGCAAACGAAGATCGTCACGCGCGCGGAGCTCCGGCGCCTCGCCGAAGCGGAACGCTCCGCCGGACGGCGGATCGTGTTCGCCAACGGCGCGTTCGACCTGCTCCACGCCGGCCACGTCCGGTACCTCGAGGCCGCGCGGGCCGAGGGCGAGTGGCTCGTCGTCGGCGTGAACAGCGACCGGTCCGTCGGCGCCTCGAAGGGACCGTCGCGCCCGATCGTCCCGGAGACCGAGCGCGCCGAGATCGTCGCCGCGCTCGGGTGCGTCGACGCCGTCGTGCTGTTCGACGAGGACTCTCCGAAGACGCTTCTCGAAGAGCTTCGGCCCGAGGTCCACGCCAAGGGCACGGACTACCGGAAGGACACGGTGCCGGAGCGGGACGTGGTCGCGGCGTACGGGGGCGCGACCGTCATCGTGGGCGATCCTAAGGATCACGCCACCACCGACCTGATCGAGCGGATTCGCAACGGCCGCCGCGGAGCTCCCGCGCGTTGAGGCTTCCGCGCTTCGCGGCACCGCGGACCGCCCGCCGCCGACCGGCTCCCCCCGCATGCGCGTCCTGATCGTCCGACTCTCGGCGGTGGGCGACATCATCCATGCGCTCCCACTCGCGGAGAACGCGGCGAGGTCGGGAGCGGAGGTGGGCTGGGTCGTGGAACAGGCTTACGCCGGGCTTCTCGAGGGAAACCCGGCCATCGCCCGGCTCTTTCCGGCTGACACGCGAAGCTGGCGGCGCAGCCCTCTCTCCGCGCGGAGCCGCTCGGAGATCCGGCGGCTCAAGACCTCGCTTCGCGGATTCGGAGCCGACGCGACGATCGACGCGCAGGGTCTCTGGAAGTCGGCCCTCCTGGCCCGTCTCGCCGGCGCCCCCGTGGTGAGCCTCGGCGCGCGGGACCGCCGCGAGCGAACCTCCTCCCTGCTCGTGGACCGCCCGGTCGCTCTCGGTCCGGGGGTGCCGCACGTCGTCGACCAGAACCTCTCCCTCCTCGCTCCGCTCTCGATCGCCATCGAGGCGCCGGCGCCCGACGCGCGGTACCTTCTCGCCGCGCCCCGGGAGGAGGCGGATCGGTTCGCCGCGGAGCTCCCGCGGCCTTTCGCGCTCTTCCATCCCGGGACGAGCCGCGCCGGCGACCACAAGGCGTGGGGCGAGGACTCCTATGCGGCGCTCGCACGCGGCCTTCGGGAAAAGGCTGGGCTCTTTCCCGCGATCTCCTGGGGCCCCGGCGACGAGAGGCGGGCTGCGCTTCTCGCCGAGCTTCTTCCCGAAGCGGCCCGCATCCCTCGCCTCGACTTCGCCGGCCTCGCGCACGTCGTCTCGCGCGCCGCGCTCTTCGTGGGAGGCGACACGGGACCCGTGCACCTCGCCGACGCTCTCGGCGTCCCGACTCTCGCGCTCTTCGCTCCTTCGGCGTCGCGGCGAAACGTACCGAGCCGGAATCGGCCATACGGCGGCGCGTGGTTGCGCTACGATCAGGCGACCGCCGTCGAGACGGTCTTGGCGAAGGCGATCGAAGCCGCGCGGCGCTCCGCGGCGCGCTGATCGGGACGGGGGCACGGCCTGTTTTTTCAGCTCTTGAGGCGTTGCCGATTCCTTGCGTGCGCGCTCCTCCTCGGATTGAGCGCCGGATCCACCGCGCAGCAGAGACCCGATCCACCCCGGTTTCTGGGAGAGACGCTTCGCTACGCGATGACGATCCTGGGAGTCGCGGGCGGCGAGCTGATCCTCGCGGCCGCCCCCGCGGAGCTCGGCGGGCGTCCCGTCTGGAAATTCGAGCTGTCCGCCGTGTCGAACGACTTCCTCTCCAAGTTCTTCCTCGTGCGCGACTACATGGTCTCCTGGGTGGACCCGAAGACGTTTCGCTCCCTCCGCTTCGAAAAGCACACCGTCGAGGGCAAGCGCGCGCGGGACGAGCTCACGGAGTTCGATTACGAGAACGGCGTCGCACACCACGAGGGGAATACGGTGCGATTGAACGACGCGACGCTCGATACCCTCTCTTCCGTGTACTACCTCCGCACGCTTCCCCTGGACGGCGAGAAGCCCCCGGAGCTCGCCGTCTTTTCGGGAGAGACCCACACGCTGCGAGTCGAAGTGCAGGCGCGGGAGAGGATCGTGACCC
>JBBQNC010000201.1:0-7053 GCA_038329555.1 Thermoanaerobaculia bacterium
GGTCCGGCAGTGGGTGGGATCTCCCTGCTGGGGACGCGCCACGAGCGTTCCGCTCTCGAGCCCCGCGAGCGTGTCGGCGAGGATCTCGCCTCCCATCTCCGCGAGGCGGGCGGCGAGCGAGGCCGCGTTCTCGCGCGGCCCGATCTCCGTGCGGTGCACGAGATACATCGGGCCGGCGTCGAGCTCGGAGACGACGCGCATCGTCGCGACGCCCGTCTCGCGGTCGCCGGCGAGAAGCGCCGCCTGGACGGGCGACGCCCCGCGGTGGCGAGGCAGAAGGGAGGCATGGACGTTCACGAAGCCGAGCCGCGGCGTCTCCAGAATCGCGTCCGGAAGCAGCTTCCCGTAGGCGACGACGACCCCCACGTCCGCCCGGGTTTCTCCGAGCGTCCGGAAGAACGCCTCGTTGTCCCGGAGCCGCTCCGGCTTCTCGACGCGGATGCCGCGCGATCCCGCGGCCTCCGCGACCGCGGAAGGCCGGGGAGTCGCGTGCCGGCCGGAGGGGCGGTCCGGCTGCGTCACGACGAGCGGGACGTCCGCGATCTTCGCGAGCCGCTCGAGCGAGGGGACGGCGAATTCCGGAGTTCCGAAGAAGACGGCGCGGAGCAAGTCAGAGGCCCGGGGGGCGCGGCGGATCCGAAGAAGGGGCCGCCGGCGGCTCCGATGCCGCCGCAGAGCCGGTCGCCGCAGCAGCCAGAGCCGGGTCGACGGAATCGCCGGGAGACGACGCGGGAGCGAGAAGGGACGGTTCCGGATGCCGGATTTTCCAGATCTGCCGCGCCGACCAGATCCCGGCTGCCGCGAAGATCACGAGCGCCAGGGCAACGATCGAGCCGAAAATGATCCACGCGGGGGGCCACCGCTTCTCGAACCCGTAGAAGAGAACGGGGAGGAACAGGAGCAGCGCGTAGAGCGCGATGACGATCGTGCGCCGCAGCTCGTGCTCGCGATCGCGCGGCGGGTCGAGGAACCCGAGCTCGCGCGCCAGCCGGTAGACGAGCCACGCGAATCCCGGCGAGGCGAGGAGCACGAGCCCCATCCAGATGAACGAGCGGGTCATCTCGGCTGCCGGTCCACCTGCTCGAAGTAGTCCTGGGAGACCAGGACCTCCCGCGGCTTGGAGCCTCGCGGAGGGCCGAGCAGCCCGTCGCGGGACATCATGTCGATCAGCTTGCCGGCGCGGGAAAATCCGACTCCCATCCGCCGCTGCAGGAAGGAGATCGAAGCCATCTTCTCCTTCACGACGAGCCGCGCCGCCTCGTCGTAGAGAGGATCGTTTTCCTCCGCTCCCTCCCCGTCGCCCCGGCGGGAAGCGGCTTCCTCGCGGTCCTTCGTGATCTCGTCGTTGAACTGCGGTTTGCTCTGCTTCTTCAGGAATTTCACCAGGGCGGCAGTCTCCTGCACCGAGACGTAGGCGCCGTGAACCCGCCTCAGGCGCGACGTGCCCGGAGGGAGAAACAGCATGTCGCCGCGGCCCAGCAGGCGCTCGGCGCCGTTGCCGTCGAGGATCACCCTCGAGTCCACCTTGGACGAGACCTTGAACGCGATTCGCGAGGGGAGATTCGCCTTGATCACGCCTGTCAGGACGTCGACGGACGGCCGCTGCGTCGCGACCACGAGGTGGATCCCGACGGCGCGCGCCTTCTGGGCCAGCCGGACGATCGACTCTTCGACGTCCTTCGGCGCCGTCATCATGAGATCAGCGAGCTCGTCGATAACGATGACGATCAGGGGCATCGGCTCGAGCTTCAGGTCGTCATCGGGATGGTCCGCCTTCACCCGTGCGATCACCTCGGGGTCCTTGATGGCGGCGTTGTACTGCTCCGCGTTGCGGACCTGCCCCACGTCCGACAGAATCTGGAAGCGCTCTTCCATCACTCCGACGGCCCACTTGAGCGCGTTCGACGCCTTCTTCGGATCGGTGATGATCGGCGTCAGGAGATGGGGCAGGTTCTCGTAGATCTCGAGCTCCACCATCTTCGGGTCGATCAGGATCATTTTCACCTGGTCCGGTCGCGCCTTGAAGAGGAGCGAGCTCAGGAGCGCGTTGATCCCGACGCTCTTGCCCGAGCCCGTTGTTCCCGCGATCAGGAGATGCGGCATCCCGCGCAGGTCGTCGACGACCGGCTCGCCGTGGATGTCTTTGCCGAGCGCGAGCGTCAGAAGGGAGGGCGACCGGACGAACTTCTCGGATTCGACGACGTCCCGCAGCGCGATGATCTCGCCCCCTCCCGGGTTCGGGACCTCGATCCCGACGCTCGAGCGGCCGGGCAGCCTCTCGATGCGGATCGACTCGGCCGACAGCGCGAGGGCCAGGTCCTCCGAGAGACCCATCACCTGGTTCACCTTGATGCCGGCGGCCGGCCGGAACTCGTACGTCGTCACGACCGGACCCGGGTGGTACTCCGCGACCTCGCCCTCGACGCCGAACTCGGCGCACTTCGCCGCGATCACGCGCCCGTTCTCGGCGAGCGCCTTGCGGTCGACGGTCCCGGCGTTCTCGCGCCGCTCCAGAAGCGAGAACGGCGGATACGTATAGCCCTCGACGATGAGAGGCAGGTCTCTCTGGGTGCTCGGCTTCCGCCGCCCGGCTCCCGGCGTGGCCGAGCCGGCGTAGGGAGCGGGCGCCTGGCGCGGCGCGACGGTGACCTTCTTCAGCGAGAGCCGCCCGGGACCGGGCACCTCCTGAAGGACGGGCGCGGGCTCGTCCCGCGCGAACGGGACCTCCTCCAGGGTGACGACCTCCTTCTTCGACCTCTCAAGATGCTTGGCGACGACGGTCCGCCGCAGCCGCTCCTTCGTGCGCTGATCGCGTCGCCGCACCCAGCGCACCGTCAGACGCCCCCAGAGCGACGCGAACCGTACCCGCAGCCCGAAGAAGACCTCGCCGAGAGAGAGCTGCGTGGCGAGAGGGACCGCGAGAAGCACGAGGGCCGCGGCGAGCAGCACGGCGCCGGTCGTCCCGAGCCTCGCCCGGGCGGCCTCCGACAGGGCGCGCCCGATGACGCCCCCAGAGTCGATCTCTTCTCCCGACAGCGAGCGGCGGCCGAAGGCGAGCGAGAGAAGCGCCGGCACCGCGAGCGCGAGAATGACGAAGCCCGCCGCCTTCGTCGCGGGGTTCTCGAACGGGCGCTGCGAGAAGCGGCGCAGTCCCCAGTAGATCAGGAGCGCCGGCACCGCCCACGCGGCGAAACCCATGGCCGCATACAGGGCGGCCGAGAGGGACGCGCCGAACCCCCCGATCCAGTTCGACGGCGCCGCCGGGACGACGGAGTCGCCGGTCGAGTGAGAGAAGAGGCTGGGGTCGGCGGGGTCGTGGGAGAGGAGCGACAGCGCCAGCAGAACCCCGATCAGGAGGAGCAGGACGCCGATCGCTTCACTCGCGAGACGGCCGCGCCAGAAGGATCCTTGGCTCAATTTCCAACATTATGCGGCGTAAACCGCGCCGGGGCTAGGAGCTAGGAGGCTATCGGAGTCGGGCCGACGCGAGAGCGACCCTTACTTCGCCTCTTCCCAGGCGGAGGCCGCGTTGGCCTTGAACCGCTCGGCGTAGCCTTTCCACGACCGATAGGGCGCGAGGTCGATCTCGCGGACGAAGTCCTCCTTCGACTTTCCGGCGGCGCGCGCCTTCCGGGCGGCGTCGAGCAGATCCGTGATGTACCGGCGGAACCGCTTCAAGCCGTCGACGTCCGTGACCTCGCCGTGGCCGGGGATCACGACCGCGTCGGCGGGAACCCTCCCGGCCGCCTTGTCGAGCGCCGCGAGATAGCCGACCACGGACCCGCCGCTCTCGACGTCGACGAAGGGGATCACCTCATGGAAGAAGTCGTCGCCCATGTGGAGGACCTTCGCCTTCTCGAAGAAGACCGCGCTGTCCCCGTCCGTGTGCGCGGGCGGAAGGTGCCAGACGTCGATCGTCTCATAGCCCATGTGGATTCGGAGCGCCGAGTCGAAGGTCATCACGGGCGCCGCGATGTCCTCGACTTTGACCGTCTTCGCCCAGGCGATCTGCTCGGAGAAGAACTTCTCGAGCTCCGCGTTTCCGCTCTTCTTCGCCTCTTCCCGTCGCGCCGGATACTCCTTCAGGATCGTCGCCGGGCTCGCGAGCATGCGGGCGCGCACGTTGTCTTGCGCGACGATCATCGTGAACTGGCGAAAGACCTCGTTTCCGCCGACGTGGTCGCCGTGGTGGTGGGTGTTCACGAGGAATCGGATCGGCTTGTCCGAGACCTTGCGGATCTGCGCGACGATTCCCGGGGCCAGGTCCTTGAATTGCGAGTCGACGACGAGGATCGCCTCGGGGCCGACGAAGAAGGCGACGTTGCCGCCGCGTCCATACAGCGCGTACACGTTGCCGGCGAGAGGCTTCAGGCGGAACGGATCGTCCGCCGGCGCCGAGGTCGCGTGGTGCTCCGACGCGCCGGGCGGGGGGGTCGAAGCCGGAGGCGCGCCGGGACGGGCCGTCTGGCCGAGGAGAGCGGGCGCGAGAAGGGACCAGGCAAGCCGCGCCGGGAAAGAGGTCTTCATCGTCGCCTCCGAGGTCTCGGCGGCGACTTTAACCGAATGCGGGGCGACGCCCGTCTCTTCACTAGAATGCGTCTCCCATGACCCAGTTCCCATCGCCGCAACGACGCCCCCGGATCCTTTCCGGAGTCCAGCCGTCCGGAAAGCTCCACCTGGGCAACTACTTCGGCGCCATCCGCCAACACATCGCCATGCAGGACGAGGGTGAGTGCTTCTTCTTCATCGCGGATTTCCATGCGCTGACGACGGTCCAGGACCGCGCGCAGCTGAAGGAGCTCGTTCGCGGCGTCGCGCTCGACTACCTCGCGCTCGGCCTCGACCCCGAAAAGGCCGCCTTCTTCCGGCAATCGGACGTTCCGGAGGTGACGGAGCTCGCGTGGATCCTTTCGGCCGTCACGGGAATGGGCCTGCTCGAACGGGCCCACTCCTACAAGGACAAGATCGCCCGGGGCCTCCCCGCGACGGTCGGCCTCTTCAACTACCCGGTGCTCATGGCCGCCGACATCCTCGTCTACCGCTCGAACCTGGTTCCCGTCGGCCAGGACCAGATCCAGCACATCGAGATGACCCGGGACATGGCGGGCTACTTCAACCAGACCTGGAAGAAGACGGTGTTTCCACTCCCCGAAGCCCGGCTCGATCGAGCCCCGATCGTGCCCGGGACGGACGGCAAGAAGATGAGCAAGTCCTACGGAAACACGATCGACATCTTCGCCGAGGGCGCGGAGCTGAAGAAGGCCGTGATGGGGATCGTCACGGACAGCACGCCCGTCGAATCCCCGAAGGATCCGGAGAAGGACAACGTGTTCGCGCTCTACTCGCTCTTCGCGACCCCCGAGAAGCGCGAGGCCCTCGCGGCGCGTTATCGCGCGGGCGGGCTCGGCTATGGGGACGCCAAGAAGATGTTGATCGAGGAGATCGACGCGCGCTTCGCACCGGCCAGGGCGAAGCGCCGCGAGCTCGAGAAGGATCCCGAACGGGTCGAGGCCGCGCTCCGGCGGGGCGCCGAACGCGCCGGCGCCGAGGCCCGGGAGACCATGCGGCAGGTCCGGGAGGCGGCGGGGATCGCGTAGTTCTGGGTTCTGGGTTCTGGGTTCTGGGTTCTGGGTTCTGGGTTCTGAGTTCTACGTGAGCAACGAAGCTTCAGTTCTCAGTTTTCAGTTTTCAATTCAGTTCGGCCCAACCCACGACGGATAACTGACAACTGACAACTGACAACTGATAACTGACAACTGATCACGGTTCTGAGCTTCCCGTCCTCGACAAGGGCGCTCTGATTTGCGCTAGATTTACGCCTTTCATGGTCCAGCCGGTCTCCAATCCCCCGAACCCCTGGGACTCGGTCCACGCGGAGTGGCTCGGGCAGGCGCCGGAGGCCCGCCTCGAGGTCTTCGAGGAGAGGGCCCGGTCGATCATCGCGGAGAACGACAGCCCGGACGTGGGCTTCCGCTTCTCGATCAACCCCTACCGCGGCTGCTTCCATGCGTGTGCCTACTGCCTCGATGGCGACACCCCGATCCTGATGGCGGATTCCTCGACGAAGCCGCTCGCTCAGGTCCGCGCCGGGGACGAAGTCCTGGGAACCGACAAGATCGGCCGCTACCGCCGCTACGTCCGGACGAGAGTTCTGGCCCAATGGAGCCGGATCTCGCTCGCCTACTCGACGGAGCTCGAGGATGGGACCCGCCTCGTTTCGAGCGGTGACCACCGGTTTCTGACCGACCGGGGCTGGAAGTACGTGGCCGACCGCGAACGAGGCGCCGGCAGGCGCCCCCATCTCACGCGGCAGAACCACCTTCTCGGGACGGGCCGCTTCGCGGCTGGCCCCGAGGAAAATCTGGACTATCGGACGGGCTATCTATGCGGCGTCATTCGAGGCGATGCGCTCATCGGCTCGTTTGCTTACAACGGCCGCAGACGGAAGACGGACACGCAGCACCATTTTCGGCTGGCGATGGCGGACTCCGAGGCTCTCGCCCGGACCGGGCGATATCTCCAGGCTCTCGATGTCGCGACACGAGAATTCGCCTTCCAGGCGGCGGTCGGAAACCGAAAGGCGATGGCGGGGATCCGCACTCACGCTCGGGCCAACGTCGCTCGCATACGGAAGATTATCGAATGGCCATCAAAGCCCCGCCTCGACTGGTCCAAAGGATTTCTGGCGGGCATCTTCGACGCCGAGGGCGGTTACAACGGCGGGATTCTGCGGATATGTAACACCGACCCCGAGATCATCTCGCGCACCGTGGAGGCTCTCCGTCTCCTCGAGTTCGACACCGTCATCGAAACGCGACGCGAGACGCCCGTTTTCAACATCCGGGTCCGGCGGGGACTTCGGGAGCACCTTCGTTTTTTTCACACGGTCAACCCCGCGATTTCACGAAAGCAAGTCATCGAAGGGCGGGCCATCAAGAACGACTCGGCCCTTCGGGTCTCGTCCGTAAAACCCCTAGGCATTGCCATGAAGCTGTACGACATCACGACCGGGACGGGTGACTTCATCGCGAATGGGGTCGTCAGCCACAACTG
>JBBQNC010000202.1:0-7003 GCA_038329555.1 Thermoanaerobaculia bacterium
TCCTCTGTCCTCTGCGACGCCATCAGTCCTCGAGGACGACCAGCGACTCCGGCGGAAGCACGGCGACCGCGGAGTCTCCCGTAGCAAAGGCCGAAGAGCCGGTGCCGGAGTTCAGCGCGCAGGCCGTGAGCCGCCCGGGGCCCGCCTGGAGGACGTAGTGCGTCTCCGAGCCGATGTAGATGATCCGTTCGACGCGAACGGGAATGCGGTTCTCGCCCGGAAGATCCGAAGGAGGCACAACGGCGATTTTCTCCGGACGAATCGCCACGGTGACAGGACTTCCCCTGGGTCGCTCTCCGCCGTCCTCCTCCAGGCGCAACGGGCCCAGGGCGCTCTCGACCAGCGCGCCTTCCCGGTCGACGGCCTCGAGGATGTTGCACGAGCCGAGGAACTGGGCGACGAAGCGCGTGCGGGGACGCTCGTAGAGCCGCCGCGCCTGGTCCAGCTGCTCGATCCGCCCGGCGCGCATCACGGCGATCCGATCGCTCATGATAAGAGCCTCCTCCTGGTCGTGCGTGACGTACACGAAGGTCATGCCGAGGCTGCGCTGGAGCGCGGCGAGCTCGACCTGCAGCTCCTTGCGAAGCTTCGCGTCGAGAGCCCCGAGAGGCTCGTCGAGAAGGAGGACCCGGGGCTCATTGATCAAGGCCCGGGCCAGCGCGACCCGCTGTTTCTGTCCGCCTGAGATCTCCGAAGGAAGGCGCCCGGAGAGCGGCTCAATCCGGACGAGCGCCATCGCCCGCGCGACCCGAGCCTCGATCTCCTCCGCCGGAACCTTCTTCATCCGGAGCCCGAAGCTCACGTTGCCGTGCACGGAGAGGTGAGGAAAGAGAGCGTACGACTGGAAGACCGTATTGACGGGACGCCGGTGTGCCGGCACGTCCCGCATGTCCACCCCGTCGATCCGGACGGTCCCGGAGTCCGGCACGTCGAGGCCGGCGAGAATGCGGAGAAGTGTCGTTTTCCCGCAGCCGGAAGGCCCGAGGAGCGAAAAAAACTCGCCATCGCGCACCTGGAGCGAAACGCCGTCCAGTGCCTGATGGTCGGCAAATCGGCGGCGCACATTCTCGATCGCGATCGCGCCGCGGCCGGGCTCCCGAGGCGCCTCCCCGTTTCGATCCGTGGCGGCCATCGCACCCCCGCCGGGCGACTCGCGCCCGCGAATGGCGAGGATCGTACCATCCGGATCCTTCCAAGGTGTCCCGAATCAGCGGTTTACAATCGTCCGCGTCGCGAAGGCCGTGAATGCCGCGAATGCCACAAATCCGCTGTGCAACACCGGGGGAGGTTTCCTATGAGCATCGAATCGATCGATCCAACCAGCGGCGCTCTGCTGCTCCGATTCGATCCGGCGACGGCCGGCGAGGTCGAGCGCAGTCTCGACGCCTCGGCCGCTGCCTTTCGGGAGTGGAGGACGGTTTCGTTCGCGGAGCGGGGCGCCCGCATGTACCGCGCCGCGGAGCTGCTCGAGCTGGAGAAGTCGCGCTGGGCCGAGCTCATGACGCGGGAAATGGGAAAGCCGATCTCCGCCGCGATCGCGGAAGTCGAGAAATGCGCCTGGGGGTGCCGATACTACGCCGGCAGCGCGGAACGGTTCCTCGCCGACGAGGCCATCAAGACCGACGCGGCGGCGAGCCGGGTGCAGTATCAGCCGCTCGGCGCCGTTCTCGCGGTGATGCCATGGAACTTTCCCTTCTGGCAGGTCTTCCGCTTCGCCGCGCCCGCTCTGATGGCGGGCAATGTCGGACTGCTCAAGCACGCATCCAATGTGCCTCAGAGCGCGCTCGCGATCGAGGAGATCTTCCGGAGAGCCGGATTTCCCGACGGCGTATTCCAGACGCTCCTCGTCGGCTCGGATCGCGTCGCGGCGATCGTGCGGGATCCGCGGATCGCCGCGGTGACGCTCACGGGAAGCGAGGCGGCCGGCGCGAGCATCGGCGCGGCGGCCGGAGGCGTCATCAAGAAGGTCGTCCTGGAGCTCGGCGGAAGCGACCCCTTCATCGTCTGCGCAAGCGCCGATCTTGCCGAGGCGGCATCGACCGCCGTGAAGGCGCGGACGATCAACAACGGCCAGTCCTGCATCGCCGCGAAGCGCTTCCTTATTCATCGGGACGTCGACGCCGAGTTTGAGCGCCGCTTCGTCGAGGCGATGGCGGCGCTGAAGATCGGTGACCCGATGGACCCGGAGACGGAGATCGGGCCGCTCGCGACGCCCGCGATCCGCGACGAGGTCGACGCGCAGGTCCGCCGGACGGTCGCGGCCGGCGCGCGTCTCCTCGTCGGAGGGAAAGCCATCCCGGGCCCCGGCAACTTCTATGCTCCGACGGTGCTCGCCGACGTGCCGGCTGGAAGCCCGGGCGCCGACGAGGAGGTGTTCGGTCCCGTCGCGAGCCTCTTCGGGTTCTCCGACCTCGACGGCGCAATTGCGCTGGCGAACCATCCGCGCTTCGGTCTCGGCGCCTCCGTTTGGACCCGGGACGCGGCGGAAAAGGAGCGCCTCATACGCGAGATCGACGCGGGATCGGTCTTCGTCAACGGCATGGTCAAGAGCGATCCCCGGCTTCCCTTTGGCGGGATCAAACGCTCGGGATTCGGGCGGGAGCTGTCGTCGCACGGGATCCGCGAGTTCGTGAACGTCAAGACGGTCTGGATCGCCTAGGACTCCGCCGCGCGGAGGAGCGTGCGCCTCACGGGCTCGGCGATCTCGCACGAAGTAGGACCCGTGGAGGCTCATTGGGAGTACGATCGAACCGGCGGCGCGAGACCGATCCCGCCCGCCGAAAGGCACCCATGAAGGAGCCGACCGGAGACCGCTCCGCCAAATCGGCGTCGTCGGAGGTCCCGGCGTTCTCGGAGGAAATCCGTTGGCAGGAAGCCGCCCAGAGCGCCCTGGCGGAGCTCGCCGCCCGCGGCATGCCGTTCACGTCCTCCGAGGTCGTCGCCATGGTCGGGCCGCCGCCGACGCACAGCCTTCTCCCCTCGCTCCTACGGTGGGGTCATCGGCGGGACCTGATCCGCCGGTTTCCCGCCGCGCTCGTCGGAACCATCTGGGTCGGCGCCCACCCGAGCCTCACCGCCTCCCGGCTCGGGACGGGCCGGCGCGTTTCCGATGTCCTGCTCGACGACGTCTGGCCGGAGGTCCGGGCGCGCGCCGAGAAGGAGCGCATCTCGGAGAGCGAGCTCGTCAAACGCGCCATCCGCGCGTATCTCGGGGATTCGTAGGGCGCAAAGCCCGCACCGAGTCCGCGTCTCGCGTTCCGCCGCCGAATGGCATCGTTGTCGCACGGAGACGCAACATGAGCTCCTATTCGCCCGCTTCCGCCCCGCCCCGGCCCGCACGAGACGATCTCTGGAAGGGGGCCCTGGCCGGCTTCGCCGGGGGCGTCGTCGCTTCCTTCGTCATGAACCGCTTCCAGGAGGTCTGGACGATTGCCGCCGTCGGGCCTTCCCGCCTCCCCTTGCACTTCGAGCAGGGCGGCCAGATCAAGAAGAGCGCCCGGCATCGGCCCTGGAGCCTGGAAAAATCCGAGAGCGCCACCTCCAAGGCCGCCAACGCTCTGTCGAAGATGCTCCTCGGCCGGCGTCTCGGCCCCCGGGATCGCCGGCGGATGGGGACCGTCCTCCACTACCTGTTCGGCGGGGTCTCCGGAGCGTTGTACGGCGCGGCCGCGGAGCGCTACCCGTCCGTCGCCGCCGGCAGGGGCGCTCCCTTCGGAGCCGCGGTGTGGCTCCTGGCCGACGAGATCTCCGTTCCCGCGGCGAAGCTCGCCAAGCCTCCGGACGAGTACCCCGTCTCGGCTCATGCCCAGTCGCTCGCCGCGCACGTCGTGTTCGGAGCGACGACCGAAGGGGTGCGACGCCTGATGCGCAGGACAGCGATGGCGGAAACGGACGAGGCAGCGAGTTCGCCGCCGCGGCCCGGAGCCGCGCCGCTCAGAGAGGGAACCAGCGGCAAGCCGCCTCCGACCTTTTAAGCGGACGGCGCTCGAGAGCCCTGATCTCTGCTTCAGTCGAAGGTGTAAGTGGCCCCGCCTTCGAGGGTCAGTCGGGCATTCGCCCGCACGCCCACTTTCGATCCAAACAGGAACGCGGACTCTCCGTAGCGCGACGTCGGATACGCGACCCCTCCCACCCAGAATCTGTAACCTTCCCGCCCGCTGTAGATCAGCTTCGCCGTGGCCCGTGTGTATTTTTAGCTTCGCAGCGTTCCGGTCGTATTCAAGTTCCGAGGACCGTAGAACGAGTAATCGTCGACGAAAGTCAGCCGACCCGGAAGAAAACCGAGGCGAGGGACGTGTTTCCACCCCGATTTAATGGACGTAGTCCGGGATGTCGGGCAAATGGGTCGCCGCGGGCGTCGCCGGCGTCGTGAGAGGTCTTCTCCTCGGGTCAACGGGGCGGGGGGACAAACATGGAATCGCTCACCGGCCCGTCGAAGCGAACGTCCTCGTAGATCGTTTCGGTCACCTGGGGACCCGTTTTGCCCTTCGCGTCGGCATTGAAGCCCTTGCGGCGTGTCGCGATCCGAACTCCCGAGAAGGTCTTGTCGTCGAAGTACTCGGTGAAATCGTACCGATCCGAATCGTAGTTCAAATGGTTCGCGGCCAGTCGACCCGTCCTGGTGTCGAAGTAGTAGGTCCAGGTGTGATACCCGCCTGCATCACCGGCTCCCTTGTCATAAGTCGCGCGGATCTTCTCGACTTCGACCCCGCCGGCGAGTCTTTCCCTGCCCGCCCCGGCGAGGTGGACACCCGGATCCAGAAGCTTGAACGGCATCCCGAAGACGTAATGCGAACCGAATGTCGAGCCGCGGGCGGAGTTGTTCTCGGTCTGGCTCGTCAGCTCCTGACCGTCCAGATATCTCCATGCCCGCGTGCCGTTGTTGATCATGAGCGCCTTCTTTCCCGATTCGTCTCGCTCAATCCGGCTCCCGAACGAAGGCTGAAGCCGATAGCGATGGTTCTCGACCCGCCGCCACTCCACTGAGCCGTCCGGTTTGAAGCGCGTAACGGTCTTCTTGAACTCGACAGACCTCTTCGAGGCCCAGGCCCGAGATCCGCCCGCGTAGTCGATCCCTCGCTGGACGACCGCTCTGGCGGCGGCGTCCGGAGCGGGGGTCTGTTGTGAGGACGCAGTCCGCGCCGCGGACGCAGCGACCAGGAGAGATACGGTGAACCGTCCGATTTCCCTTCGCATACCCTCTCCTCTTCCTCAGCAGATACGCGGCAAAGACTCTCCGAAGGGAAGGTCGAGGATTCTCTCGCCGCCGATCAGTGTTCGCACCACCACGAACCCGGGATGACTTTCCGTCACCCGGCCGATCCGAACGGCCTCCGAGCCCAGCGGGTGTGCCCTCATGGCTTCGAGCACCGTCTCGCTTCCTTCCTCCGGCACGAACGCCACGAGTTTTCCTTCGTTCGCGACGAGCAGCGGATCCAGGCCGAGAATCTCACAGGCGCCCCGGACGACGTCCCGCACCGGAATCGCCCGTTCCTCGATCTCGACTCCGAGCCGCTGCCGGGACGCAATCTCGACGAGCGTGGCTGCTACTCCTCCGCGCGTCGGATCCCGCATCGCGTGGATGTCGACCCCCGTCGCGAGCATGGCCGCCGAGAGCTCGTGCAGCGGTGCCGTGTCGCTCCGGATCTCCCCGTCGAACTCGAGGCCCTCCCGCGTCGACAGAATGGCGACGCCGTGGTCCCCGACCGGCCCCGAAAGGAGAATGACATCTCCCGGACGGACCCGCCGCGCGGAGAGTTGGACGCCCGGTTGCATCGAGCCGATCCCGGCCGTGTTCACGAACAGTTTGTCGCCCTTGCCCCGATCCACGACTTTCGTATCGCCGGTCACGACGGAGACTCCCGCCCTGTCCGCCGCTCGGCGCACGGACTCGAGGACGCGCGCGAGCTCGGAGATCGGAAGACCTTCCTCGAGGATGAAGGAAAGGGAGAGAAAGAGCGGTCGCGCTCCTCCGACTGCGAGATCGTTGACGGTCCCGTTGACCGCGAGGTCGCCGATGTCGCCGCCCGGAAAGAAGAGGGGCGTCACGACATAAGAGTCCGTGGTGAATGCGAGCCGCGTTCCGTCCACGGACACGATCGCCTGGTCGTCGAGCGCGTCCAGGGCCGGATTGCTGAGAGCCGGCAGGATGACGGATTCGATCAGCCGCGCGGTCAGCTTGCCGCCGCTGCCGTGTCCCATCAGGATCTCCTCGGTGTCCGAGAGCGGGACAGGACAATCCGCGAAGGGGATCGGACCGGGATCCTTCACGCCGGTCGCCGGCCGGAGGATCGGCATCTCCACCGCCTGCCGGGAACCGTGAACGATATTTCCGCGCGATCCACAGCAGTCAACCGCCGCGCGGGATCACAGAACATCGTCTTCTCCGAGCGCGACATGGACCTGGTCCCAGAGCAGGTGAAGCAGCGCCGTGTGAGTCTCCTGAACCCGGTGAATGGCCCAGGTCTTCACCGTGAAGCAGTGATCACACAGGTCGGGCATTTGCCCGCCGTCTCGCCCGGAGAAACCGATCGTCAAGGCCCCCATTTCGCCGGCTCGTTTCAATGCGCGATTCACGTTCGCCGACGCGCCCGAGGTCGAAATGCCGAGAACCGCGTCCTCGCGTCGCGCCAGCAGGTCGAGCTGATCCACGAAGACGTGCGAGAAGTCGGTGTCGTTTCCGATCGCGGTGAGCGTCGCCGTATCCACGGTGAGGGCGGTGGCGGGAAGCGCCCTCCTCTTCTCGAGGATCGGGTGAAGAAATTCGACCGCAACGTGCGCGGCATCGCACGCCGACCCTCCGTTGCCCATGACCCAGAGCCGGCCGCCGCCCGAGAACCGCGCCGCGAGATCCCGGGCGCAACGTTCGAGAGCTTCCGCGTTTTCCTCGAAGAACCGTATCTTGACGTCGCAGATCTCCCGAGCCTTGCGAAGGATCGCTTCCCTCATGCGGGGAAGGCACCGGCGGGCTGTGAAGACACCGCACCTAGGTAGCGGCCATACT
>JBBQNC010000203.1:0-6965 GCA_038329555.1 Thermoanaerobaculia bacterium
CATCACCGTCTACGGCCGCGGCGGTCACGGGGCCTATCCTCACAAGACCGTCGACCCCATTACGATCGCCGCCCGCACGATCGTCGCGCTGCAGACGATCGTCTCACGCGAGCAGAATCCGCTCGATCCCGCCGTCGTCTCGGTCGGTTCGATCCACGGCGGAACCAAACACAACATCATTCCCGACGAAGTGCGGCTGCAACTGACGGTTCGCTCATACAAGGACGACGTTCGCAAGCGCCTGCTGTCCGCAATCGAGAGGGTCGCGAAAGCGGAGGCCGCCGCGGCGGGCGCGCCCCGCGAGCCGAAGGTGTCCGTCACGACGGGAGACCCTTCCACCTACAATGATCCGAACCTGACGGCGCGGCTCTCGCGCGTTCTCAAGCAGCGCTTCGGCGACTCGAACGTCGTCGAGCCCGACCCGTAATGGCCGGAGAGGATTTCTCCTGGTATGGACGCGCCGGAGTGCCGGCCGTGATCCTGTGGGTGGGCGGAGTCAACCCCGAGCGATACGAGGCGGCCATCAAGTCCGGGTCCCCTCTGCCTGGGCTTCATTCGTCCGAGTGGGCGCCCGACCACGAGCCGACCATACGCACAGGAGTCGGGGTGCTGACGACTGCCGCCCTCGAGCTCTTGGGAAAACCCTAGTCCGGCACGGAAAGTGCAATTCCGAACAACGGAAGGAGCACAAGCCATGAACCGCGACGAAATCGAAGGACGCAAAGACAACCTCAAGGGGCGCATCAAGGAAGCGGCCGGGACCCTGACCGGAAATTCGGACCTCGAGAGCGAAGGAGCGGACGAGCGCGCCGGCGGCGCCCTGCGGGAGGGTCTCGGCAAGGCCCGCCGCAAGGTCGGCGATGCGATCGAGAACCTCGGTAAAGATCTGAAGCGCTGATCGCTGCTCCGCCGATTCGTCGTACCGGCAAGGAAACTGGCGGGGAAGCATTCGGGTCTCGAACATCGTGACTCTCGGCGGGAGGGGCTTTCGGGGGAGCCGGCGCGCTGAGGAAGACAGAGAAGCGGTCATCGGGACGGGCCTCGTCGGCCGAAGGTCGGTGGCCGTTTGAGCTAGCATCGCCGTCGATGGCCAGTCGCAAGCCGGTCCGGCGAAGCTCCTCGGAACGTGCGCGCGTTCGCGAGCACCGCTTCGAGGAAGCCTCCGCGCTCTACGGGATCCCGAACTGGGGAAAGGGCTTCTTTCACGTCTCGGAGGACGGCGAGCTCGTCGTTCGTCCGACGCGAGAAGCCGACCGCGGGGTCGCCCTGAAGCAGATCGTCGACGACGTCGCGCTGCGGGGCATCACGACGCCGATGGTGATCCGCTTCCCGCAGATCCTCTCGGTCGCGGTCCAGAGCCTGAACGAGGCGTTCGCTCGCGCAATCGACGAGTTCGACTACGGAAACGTCTTCCGAGGCGTCTTTCCGATCAAGGTCAACCAGAAGCGCGTCGTCGTCCAGCAGATCATCGAGGCCGGACGGCCCTACAACTACGGTCTCGAGGCGGGCTCGAAACCGGAGCTGCTCGCCGCCATCGCCGCCGATCTCGGCCCCGAATGCCTGATCACCTGCAACGGTTACAAGGACGACGCCTTCATCGGGATGGCCTTGAACGCCGTGCGCATGAAGAAGAAGGTCGTCCTGATCCTGGAGAAGGTGTCGGAGCTCGACCGGATTCTCTCCGTCGCGAAGTCGCGAGGCGTCCGCCCCCTGCTCGGGATGCGGGCCAAGCTCTACGCCCGCGGCTCCGGAAAGTGGGCGAAGTCGGGGGGCGAGGCGGCGAAGTTCGGATTGACGACGCCGGAGATGCTCGAGGCCGTCCGGATTCTCAAGTCGCGGCGCATGCTCGACTCCATGGTCATGCTGCACTTCCACATCGGCTCGCAGATCACCGACATCCGCAAGATCAAGAACGCCATCCGGGAAGCCGGGCGCGTCTACGCGAAGCTCCGCGCGATGGGAGTCCCCATCCAGTACCTGAATCTCGGCGGAGGCCTCGGCGTCGACTACGACGGCTCGAAGACGGCGTTCGAGTCGTCCATGAATTACTCCGTCCAGGAGTACGCGAACGACGTCGTCTACACGATCAAGCAGATCTGCGAAGAGGAAGGGGTTCCCGTTCCGACCCTGGTGACGGAGTCGGGCCGCGCCGTCACGGCGTTCCACTCGGTCCTCGTCACAAACGTCCTCGATGTGGCGGACCGGATCGAGCAGGGTCGCCGGGTGCGGGTCACGTCTTCCGACGCTCCCGTCATCCAGGAGCTCGCGGGCATCCTCGCTTCCACGAACGCGAAGAACCTCCGGGAGAGCTACCACGATGCCCTCCAGTCCAAGGAGGAAGTCTTCACGCTCTTCAACCTCGGCCACCTCTCGCTCGAGGACCGGTCGAAGGGCGAGGTCCTCTTCTGGCAGATCTGCGAACGCATCCATCGCGACTTGAAGACGCTGAAGGAGATTCCCGAGGAGTTCGAGGACATGGAGAAGATGCTGGCCGACACCTACGTGATGAACTTCTCCGTCTTCCAGTCCCTCCCCGACTCGTGGGCGATCGACCAGCTCTTTCCGATCCTTCCGATCCATCGCCTGACGGAAAAGCCGACCGAGGTCGGGACCCTCGCCGACATCACCTGCGACTCCGACGGGAAGATCGACAAGTTCATCGACCTGCGCGACATCAAGGAGACGCTTCCTCTGCACGCGTTCCGGCAGGGGGAGCCCTATTACCTCGCCTTCTGCCTGATGGGCGCGTATCAGGACGTCCTGGGCGACCTGCACAACCTGTTCGGCGAGGCCCACGAGGTTCTCGTGACGGTCGACGAAGACGGACGGGCCCGGGTGGAGGACGTCCTTCCGGGCGAGTCGAGCGAGAGAGTCCTCGAGTACATGAACTACGACCGCACCGAAATCCTCGACTCGATCAACAAGCAGCTCCGCCGCGTCTCCGGCCGCCCGCTGAAGAAGGATGAAGTCCAGCGGATCTACAAGGAGTTCGAGGCGATCTTCCCCGGCTACACGTACCTGGAGAGGTGAGCCTAGGGGCTTGCCCGATCCCGTCGACGCACGGTGCTCGGACATCAGGAGCCATCCGCGGGATCGCCCCGGCCCGGGTAAAGGAGCCACTTCGCCCGCCGCGCCTCGAACCGCGAGACGCCGGACCACCACGAGGCGGCGATCTCGGCCGGCGTGTCTCCCCGCTCGATCCGGGCCACCGTGTCCGCGTTGGCGATCAGCGCCCCCAGGCGGCTGCGGTCCCAGTCGGCCGGGTGGAGGGCACGCAGCGCGGAAGCGAGCTCGATCCCGAGCGCGACCGGGGCGAGCGCGTCCCGGTCCGTGACGATGATGCGCACGCCGCCGCAGCGCGCGCCCGCGTGGACCGACGACGCCGGCGTGAAGTGAACGGGCGTGAACCGCGCGCCGGCGATCCGGCGCGCCGAGAGATACGCCGCAAGGCGGTTGGCGTCGATCCAGGGCGCGCCCATGACCTCGAAGGGGTTATCGGTGCCGCGGCCGACGGAGACGTTCGTGGGCTCCAGGAGGCCGACCCCGGGATAAAGCGCCGCCGCCGTCAGCGACCGCATGTTCGGCGACGGGCTCACCCACTCGAGGCCGGTCTCGTCGTACCAGAGATCCCTCGACCAGCCGCGCATCTTCACGACCACGACGCGCGCCCCGATCCGATTCTCGTCGTTGAAGAGGCGGAGGAGCTCGCCCGGCGTCATTCCGTATCGCACGGGGACCGGGTGGTACGCCGTGAACGAGAGACGGTCCGGATCGGCGAGCGGGCCTTCGACGGAGGTTCCGCCGATCGGGTCCGGCCGGTCGAGGACGATGAGCGGGATCTTCGCTTTCGCGACGGCCTCGAGGATGTATCCGCCTGTCGTCACGTAGGTGTAGAAGCGGGTGCCCACGTCCTGGATGTCGAGCACGAGCGCGCCGAGGTCCGAGAGGTCTTCCGGCGCGGGGCGCCTGCGCTCTCCGTAGAGGGAGACGACCGGCAGCCCCGTCGCGGGGTCTCTGCCGTCCCCGACGGGGGCGTCCGCGTCGCTTCGGAGGCCGTGCTCCGGCGAGAAGATCCGGACGAGCGTCACGCCGGCCTTTTTGGCCTCCGCGGAGGAGAGGACTTCCGCCGTCGACCTCCCGTCGCGCGCGACTCCCGTGGCGTTCGTGACGAGACCGATCCGCATGCCGGCGACGGGCCGGAAGCCGCCGTCGGCGAGCGCGTCCACCCCCGCCGTGACCCGCCGGGCGCGCGCGGGCATCCGAGCCGCCAGCCTCCGGGCCGCCGCCAGTGTGTCCTCCGGCAGCGCCGCCGCGACGATGCTCGCGACGAGCCCGCGAATGCGGACGACGTTGCCCTTGCCGTCCGGGTGAACGCGATTCGAGAGAAACACGACGAAGGTCCGCGATGAGGGATCGATCCAGACCCCGGTCCCGGTGAAGCCCGTGTGCCCGAAGGAGCCCGGAGGGAAGAGGTCCCCGCGATTGCCGGACCAGGCCGTCTGCACGTCGAAACCGAGCGCGCGGACGTCGCCGTCAAAAGAAAACCTCGCACGGGTCAGCGCGTCGACGGAGAGCGGCGACAGGATCCGGACCTTCCCGAGAGATCCTCCCGAGAGGATCATCCGGCAGAACTTCGCGAGATCGTCCGCGGTCGAGAAGAGACCGGCGTGGCCGGCGACGCCGCCGACCGCGTACGCGCGCGGATCGTGGACCTCTCCGCGCATCCATCGCCCCTCCCGCCGTTCCGTCGGAGCGATCCGGGATGCGCCGGCGTCCGCGGCCGCGCGGGGACGGGATGGGTCCGACGGCGAAGAGACCGGATCGAGCGGGCGGAACGCGGTGTCCTTCATCCCGAGCGGCCGGAAGATCCGCTGCTCCGAGAAACGGTCGAGACCCATGCCGGAGACCCGTCGCACGATTTCCCCGAGCACCTCGTACCCGACGTCGGAGTAGACGAACTCGGATCCCGGCCTCGACTTCAAGGGCTGCGCGTACTTGCGCGCGAAGATCTCCTCGCGGGTTCCCGAGTAGAGCTCGATGGGGTCGTCGGGCGGAAGTCCCGCGCGGTGGAGCAGGAGCTCTTCGACGGTGACCTTCGCGCGATCGTCTCCGGCGGACGCAGGCGCGAATTCGGGGATGTAGCGCGTCACAGGATCGCCCAGCCGGATCCTGCCCTCTTCGACCAGGATCATCACGGACGGCGCGGTCGCCACGGCCTTCGTGAGCGACGCGACGTCGAAGATCGTGTCCGCCGTCATCCGTTCCGGCGCGGGGTCGACGGCGCGCGACCCGAACGCGCGCCGGTACATCGTCCGGCCTTCGTGCCCGACGAGGACGACGGCGCCCGGCAGCTCCCGGGCGGCGATCGCCTCTTCGACGACTGCGCCGATGCGGGCGAGCCGCTCCCCGGGAAAGCCCGGACGGGAGGCCGCGGCGGCGGCCGCCGCGATCAGAATCGCGGCGATCATGCCTTCTCCCGCACGAGGCCGCGCGCAAGGAGCGATCCCGAGACGAGAAGAAGCGCCCCGAAGACGAGGGCCTGCCGGGGACGGTGGAAGATCACGCCCCCGGCCGCGAACATGATCGAGTACACCGCGCAGATCCCGAGAACCCAGAAGAGGAAGCTGCGTCCGATCTCGCCGCGGGGCGGGGCGATGCCCGTCGACAGGGCGAAGGGGCGCCACCCGTTTCCGGCGGGCCGGACCTTCCGGTAGAACGCCTCGAGCGTGGCGGGAGACTCGGGCTTCGTCGCGAAGGTCACGGCGATCCAGACCGCGGTCGTCACCGCGGTCGTGGCGATCAGGTTGAGGGCGAAGCCCTCCGGCCGCGCCGGGTCGAGAGCGGGAATCCGGGCGCCCGCCATGCGCAGACCGAGCGAGGTCACGAGCGCCGCCGCCATCGCCGAGACCTCCGACCATGCGTTGATCCGCCACCAGTACCACCGGAGGATGTAGACGAGTCCGGTGCCCGCTCCGAGAGTCAGGAGGAGCTCCCAGACCTTGCTGATCTGGTCCATGAAGATGGTCACGACGATCGACAGAACGAGCGTGAAGAAGGTCGAGATACGCGACGCCAGGACGTAATGCCCCTCGGAGGCGTCTCGCCGGATGAACCGCCGGTAGAGGTCGTTCATGAGATAGCTCGACCCCCAGTTCATCTGCGTGGCCTGGGTCGACGTGTACGCCGCGGCGAAAGACGCGAGCATGAGCCCCCGCAGCCCGGCGGGCAGGTAATCGACCATCATCCGCACGTAGTTCAGCCCCGGGTCTTCGTGGCCGGCGGCATTCCGCACCGACCCCCCGTACAGCGCAAGGGAACAGAGCGCCGTGACGACCCAAGGCCAGCTGCGCAGTGCGTAGTGCGCGACGTTGAAGAAGAGTGCTGCGGACCGGCTGTTCCACTCGTCCTTGCAGGCGAGCATGTTCTGGGCGACATAACCGCCGCCGCCCGGCTCGGCGCCGGGATACCAGGACGCCCACCAGTTCAGGGCGAGGAGGGCCGCGAGCGAGATCACGGGAAGCGCCCAGGACGGATCCCGCCCGATGGGCCAGACGGAGAGGTGGCGTCCGCGGATCCGAAGGTCGTTCCCGGAGGGGATCCCGCGGGGTGCGCCGCGCCGACCCGGAGCTTCAGCGCCTCGATGCCGCCCACGGCGCTCACGGAGACGACGGCGAGGACGATGGCGCCGCCCATCTCGAAGAGATACTGCACGCCGTGGTTCGCCGCGACGCCCCAGTATCCGGACACGACCGTGTAGAGGAAGGTGAGGAACAGGCAGACAGAGAGGGCCGGCCAGCGCGAGATGCCGAGCGTGCCGGCGATCACCTTGGACTTGCCGAGGTACACCCATCCCTTCACGTGCTTGTTGACCTGGTGGCCCTTGTAGGCGGCAGGAAACCCGCGGTGCAACGCCGGGGCTCGGCCGGAGTAGCGCAGCTCCGCGAGCTCGACGTCCGTCACGACGG
>JBBQNC010000204.1:0-6964 GCA_038329555.1 Thermoanaerobaculia bacterium
GGATTTATGCGGCGGGCGACGTAGCCCTGGAGCACAAATTCACTCACGTGGCGGATGCGACGGGCCGCATCGTCGTCGAGAATGCCCTTTTCCTCGGCAGGAAAAGACTGAGCGCTCTGACAATCCCATGGTGCACCTATACCGACCCGGCCATCGCCCACGTCGGTATTTACGTTCGCGAAGCGCGCGAACGGGGCATCCCCGTCGAGACCTTCACCGTCCCGATGAGCGAGGTTGATCGCGCGATCACCGACAGCGAAGAGGACGGGTTCGCGAAGATCCACGTCCGTCAAGGCACGGACAGGATCCTGGGCGCCACGGTCGTCGCGCGCCACGCTGGCGAAATGATCAACGAAATCACGCTGGCGATGGTCGCGGGAATCGGGCTGGCGACGATTTCTCGGGTCATTCACAGCTATCCCACGCAAGCCGAGGCGATCCGGAAAGCTGCCGACGCATATTCCCGGTCCCGCCTGACCCCGTTCTGGAAGAAGGTGGCCGCGCGCTGGCTCGCATGGTCGCGATTCGGCGATACCGCCTGAGAGCTCGGGAGACCGGACAGCGCTCGCTCTTCCCGCGCTACCCCGTCGCGAGCTCTTCGCGCAGACGGGCCAGGGAACTCTCGAACCGCGCCCGGTCGTCGGGGGACTCCAGGGTGCGGCCGGCGACCTCGGCTATGTGGCCCATGTTTTCACGCAGGACCCGCCTCCGACCCGGGCTGTTCGTCATGCCGGCGAGGGTCTCAATCGCGACGAGAAGCTCCAGCAGGACGGCAACATTGCCGGCGGCGCTGACTCGAATCTGATCGAACGACTCGGCCACGAGGCCGGCAAAGTTCGCCCCGACCGTGATCATCCTCAGCTCCCCTTCCTCGTATCGGTGCGAAGAAGGAATCGGTCGAGACGCCAGTCGCGCCAGGATCACGGAGAGATAGTTCACGCACATGATCGCGGTCGTCGTGTCGTTGATTCCCGGCGACAACGCCCGCAATGCTATGTCCACGATCTGTCGGATTCCGAAAGCGCAATCCTGCTCCACCGTACGGTGTCGGTTGATGCTGTACGCCGCCTGCACGTCTGCGGCGATCCCCTCCTCCGGCGCGCTCTCCAGAGCAAGGGAGGCGAGCGCCGTGCCCTCAACCACGAACTCGCCGATCCCTCGCTCCATTCGCATGACGGTCCGCTGTTCCCTCGCCAGTCGCAACAGTGCTCCGTCATCGACCTCCTGGATGTAGCCACTCCGCGGGGCCGGGACAACCCTCCAGCGGCGCTCCGGAAAAGGATCCGCTGACGGATCCTCGTCCCCGTCCGAGGCCTCCTGGCCGAGCCTCCCCGGGAAGAGGCGGTCCACAGCGAGAACCGTCTCGGCCGCGACCGACGCGATGATGTTCGAGGCCTGGATCGAGGAGGCAATATGGTGAATGAAGTAGATCAGGACGCTGATGCCGCCGATCGCGAGGATTACCGCGAAGGAGACTGCAAGGCTCGGCACGAACGCGGCCGCGTCGCCGCCCCGGATCGTGCGCAACACGATCAGACAGTAGGTAAAGATGCCGGCGAAGATGCCGAGCGCGACCTGGGTCACGCGGTCGCGCATGAAGTTCCGCAGGATGCGCGAAGTGTACTGACTCGAGGCCAGCGCCAGCGTCACGAGGGTCATCGAAAACGTGACACCCACGACGGTCATCATCGAGCCGGCGATCGTGGACAACATCCCGCGCGTGCCCTCCGCACCGGCGCCAAAGAGGCGCGGCCAGCGGTCCATCCAGGGCTTGCTTCCGGTCGCATCGATGTTGATGAACGCCACCGCGAGCAGGATGCTTGCGACGATGATGACCGAGGGCACGAACCAGAAACTGGCCTGCAGATTGTTCGAGATCTGTTTGATCTTGTTCATGGTCGATTGCCAGGAGCTCGCGCGGTCGCCAGGCGACGAGGTTTCCCGCGCCGCCGCGAAACTCTCAGCCTTCCTCCCCCGATGACGCCTTGCCAGCGGCGACCGGCAGAAGATTCTCCCCTTCCTTCAGGGGCTGCGCCTGCCGCGCTTGTTTCTCGAGGATGCCGGCCTCGCTGTAGAGTCCGGCTTCCGCTTCGGTGGACGTCGCATTGGGTTCGTCGGCGGAAGGCTCCGAGGGTCCCCGATCCTGCGTCTTTTGGGCGGGCCCTTTTTCGAGCTTCCCTTCGAGCGACGTGACGGGGACGCCCTGTGGGAAGACAACCTCGCGGGCCTCGTCGGGCATCGAGATGCCATGTTTCTGAAAGGCGCGTTTCACGAGGCGGATGACCGAAGACCTCACCTTCAGCCAACTATGCTCGCGGCCGTTGAGCCAGAAATAGACGCGGAGATTGACCGTCGACGTCCCGAGACTGTCGGCCAGGACCAGCGGCTCGGGGTCGTTCAGGACCGCCGGGTGGTCGGCCAACACCTTCCGGGCAACCTCCTGCGCGTCGCTGATCGAATCGTCATAGCCAATCCCGACGACGAAATCCTCTCGCCGGTTCGCGTTGGTCGTAAAGTTGCGGATCTCGCTCTTGTAGACCCTGCCGTTGGGGATCTGCACCAGGTTGCCGTCGAGGGCCATGAGGACTGTCGTGCGCATGTTCAGCTGCTGAACGTATCCGGTCACACCCGAGATTTCGACCAGGTCGGCAGTCTCGAACGGCCGCTGGATGCTGAGGAAGATGCTGGCCAGGAAGTTCTCGGTGATGTCCCGGAACGCGATGCCAACGGCCAAGCCGATCAGGCCGGTGCCGCCCACCAACGTCAACGCCAGTTGGGTCAGGCCCGAGACCCTCAGGACGATGTAGCTGCCGAACAGAAGGACGAGCCCACCGGCTGCAAGCGCGACCACATTTCGGAGGAGTCTCGTTCGAATCCTCCCGCGAAGAAGCGCTCGCGCTCCGCTCGCCGTCAATGCCGCGGCGCCCACCGATAGCGCCAGGATTAGGAGACCAACGAGGAGAAGGGGAAGCGACCGGATGAACTCGCGCCATAAGGTTAACAACCCGCTCCGGGCCGGGCTCAAGTCCCAAAGCGACCGCTCGGGCACGTTCATCCGATTGACCACCGCGACGACGTCCTGCGTGTGGCGCGCCAGATCGCCGGCCCACTTCTTGAGCTCATCGGACGCCGCACGACCCTCGAGGAAGACGACCCCTTCCTCGACTCGAACTTTCGGGGCGGTGAACCAGTCGGTGGCCACCAGGACGCTCTCGAGGCGCCGGCGAATCTCCTCGTCGCGAGCGACGGGTTTGACGTCCACCTTGGCAACCGCCGGCGAGAGCTCTTCTTTTCCGGGAGCCGGTCCCGGCGTTCTGCCGGGGTCGGTTCCAGTCTCCTGGGCCCCCGCCGCCGACTGCAGCAGAACGCACGCAAGGCCGAGAAACATTGCCCGCAGATACGGCCTGTAAAGGACGTGGACCGATGCCGGCACGAGGACTTCCTCCCTCTTCGAGCCGGGTTCCCGCTGACGCGCGGCAACCGGATCAACGCCAAGCGATATATGCGGTCGCCCGCGACGAATGGGTTCGCGAGCGCCCACGCATCGCGACGATACCCCAAATTGCCGGGTGAACCGCTTCGACCTCCTCAACGAGCCGCGTTGAGACCGTGGAGGGTGCGATCGTCGCTCAGGAACACCTGCCATCGCTCCGCCGCAAGCAGCGATCGTTTCGGGAACGAGCCGAGGTTAGACCGGATTCCGTCACCATCAAGACTCAAGATTCCACGATGCGGCGAGTTTCAGAAGGTTCATTTCCATGAACCCTTCGCGTGAACCTCGGCGTATCCCGCCAGAGCTGAAAAGGACGGGGAGAACCCGCGTCCCTACGTGCTTTTCGAATTGGTGGAGCTGAACGGGATCGAACCGTCCCGCTCGCCCGCGAGCGGGACCCGTCGCGCTCCTCTCAGCGGGGGGGCCGCTGGCGCCCCCCCGTTAACCCCCGAGGTCGACGGTTCGATCCTTCGGGTGGTCGAGCGGCAATGAGGTTAGAGAAACTGTGTGGTGAGAAGTACTGGTGGAGCTGAACGGGATCGAACCGTCGACCTCCTGAATGCCATTCAGGCGCTCTCCCAAACTGAGCTACAGCCCCACGATTTCTGTCGGAGAGGGCGCGAAGAATACCACGCCGGTCCGGGTACGGTAAACGCGCGATAATCGCACGCGGAAGCGCATGGGGCCTGGTGGCCCTCGCGGACTTCAAATCCGTCGGCGTCGCGGCTCCGCCGGGATGGGTGGGTTCGATTCCCACACGCTTCCGCCACGATATTCGCAGTTCGGCCTCGATCGAGCGACGGTACGCGTGTTCCGGCGACGAGACCGTCAGCGTGGCGGGGGGGCCAGGGAGACCGGAGGCACCGATCCGTTGAAAAGCTCCTTCATCGATCCGATTGATCCCATGACTCCGGAGGCTTCGTACGGAAGAAAGACGATTTTCTGCGAATTCGCCGCGATCTGGGTGAGCGATTCCAGGTAACGCTGCGCGATGAGGTATTGCGCCGGCGCTCCCGTCGCACCGAGAGCGGCGGTGACGAGCTCGATGGCCTGCGCTTCGGCCTGCGCGACACGCAGTCGCGCCGTCGCCTGCCCTTCCGCCGCGAGGATGGCGGATTCCTTTTCGCCTTCCGCCGTCACGATCTTGGACTGCTTCTGACCCTCGGCGCGCAGGATCGCCGAAGATTTCTCTCCTTCCGCCTGGGTGACGGTGGCCCGGCGCGAGCGCTCCGCCGTCATCTGCTTCTCCATGGTCAGCTTGATCTCCTGTGGCGGGTTGATGTTCTTGAGCTCCACACGCATGATCTTGACCCCCCACTGCTGCGTCGCGGCGTCCAGTGTCGATCGGAGTTGCGTGTTGATCGTGTCGCGCGAGGTCAGCGTGTGGTCCAGATCGAGGGCGCCGATCACGTTGCGCAGGCCCGATAGCGTCAACTGCTCGATCCCCCATGCGAGGTTCTGCACTTCGTAGGTTGCGCGGACCGGATCCGCAATCACGAAGTAGATGACGGCGTCCACTTCCATCGTGACGTTGTCCCGGGTGATGACGGGCTGCGGCTCGATCGCTGTGATCTGCTCGCGAATGTCGATCGTGTTCCGCACCGAGTCCAGGAACGGCAGGATGATGTTGAGCCCCGCTTCCGCCGACTTGTGGAACTTCCCGAGCCTCTCGATGACCTTCACCTTCTTCTGCGGAACGATCTTGATGGACTTGACGACGACGATCAGGGCGAAAAGCACGAAAGCGGCGAGGACGTACGGGGTGTAGGGCACGGCGCCTCCAGTTAGAGAGTGCTCGAAATCGTAGAGGCGGGAGTGACGAGAAGCACGATGCCGTCTGCGCCCTCGACGAGGACTTCCGCTCCCGCGGCGATCGGAACACGGCTTCGCGCGGCCCAGTCGTCGCCACCCACGTTGACGCGGCCCGACCCGACAACCGGATCGATCGGCTGGATCACCTGTCCGCGTCGTCCGACGAGGGCCTCGGTACGGGACGGGACGCCGCGCCCGCCGAATCTTTTCGCGAAAAGAGGGCGCAGCACCAGGAGCGAAAGGACGAGCGCGACGGCAAAGATCACGACCTGGACCGGCCAGACGACTCCGCCGTACGCGGCCAATGCGGCGAGCAGAGCAGCGATCGTAACGAAGACGAACCCGAAAACGGGCACGATTACTTCGACGATCCCCGCGACGAGGGCCAGGATCAGCCATAAGGCGATGAGTTTCATTTGTGGGTCAGGAGAGGGGTCCTAGGAAATCGCAATCCCTCTCGAATGTCAACGCCAACCCCGAGTCATCTTTGCGTAAAAGTACGAGAACTTTCGCGCAGAAATCGCCGCCAAACCTGACACCCCTGCCCGCTCTCCGGCACTCACGAAGCGGGAGAGGAACCATGACGCCCTGGAGGAAGCCTGACTCTGCGGAGATCGGCACGGTTGATGCTTTGACTTGAAGCCGCGAAGCGCGAGAACGAGAAAGGAGATTCTTGTGGCTCGATACGGGAAGAAAGCGTCGGAGAAGATCGAGAGGGCGATGCACGAGCGGAAGAAGGGGACGCTGAAGAGCGGGAAGTCCGGCAAGAAAGTGAAGAGCAAGAAACAGGCGATCGCCATCGGGCTCTCGGAGGCGCGGCGCGCCGGCGGAAAGGTGCCGAAGAAGAAAGCCTCGTCGACGACGAAGTCGACGACGAAGAAGTAGACGCGCTCCGCCGCGTTCGGATCTTGCGGCCCCGGCGCGCGAGCGCCTCCGCGACTCCGCCCGTGCTCCGAAGGGTGCTCACCCCATCGGCCATCGGTCATCGTCCCCGAGTCACTTGTACGGCTCCGTACAGACCGGGGAAACGCAAAGCGGGATGTTTCTGGGAGAACCACGGAGTCCCGGATGCTCTTCCGCCGCGATGCGTCTCCGGCGAATGACGGCGCGATCGTCGCTCTCCTCAAGGAGCGCAATCTGTTTGCGGACTCGGACGTGCTCCGCTTCACGACCGAAGAGCGAGCCGCCGCGCGGCTGAGGAGAGTCCTCGAGGGAGAGGAGCGGGTCGGCGAGTTCCGGCGGGTCACGATGGACGGCACCGCCGGCTATTTCTACATCTGCCGAGTCCGGGGGGCGCCGTTCCACAGCCGGCCCTTCGCGGTCGGGGTCGGAGAGACCCAGGAGCTGGCCGTCTGCGACGCATTCCTGCACTGGAGCACGCGGGCCTGACCTCAGCGGCGCGCGGACGCCGCCTTTCACGACACGGTCCGCTTCACACGGAGTCTTAAATGTTTCGACCGGGCTTCTGGCCCGGCTCCCAGGACTGCTCGTGATCTCCCGCTGCGCGACGTCGGAAAAGCGGGCTGCCGCGCGCTGAACGGTTACGAGGTCCGGGCGCCCGGCGGCGCCGTCGGAGCGGGAGTCGTGACCGGCACCCGCGGCGTCGCGTCGGGCTCCTCGACCTTCAGAACCATGCCGGCGGGCGTCCGCAGGATGTCG
>JBBQNC010000205.1:0-6964 GCA_038329555.1 Thermoanaerobaculia bacterium
GGACCTCCTGATCGTGGCGGGCCTGGACCTGGAGATCGGGTATCTGCCTCCGATGATCGATCAGAGCCGCAACGAAAAGATCCATCCGGGCGGCCCGGGTTATCTGGACGCGTCGCTCGGTTGCGACGTTCTGGAACGGCCGACCGGCGTCGTCACCCGCGCCATGGGAGACGTGCACCCATTCGGCAATCCTCATTACTGGCTGGACCCGGACAACGGACGTGTCATCGCCCGCGCCGTGGCGAAAAAGCTGTCTGAGATCGATCCGAGCGGCGACGCCGAATACCGCGCGAACCTGGCGGCGTTCGAGGCGAGGCTTTCCGAAGGGGACAAACGCTGGCGGGCGGCGCTGGCGCCCTATGCCGGAACGGAGCTCGTCACGTATCACAGATCCTGGCCGAACTTCTTCAAGCACTTCCGTCTCGTGGCGGCCGACTACGTCGAGCCCAAGCCCGGTATCCCGCCGACGCCCTCACACACCGTCGAGCTCATCAATCTGATGCGGCACAAGAAGATCCCGTTGATCCTCATGGAGCCTTACTTCGACCGCAAGACGCCGGAACAGATCGCGGCGAAGGCCGGCGCCGAAGTGCTCGTCTTCATCCCGTCCGTCGGAGGTGTGCCCGAGGCCAAGGATTACATCTCGCTGTTCGACTACGACGTCCGGCTGCTGGCAGAGAAGCTCGCGAAAAGGAAGAGTCAGGCGGCGCCTTGACCGTCTTCGAGCTGCTCCTGCCCGCCTTCGTCGCGAGCCTCATCCTGACGGGGATCCACGCCTATCTCGGCGTGCACGTGGTGGAACGAGGAGTCATCTTCGTGGACCTGTCGCTGGCCCAGATCGCCGCACTCGGCACAATGGTGGCGTATCTGGCCGGATACGACCTGCACAGCTCGATAGCTTATCTCTCGTCGCTCGGCTTTACTTTCGCCGGTGCGGCCGTTTTTGCGGCTCTCGCGTGCATAGGCAGACCCGCATCCCGCAGGAAGCCATCATCGGGATCGTCTACGCGGTCTCCGCGGCCGTCGCCATCCTTGTGATGTCCAAGGCAACGCAGGAAACCGAGCACCTGAAGGAAATGCTCGTGGGCAACATCCTTTCCGTCTCCTGGCCCGAGCTCGCCCGGACGGCGCTGCTTTACGCTCTCGTGGGCTTCTTCCACTATCGTCTCCGTAACCGGTTTCTTCTGATCTCCATGAATGAGGCGGAGGCGGAGCGCCGGGGCTGGAATATCCGATTCTGGGACTTTCTCTTCTACATCTCCTTCGGATTCGTCGTGACCTCTTCGGTCGCGATCGCCGGCGTCCTGCTCGTTTTCTGCTTTCTGATCGTCCCGGCCGTGACCGCGATGCTCTTCGCCGAGCGTCTCGGACCGCGTCTGATGATCGGATGGACGATGGGCGCCCTGGTTTCCGCGGCGGGCGTGACCGTCTCCTACCTGCTTGACCTTCCGACCGGCGCGACCATCGTCGGCACATTCGGGGCGGCGCTGCTCATTCTGGCGGGTGTCAGGCGTGCATTCCGCGGCTCGATCGCCTGAAGATTGGACGAACTACTGGACCGTTGGGCGGGCCCTGCGAGCACGATCGGAGGCCGAGACGATTGCGAGCCACAGCCCGCACCCCGCGACGATGAAAAGCGAGAACCATTTGCCGTACATGCCTGCCGGCGAAAACCGTTCGGTGGCTGTACTTATGGCGTCGCTCGCCGGCAGGACTTCGGCCTCCGAGAACTCGTGGATCGAGTAGACCAGGATCTGCAGCGCAAACAAGAGGAGGAAGACCCCGGTCACTTGAAAGAATCTCTTGAGGTTGACGCGATGTCCGAAGCGAGCCCAGACCCAGGAGATCACTCCCGCCGCCGCGAGTCCCATAAGCGAGCCGGCCAGGAATTCAGGGGCGTTCCGCACCTGGATCAGAATCATCGCCGCCTCCATACCCTCGCGCGTGACGACGAGGACGGTAAAGAGGAAAACGCCGACGACTGCTGTGAACCTCGAGGCGGCGGACGACGTCGTATTCACCCTGGCTTCGACGTCGCGACGCATCGTGGGCGCCATCTTCCAGACCTGAATCACGAAGCTGACCACCAGCACGATCGCGACGATGCCGATGATTCCCTCCCACAAAGGCGACTGGTTCTGGCTGAGGAGATAACCGAGACCCCCGCTGAGCACGATCGAGACGCCGACGGCGACGTACACCGTCGGCCGAAGCCAGTTCCTGCCGGCTTTTTCCAGGAACGCGAGAATCACCGCGACGCCGAGGAAAGCCTCGAATCCCTCGCGAAAGACGACGATGAAGGCCGGAATCATGCTCGCCCTTTCGATGAGGTGAACTCCGCCGCGGCAAGCCGGGGTCGCGAAAACGGGATTGAGCTCACCATGACGAGCACCGCCGGCCTTTCACGAAGCGCGCTCACGCTTCGCGCCCGTTTGAACGCGAGCCGGTGAAAGTGACGCGGCGAGCCCGCAACCATTCGGTGACGGTCGGCCAACGCCGTTCGAGCCACAGGTAGACCACCGGCAGGACGATAAGGGTCAACAGGGTGGACGTGATCAGCCCGCCGATGACGACGGTGGCGAGCGGGCGCTGAATCTCGGAGCCGGGACTCGTCGAAACCGCCATGGGAATGAAGCCGACGGCGGCGACGAGAGCGGTCATGAGATTGGAACGGAGTCGCGCTTGAGCCCCCTCACGAACGGCCGAGTCCAGGCTCTTTCCACCTGCCCGCAACTGGTTCATGTGGGCGACGAGCACGACACCGTTCAGCACGGCGACCCCGAAGAGCGCGATGAAGCCGACCGAAGCGCTCAGGTTCAGATTCAGCCCTCGCAGCCAGAGCGCTGCGATTCCTCCCACGAGCGCGAAAGGCACGTTCAGCATCACGAGAAGGGCCTGCCGGGCATTTCCGAAACTCCCGTAGAGGAACGCGATGATGAGGAGCAGGACGAGCGGCACGATGAACGTCAGGCGTTTCATGGCGCGCTCCTGGTTTTCGAACTGTCCACCGTACGTGACGAAGTATCCGTCCGGCAGGGAGACGCGCTGCTTGACGGCGCGCTGGACCTCCGCCGCGAATCCGCCGAGATCGCGACCCCGAACGTTGCTCTGTACGATCACCATTCGTTCCCCGTCCTGATGGTTGATGACCTCCGGGGCCTCGACGGTGCGAACGCGAGCCAGCTCCGTGAGCGGGATTCGTCCGCCCGAAGTGGTATTGACGAGAAGGCGCCCGATCGCCTCCGGGGTCCCGCGATACGCCTCGGCGAGCCGCACGATGATCGGGAAGCGCTTGCGTCCTTCGATGACTTCGCTCGCCTCGACCCCGCCGATTCCGGCTTGCACGGCGTCCCGTACGTCGGCGATGTCCAAGCCATAACGTGCCATCGCCGGTCGATCCAGTTCGAGCTCCACCTGCATCGCGCCGGCGCTCACGTCCACAGAGACATCCGCCGCGCCGCGGACTCCGGCGATCACATCCCGGACCTCAGCGGCTTTCTTCTGCAGGATCGCGAGATCGTCGCCGAATACCTTGACGCCGAGCTCCGTGCGCACGCCGGAAATCGCTTCATCGAGACGCATGGCCATCGGCGCGGTGAAGTTGTAATCGAGGCCGGGGACCTGCGAGAGGGCACGATCCATCTTCTGAATGAGCTCCTCCTGGGATCGCGCACGCCACTCTCGTTTCGGCTTCAGAAGCACGTACACGTCCCCGGCGTAGAGACCCATCGTTTCCGTCGCGAGCTCCGGGCGCCCCATCTTCGTGACGATGCTTCGCACTTCGGGAAACTTCAAGAGGGTGCTCTCAACCTCCTTGGCGATTGCCATCCCCTGCGGAAGGGACGTGCTCGGTAGCCGGCGCGTCTCGATGAGCATCGAGCCTTCGTCGAGCTTCGGCATGAACTCGGTTCCGAGGAACCCCACGGAAGCAAGCGAGATGGCGAGGAGCACGACGGCTCCGATCACGACCGTCGCTCCATGCGACAGAGCCCAGCCGAGTGCCTGGTCGTAGCGCCGCCGGAGCGCATCGAACCAGCGTGCCGGCTTCTCCTCGACCTCACGAAGGAGAAACGAAGCACCGACCGGGACGAAACAGAGCGCGAGGAAGAGCGAACCGAGCACCGCCACGCAGACGGTGAAGGCCATCGGCGTGAACATGCGGCCCTCGAGACCCTGCAGCGTGAAGATGGGGAGATAGACGGCGATGATGATGAGAACACCGAAGAGAATCGGCCGGCCGACTTCGATCGAGGCCTGCCTGATGATCTCCCGTCGATGTTCTGACGTCGTTTGCTCGGAGTGTCCAAGACGGCGAACAAAATTCTCGACCATGACGACCGCCGCGTCGACGATCAGGCCGAAATCGAGCGCTCCGAGGCTCATGAGGTTTGCCGACACGCCGAAGCGCTTCATCAGAAGGAACGCAAAGAGCATCGACAGGGGTATGACCGAAACGGTCAGGAGCGAAGCGCGCGCATTCCGCAGGAAGAGAAACAAAATCAAGGCGACCAGAAGCGCGCCTTCGAGCAGGTTCGTGTAGACCGTCCGGGTCGTTCGATCGACGACCTCGCCCTGGTTGTAGAAAGGTCGAATCGCGACTCCCGGCGGGAGAAGGGGCGTTATCTCTCTCAGGCGATCCTCGACCCGTGAGACGACTTCCCTTCCGTTGGCGCCCTTCAGCATGACGATCATTCCCGACAGCGTCTCGCCTTTGGCATCTCGCGAAACGGCTCCCTCGCGCGGCATGGGGCCGATCTGAACCTCCGCGACGTCGTGAACGTGGATCGGTGTGCCCCCCGCGCGCGTGGCCGCAACCACGTTTCCGATGTCCTCCGCAGTGGTCAGCCGCCCGAGACCTCGGACCGTGAAGCGCTCTCCGCGCGTCTCGATATACCCCGCTCCGAAGTTGCCGTTGTTGTTTGCGACCGCCGTTTGGATTTCATGGAGCGTGAGGCCGTAACCCGCGAGCTTGTTGGGATCGGCCAGCACCTGGAACTGCTGCACCATGCCCCCCCAGGAGTTCACGTCCGCAACCCCCGGGATCGTGCGAAGCATCGGACGGATCGTGTACTCCTGCAGGTTTCGCAGTTCCATGAGAGAGGCGGTCTTCGATTCGACGAGATACTGGAACACCTCGCCCATCGGTGTCGCCGGAGGGCCGAGCGTCGGCAGATATCCGGCCGGCAGGCTCGCGGCCGCATCCTGCATGCGCTGCTGGACTTGGGCCCGCGCAAAGTACATGTCGACGTCGTCTTCGTAGGAAACGGTGACGACCGAGATCCCGGCCTTCGAGATGGAACGAGCCCCCGTCGTCCGGGGGAGGCCCATCATGGCGGTCTCCATGGGATAACTGACCAGGTTTTCGACCTCCTCGGGCGAGAGTCCCGGAGCGACGGTGATCACCTGGACCTGGTTCGGAGTGAGATCGGGAAAGGCATCGACGTTGATGTTCATGAGCGCCCAGCCGCCGGCGACGACCAGGAGGAAAACGAGCGCGAGTACGGCTACGCGGTAGCGGAGCGCGGCGGTGATCAATCGTTCGATCAATCAGCCCTCCTTGACGATTCTCGAGCGTTCGAGCTGGGACTTGACGGCGAAGGCTCCTTCCGTCACGACGACTTCCCCCGGTCGCAACCCTCGTGTCACGAGGGCCCTCCCGTCGCGTCTGCCGCCGATCTCGATGTTCCGGCGTTCGAACTCGGCGCCGCCTCCTTCTCGCGGCCTCGCGACGAAGACGACAGGAATCCGATCGACGAGCACGATGGCGTTCTCGGAGACCGCGGCCGCGGGGCGCGAACTCCCGATTTCGAGTGAAACCGTGGCGAACATCTGCGGTCGCAGGGTGCCGGCGGCATTCGCGACCGCCGCGCGGACCGGGAGGCGCCTCGTTTCAGGATCCAGGGCCCCTCCGACATTCTCGATGCGCGCCTCGAAGGTTTTCGCCGGAAATGCGGGAACCGTGAACCGGACTCGATCGCCCACGCGCAACGCCGCAGCGGCCCGGTCCGAGGCCGAAGCTTCGAGCCACAGAGTTCGCGCGTCCGTGACGCTCACGAGGGGCGCGCCGGGTTCCACCACGGCTCCGGGCGCCGCCTCGCGACGGAGAACGACCCCATCCAGGGGTGACCGGATCGTGATCTCGCCGTCGGCGCTGGAGCTCGCATTCAAATGAGTGAGTGCAGTCCGGGCGCGTTGCTCCTCCGCTCGCGCCTGCTCGAGTCCAGCGCGAGCGGCGTCCTCGTCCGCGCGCGCCCGCTCGACCTCCTGCTGGGCGGCCGCCTTGATCGCCAGGAGCCGCTCCGCCCTCTCGCGCGCCGTTCGAGCGTACGTGAATGCCGTGGTCCGGGAAGGCAATTCCGCCCTGGCCTTGTCGTATTCGGCACGCGCCGCGCTCGCCTGGGCGCTCTGAAGCGTGACCAGCAGCTCCCCCCGGCGCACCCGGTCCCCGAGACGAACATGCACGCGGAGGATGCGGGCTTGCGCCGGGGCGCCCAAATGCGACGTATGGTCTTCGTCCGGAACGAGCTGACCGGGCATCTCGTCGGTCTCAACGACGCTCGTGGACTCGGCCGGGCTCCAGCGGACCCCCCCGTGCGTGATCTGCTCGGCCGTGAATACGACAATCTGGGAAGAGCCGCTCGCTCGAGACGGCTCGGTGGCGTCGCTCTTCCCCTTCGTGCATGACAGGGCTGCGAACGCGAGGACGACGGCGGCGCAACATGCAAATAGCGTCACGGGTCGCTTCACTGGTCACCTCCTTTCGAGGATTCGGGGCGCCCGGGTCCTTCGCTTGCCGGTTGAAGGGCGCCAAACGGATCTATTCCGGACAGCACGTCGAGCTCGATCAAACCTTCCCGGCGAGCAAAAGCCGCGCGGTAATAGGCGAGGCGCACCTCGCTCAGCGTCCGGGCACTGTCGAGGACCTGGAGAAGACTGGCTGCCCCCTCTTCATAGGCGCCGAGCG
>JBBQNC010000206.1:0-6958 GCA_038329555.1 Thermoanaerobaculia bacterium
GATGCCGCGGAGCGTGGCGCGCGGCGCTCGCGACCAGCCGGCGACTCCAGCGGTCCGCCTCGAGCTCGGCGTTCTCGTCCGCGAGAGCCGGAGGCGGCCCGGATCTCGCGGGAAGAGGCGCGCGACCGAGGAGGCTCTGGAGGAGGCGGACGGCTTCCCGCGCCGCCGCCTCGTCGACCCGCGAGACCGAGGCCAGGATCTCGTCGGGCCCGAACGCCCATCGCGCGGAAACGCCCGAGACCGCGGTCGTCCGGGCGCCGACGACGTCTCCGTCGGCGAGCTCCAGCACCGCCTCTCGCCGTCTCTCTCCGAAGACCTCGACGATCTCGCCCGGCCGCCTGGCAAGCGGCTCGATCCAGCCGGCGATGCGCGCTGCGTCGAGGGACATGGGGCGACAAGGGTAAGGGCTGTCGCAGTTGCCGTAAAGGGATTTCGGGGCGCGTCTGCGATACGATTTCCGGATGGCCGTTTCCGACACCCGCAAGGAGTTCATCGCCGTGCGCGCGGCGCGCGGGCTGGCCGCGCGCAAGCTCTTCGAAGAGCGCGTGCCGGGAGCTCTGCGGAACTCCGTTCTCGCGGCGCTCGCCGAAGAGGTCGAGAAGGAGCGGACGCTCGACGAGGAGGCGCGCCGGATGATGGAGGCCGCGCGGAGCGAGATCGCATCGGGCCGCGTCGACGGTCAGGAGCTCTTCCGGCGCATCCGCCGCAAGCTCGCCGAGCAGCGGGGGATCGTCCTCTAGACGTCGCTTCGCTTGCGGCGGGACCTCCGCTGACGCGGCCGGCGGGCGGCTCGGCTGTCGCCTCGACCGCCCGGCTGGTCCCTTGCGGCGCTGCGCTCCCGCATCGCGAACCTCCTACGCGCGGAATCGCGCGGAGACTATTCGCGATGCGACCGGAGCCCTTTTTGGATCGGACTCCCTTGAGAACAGCTCTTCCCCGCTACGCTCTTCCCTCTCCCCCGCACCCGGGGGAGAGGGTCGGGGTGAGGGGGTTGCCCTTTTTCTTTCGAGCACGGCGCTTAAGAGCATGCCCTCTCCCGCCGAGAGGGAGCCTGGTGGCCGATGGGGGGCGGGCGTTTAGCTGATAACTTCTTTTCCCAATACGCTCGAAAAGAGTATCGCGGATCTCGAGGCGCTGCGGGAGAAGGCGCGGGAGGGCGGCGGCTCCGACCGGATCGAGCGCCAGCACGCGGAAGGAAAGTTGACCGCCCACGAGCGCGTCGAACGCCTCCTCGACCCCGGATCCTTCCTAGAGCTCGACCCCTTCGTCGCGCATCGGTGCCGCGACTTCGGCATGGAGAAGACGCAGTTTCCCGGCGACGGAGTCGTCTGCGGAGCCGGCCGGATCGACGGGCGCGCGGTCTATGTCTTCGCGCAGGACTTCACGGTGTTCGGAGGGTCGCTCTCCGAGTCGAACGCCGAGAAGATCTGCAAGGTGATGGACCTCGCGGTGCAGAACGGGGCGCCCATCATCGGCCTGAACGATTCCGGCGGCGCCCGAATCCAGGAGGGGGTCGTCTCTCTGGCGGGATACTCGAAGGTCTTTCTCCGAAACACGCGGGCCTCGGGCGTGGTGCCGCAGATCTCGGCGATTCTCGGGCCCTGCGCCGGCGGCGCCGTCTATTCCCCCGCCATCACGGACTTCGTCTTCATGACCGAGAAGACGTCCTATCTCTTCGTCACCGGTCCCGACGTGATCCGCACTGTCACGCACGAGGAGGTCACGAAGGAGGAGCTCGGCGGAGCGCGCACCCACGCCGCCGTCTCCGGAGTCGCCCACTTCGTCCGGAAAGACGACGCCGCGGTTCTGGCGGGAATCCGCGAGCTGCTCTCCTATCTCCCCTCGAACAACCTCGACGACGCGCCGCGCGCGGAGCCCTTGGAGCCCGCGGCGGCGGCGGCCGATCTCGATCGGTTCATCCCCGAAGAGCCGGACCGGCCGTATGACATGGCGGCCCTGGTTCGAATGGTCGCCGACGCGGGGATGTTTCTGGAGGTACAGCCGGCGTTCGCCCGCAACATCCTCTGCGGGTTCATCCGGTTGGACGGGCGGTCGGTGGCGGTCGTGGCGAACCAGCCCATGCATCTCGCGGGTGTCCTCGACATCGACGCGTCCGTCAAGGCCGCCCGGTTCGTCCGCTTCTGCGACGCGTTCAACGTCCCGCTCCTCGTTTTCGAAGATGTCCCCGGTTTCCTCCCGGGAACGCAGCAGGAGTACGGCGGAATCATCCGGCACGGTGCGAAGCTCCTCTACGCCTTCGCGGAGGCGACCGTCCCCAAGATCTCGGTCATCACCCGGAAAGCCTATGGAGGGGCCTACTGCGTGATGCTCTCGAAAGACATCGCGACCGACTTCAACTTCGCCTACCCGACAGCGGAGATCGCCGTCATGGGGCCCGAGGGAGCCGTGAACGTACTTTATCGACGCGAGCTCGCCGACGGACCCCCGGAGAGCCGCTCGGAGAAAGTGGCCGAGTACGTCGAGAATTTCGCTACGCCCTACATCGCCGCGCGCCGCGGCTACGTCGACCAGATCATCGAGCCCTCCGAGACCCGCGAGAAGCTCATCCAGGCCTTCGGACTGCTCGAAGGCAAGCGCGTCGTGCTGCCCCGGAAGAAGCACGGAAACATCCCGCTGTGAAGCTGTGAAGCTGTGAAGCCGTGAAGTTGTTAGGGCTGTGAAATTGTGAGGGCTGTGAAGCCGTGAAGCGACGCCTCCTCGTCGCGAACCGCGGCGAAATCGCACTCAGGATCTTTCGCGCGTGCCGGGACCTCGACATCGAGACGGTGGCGGTCTACTCGGACGCGGATCGCCAGGCGCTGCACGTCGCGGCGGCGGACTTCGCGGTGCGTCTGGGCCCCGCGCCCGCGGCGGAAAGCTACCTCTCCGTCCCGGCGATCCTGGCCGCCGCCCGAAAGACGGGGGCCACCCTCGTCCATCCCGGGTACGGGTTTCTTTCTGAAAACGCGGCCTTTGCCCGCAAGTGCGCGGAGGCCGGCCTGACGTTCGTCGGCCCGCCGGCCGCGGCCATCGAGGCGATGGGAAGCAAGACGGCCGCGCGCGAGCGGATGGTCGCCGCGGGCGTGCCCGTCGTGCCCGGCATGCGAACGGCCGCGTCGAGCGCGTCCGAGATCGAACGCTTCGCGGACGAAGCGGGTTACCCGATCCTGCTCAAGGCTTCGGCAGGCGGCGGGGGAAAGGGCATGCGGCGCGCCGACGCCGCGGACGAGGTTCGCGCCGCCTTCGACCGCGTGGCCTCGGAGGCCCGCACCTCCTTCGCCGACGGTGCGGTCTACGCGGAGAAGCTGATCGAAAGGCCGAGGCACGTCGAGGTTCAGGTGATCGGCGACTCGCGGGGGCGCCTGGTCGCGCTCGGCGAACGGGAATGCAGCATTCAGCGGCGCCATCAGAAAGTCGTGGAGGAGTGTCCGTCGCCGGCGGTGTCCGAAGACCTCCGCCGCCGCTTGTCGGAAGCGGCCGTCGCGGCGGCGCGCGCCGTCGAGTACTCCTCGTGCGGCACGGTCGAGTTCCTTCTCGTCCCCGACGGCTCGTTCTACTTTCTCGAGATGAACACGAGGCTGCAGGTGGAGCATCCCGTGACGGAGGAGGTCTGGGGCGTCGATCTGGCGGCGGAGATGATTCGCATCGCCCTCGGCGAGCCGCTCGGATTCTCCGACCCCGTTCCCCGGGGCCACGCGATCGAATGCCGCATTTACGCCGAGGATCCCCGCCGCGGATTCGCTCCGAGCCCCGGGACCATCTCCGCGCTTCGCCTGCCGCACGGTCCGGGGATCCGGCACGACATCGGCGTCGAAGGCGGCTCCGTGGTTCCGTTCGACTACGACCCGATGCTCGGAAAGCTCATCGTGCACGCCGCCGATCGCGCCTCGGCCGTCTCGCGGCTCGAGCGGGCATTGCAGGAGTACGAGATCTGGGGCGTCGAGACGACGCTCCCGCTCTTTCGCCGCCTCGTTGCCGACGCCGAGTTCCGGGCGGGTGCGTTCGACGTGCAGTGGCTCGATCGCCGGATCGCCGAAGGCCTCTTCGACGATCGCGCGCCCTCGCGCGAAGAGATTTTTCTCGCGGCAGTGGGGATCGCCGCGGGAGGAATGGACGCGCCCTCCTCGTCCCGGGACGAGCGCGTCTCCCTGTGGCGACGGGCCGCGCGCCGCGAGTCCGTTCAATGAAGCGAGGGCGGGTTCGCCTGCGCTACAGGGGTCGGGACGCGCGCGAGATCGTGGTCGCGTGGACGCCCCAGGGCGCGACGGTGGAAGACGGGGGGGTCCGGACGGACGTCGACGCCGTCCGGCTGCCGGATGGGCGTCTCTCGCTGATTTTCGCCGACGGCCGCCAGGTCTGCGGCCGCGTCATCGCGGGGCGATCGGAGTCCCGCGTGGGCAGCCGGGGCGAGATTCTGTCGGTGCCTCTCGCCGATCCCCGCCATCGGACCGCCCACGCGGAGATGGACACCTCGGACGCCAGCGGCGAGGAGATCCGTGCCCTCATGCCCGGCCGGGTCGTCGAGGTGCTCATCCGGGAAGGCGAGACCGTCTCGGCCGGAACGCTCCTCCTCATCCTCGAGGCCATGAAGATGCAGAACGAGATCCGGGCGTCGATCGCCGGCCGGGTCTCCCGGCTGGAGGTCTCGGCCGGTCAGGCGGTCGAGCAGGGCGCCCTGATGGCCTCCGTCGAGGCCCGAGTCGCCGATCCAATGATCTGACTTTCCTTCAAATTAGGTTCAACGGCCTCGCCGTCCCACCCGGCGCGGAGAACGGACTGGACTTCGTCAACGTGGCGCCGCGCCGCTACGATCGCGCCCTCCAGCTGACCGCCCAGAAGCGTTTCAGCAACTCGCTCCAGTTCATCGCGTCCCACGTCTACTCCAAGCTCGAGGGGAACTACGACGGCGTGTTCCAGACCTCCACCGGACAGCTCGACGATCCGATCGGGTTCGCGGAGCTCAACCTCGGCGCGGACGTCTTCAACGTCTTCAACCAGCGGAGAGTCCTCCAGTAGGACGAGCGCTTCAACTCGTCCGAGGGCTGCTCGCAGCAGCCGAACAACCGCAGCCGATCGCATTCACGGGACGGCGCAGCCTGAGGGTCTTCGGCAAGGTCAGCTTCTAACCCTTCCGCGCTTCGATGCGAAGGGCCCCCGCGGGGCCCTTTTTTTTGGAGTTGCTATGATCGAGACGCGGATGGATTTCACCCACGCGAGACCGTTCGCGTTTCTCGCGGCTCTCTTCCTCGCCGGCGCTTGCGCGCCTCCCGCCGCGAAGGCCCCCCCGGCCGGGGTCGTCGGCGCATCCCGGGCGAGCGTCGAGAGCGTGGATCCCCCGAGGGCGGCCGGACGCCGGCCGAAGCCGGGCGTCATCCTGATCGGTCTGGACGGCGCCGACTGGTCCCTCCTGGATCGCCTCAAAGCGGCCGGCCGCATGCCCCATCTCGCCCGCATCGAGCGCGAGGGGCGCACGGGCCGGCTCACGAGCTTCGTGCCCATCCTTTCTCCCGTCGTCTGGACGTCGATTGCCACGGGCGTCACGCCCGACATCCACGGCGTGCTCGATTTTCAGGAGATCGATCCGAAGTCGGGGGCGGCGGTCCCCGTATCTGGCCGGTCGCGCCGCGTACCCGCCGTCTGGAACGCCGCCTCGGCCGCGGGGCTCCGGGTGGGGGTGACCGGGTGGTGGGCGACGGACCCGGCGGAAGAGGTGAGCGGATTCTTCGTGACCGACCACGCGAGCTCGATTCTGTTCGAGGGCTCGACCGCCTCCGTTGCGTATCCGCCCTCGCTCGCGGACGGCGTCCGGAGCGTGATGGCGGGCGAGAGCCGCGTCCCGGACGCCGACCTCGTCCCCTACGTCTCCATGACCGCGGCCGAGATCGCGGCGCAGGGGAGCCGGGGCGGCGGCCTCGAAAATCCCGTCGTCGCCCTGGCGAAGATCGTTGGTGCCACGCGCACGGTCCAGAGAATCGCCCGGGAACTGTACGATCGGGAGCGGCCGGACCTGACTGCGGTCTACTTCGAGGGGACGGACGCGATTGGCCACGTCTTCGCGGCCGACGTCCCGCCGAAGCTCGCCTGTACGCCCGATGACGAGTTCGCGCGATACTCGGGAGTCGTCGACGCCTACTATGCCCTCGTCGACCGGCTCCTCGGCCAGTGGATGCGGCGCGCGGAGGAGGACGGCTCGATTCTCCTTCTCTGTTCCGATCACGGCTTCAAGTGGGGCGAAGACAGAACCTGCCGCCGCTCCTCCCTGAACTGGTCGACGGCCGCGTTCTGGCACCGGCTGGACGGGATCATCGCGGCCTGGGGACCCGGCGTGAGCCCGGCGGGGGAGCGGGGGAATGCGAGCGTCTACGATGTCGCCCCCACGGTCTCGGCACTGCTCGGCCTGCCTGCCGACAGGCGGATGAAGGGGAAGTTTCTCGCCTCGTGGTTCGCGGCGGTGCGGGAGGTCGAGCCTCCCCGCCGCGACACATTTTCGAGCATCCCCGTGCGCCGCGTCGCGGCTGCCGAGCTCTCGCGGGCGGAGCGGGATGAGTACGCCCGGAAGCTTCGCGCGCTCGGTTACCTGAGCGGCAACGAGTCGCGGTCGGTCGTCTCGGCCGAAGGCGGGCCGTGGCCGGGCCGGACGGAAGGCGCCTGGAACAACCTCGGTCTCTTCGAGCGAGAAGCGGGGCGCTACGACCCCGCCGAGCGCGCCTTCCGGGAGTCGCTGAAGATGCGGCCGGGTTATTCCTCGCCGATGTTCAATCTGGCGGTAACGGAGCGCCTGCGCGGCCGCATGGCGCCGGCGCGGGACTGGCTCTTCCGATCGCTCGAGGCGGGGCACCCCGACCCCGAGGAGACGCTCCTCCAGTGGAGCGCGGCGGTCGGGTCGAAGGGAGAAGCGCGGGCCGTGCTCGAGGAAGGCGTGCGCCGCTACCCGGGCTCGGAGACCCTCGCGGTCGCG
>JBBQNC010000207.1:0-6949 GCA_038329555.1 Thermoanaerobaculia bacterium
GAGGTGGAGCGCGAGCCGGCCCCGGCGGCTCCCGCAAACGACGCCGCCGGCCTGGCGCGGTTCCACGAAATCCTGGACTCGAAGCGGCGGATCACGTCGGCGCAGGCGGGCCTCGCCGAGTCGATCCACGTCGCCGGCGACGACCTCGTGCTCCGTTTCGGCATCGACAAGGCCGCCGCCAAGGAGGCGCTCGAGGAGCCGGCGACGCGCCGGATCCTGGGCGAAGTGGCGAAGGAGGCGTTCGGGCGCCCGCTGCGGGTCGTGCTGAAGACGGGTCCCCCCGCCGACGGCGATCTCGGCCAGGCGGCCCGCGAGGTGCCGCGCGAGGCCCTCTCGCGCGAGCGGGCGACCAACCGGGCGGAGACGGATCCCGTCGTGCGCTCCGCGATGGAGCTCTTCCACGCGGAGCTCACCGAAGTGAAGGACGAGGAGTAGGGATGAACATTCAGAAGATGATGCAGCAGGCCCAGGCGATGCAGTCGAAGATGCAGGCCGAGCTCGACGTCATGAAGGTCGAGGCCGCCGCGGGCGGGGGGATGGTCAAGGTGACCATGTCCGGCACCAAGGAGCTGCTCGGGATCGCGATCGACCCGGCCTGCGTCGATCCTGCGGACGTCGAGACGCTGCAGGACCTCGTCCTCGCCGCGTTCCGGGAGGCGTCGCGCCAGGTGGACGAGGCGGTCCAGAAGAAGACCTCGTCGATGCTCGGCGGCATGATGGGGGGGCGCTAGCTGTCCGGCGTCCCTCGCGCCTTCGAGCGCCTGGCGTCGGAGCTGCAGCGGCTTCCGGGCATCGGGAGCAAGAGCGCCGCGCGGCTGGCCTATTACCTCCTCCGCTCTCCCCGCGAGGAGGCGGAGCGCCTCGCGCGGACGGTCTCCGAGACCCGCGAGGCGGTCCGGCGATGCTCCGTGTGCCGCACACTCACCGAAGAGGACCCGTGCGGCGTGTGCTCGGATCCTGAGCGCGACGCCTCGATCCTCTGCGTCGTCGAGGAGCCCGGCAACGTCGCGGCGATCGAGAAGACGCGCGAGTACCGCGGCCGCTACCACGTCCTCTGGGGGGCCCTGTCGCCCTTGAAGGGGATCGGGCCCGACGAGATCGACGCCGCGGGACTGCTCGCCCGCGTCGGTCCGGACGTTCGCGAGGTCATCCTGGCGACGAACCCCAACGTCGAAGGGGAGGCGACCGCTCTCTACATCGCCCGCCGCTTGAAGCCGATGGGACTGCGCGTGACGCGGATTGCGTTCGGCCTGCCGGTCGGCGGCGACATCGAGTACGCGGACGAGGTCACGATGGCGCGCTCGCTCGAAAACCGCCGGCAGCTCGAGTAGAACAGTTCTGAGTTCTGAGTTCTGAGTTCCGGGTTCTGAGTTCTCAGGTCCCAGGTCCCGGTTCTCCGTTCGCCGTCCGCGGCTTCGCCGGACTCGCGGAGGGTGTCGGAGCGGTGAGCAGGCGCTCCGGGACAGATAGTTCGGGAAGGTTCCGGGTCGACTGTTGTAGAATTACACATTAAACGCTCGCAGGAGAATGAGTTAAATCCATGAGTAACCCGGACCTCGTCCTCTACGACGAGGAGTTCCAGAAGATCAAAGAGGCGCTCCTGAGGCTCCGCCAGGATGCCAACGCGAACGTGGTCTTCCTCGTGGACAAAAACGGGCAGCAGATCGCCGCGGTCGGCGACGTGGCGAGCCTGGACACCACGTCCCTCGCCTCTCTGACGGCGGGAAACGTCGCCGCGACGGACGGCCTGGCCCGGCTGATCGGCGAGAAGGAGTTCTCGATCCTCTTCCACGAGGGGGAAAAGGACAACATCCACATCTCGATCGTCGCGCTGCGCGTGATCCTCGTGGTGATCTTCGACGAGCGTTCTTCGCTCGGGCTCGTCCGTTTGAGAGTGCGCCGGGCGACCGCGGAGCTCGATCGAATCTTCGAAGAGATCACCGCCAAGGTGGAGCGCGAGAGACAGAACCAACATGTCGAGTTCGAGTCGCCGTTCTCGGAGATCACGGACGACGACATCGACCGGCTGTTTTCGGAGTGACACGGGACCGCCGACTGCCGGACGGTCGCTTCCAGCCATGACCTTCATCAACTACGCCGCCCGCGAGATCAACTGCAAGATCGTGTACTACGGTCCGGGGCTCTGCGGCAAGACGACGAACCTGCAGTACATCTACGACCGTACGAACCCGTCGGCGAAGGGGAAGCTGATCTCCCTCGCGACCGAGACGGACCGGACGCTCTTCTTCGACTTCCTTCCGCTCGATCTCGGCACCGTCAAGGGGTTCAAGACCCGCTTCCATCTCTACACGGTTCCAGGGCAGGTCTTCTACGACGCGTCCCGGAAACTGATCCTGAAGGGCGTCGACGGCGTCGTGTTCGTCGCCGATTCGCAGGAAGCGCGGATGGAAGCGAACGCGGAATCGATCCGGAACCTCGACAAGAACCTGAAGGAGCAGGGTTACGACATCGCCGTCGTCCCGTACGTCCTGCAGTTCAACAAGCGGGATCTCCCGACCTCGGTGCCGAGCGACGAGATGTACCGCGCGCTCAACATCAAGGGGGAGCCCACTTTCGAGGCCACGGCGACGACCGGTGTGGGCGTCTTCGATACGCTGAAGGCGGTCGCGAGGCAGGTCCTGATGGAGCTGAAGAAGAAGTAACCCGCGGCCGGCGGCACGAGGCTCGTTTTCCCCGGACGGACGGACCCTAGGAATCCTCCCGCGCCTTCCCGAGCGACGGCTCGAAGCACACCCGCTCCTCCGTGCAGTCCTCCGGCAGGACCAGGCCGCCGTCGGGGCCGTCGGATCGCATCGTCTTCAGACACCAGTACGGAGCGGTCGAGGACGGCCGGGTGAAGTCGCGCTCGGCGAAGGAGTCCGGCAGGTACCAGGGCCTCGTCCGCAGGAGGCGGCAGAGGAAGAGGTCCGGCTCGCGATGGCCGTCGCGGATCGCCTTCGCGAATTGCCGCATCGGCCCGTGCGGGTCGTCGGAGCTCTCTCTCTTCACCCGGTCCCCGCCTCGTTCTGATCGTTCATCCGTTCATCCGTTCAGCCGTTCACCGCATCTCGAGGGAGGGATCATACGACGCGGTCGTCGGCCGGCGATCGCTTGTCCCGATCGCTCCGGAGGCGCCGGGCCGCCTCGTACTCTGCGGGCGTGTCCGTGTTCGCGACGACTCCCGGGTCCTCGACGTCGAGCTCTCGCACCGCGTCCGCGCGCAGGCGCCAGAGCCCCCGAAGGCCGAGTCCGTCCGGAACCGCGGCGACGCCCGGAGTCAGAGCCCGGCCCACGAGCGCGGGATGTCCCCGGCGCGCCCGGTAGCGGGGAATCCAGACGAGGTCCCGGTCGGCCGCGGAGCCGAGACGGCGGATCGTCTCGAGAGAGACCGCGGGATGGTCGGCCGGCCAGACGAAGAACGCGTCGATCGGGTCCGGGAGCGCGGGCAGTCCGATGCGGATCGAAGACATCATCTTGCCGGCGGAGTCGGGGTTGACGAGAACCGTCGCGCCGGCGCGGGCGGCGAGATCGTGCGCTCCCTCGAGGTCCGGCCTCAGCACGACGGCGATCGCCTTCGGGGCGACGCCGGCCTCGATGAGCGCCTGGAGGACGGTCTCCAGGATCGTCGAGCGCCCGAAGGGGAGGAGGATCTTCTCCCGTCCCATCCGCCGGGAGAGTCCGGCGGCCGGCACGATCGCGCCGAGGCTCACCTCTTCTTCGCCTGTGTCGAGGGGCTCGCCGGCCCGGCCGGAGAGCCGGGCTCGGCGCCGAGCGCCCGGACCCAGCGCCGCGTCGCCTCGAGACGCTCGATCGCGCCGAGCCGCGCCTCGCGGAGGAACCCCGAGACCGGCGCTCCATCCCGCAGGCGCCGGATCTCGTCCGACACGGTCCGCTCGTAGCGGGCCAGGATCGGCCGCCGCTCGGCGGGAGGCAGCGCATCGAGGAAGGCGATGCGCGTCAGCCCCTCGTCCTTCGAGCCGGGCGGCGGGGCGGGCTCCGCCAGCCACCGCTTCAGCTCCCGGCGCCCGGCGGCGGTGATGCGGTAGAGGTTCCGGCGCGGGCCGCGGCGGGGGCCGAGCACCCTCAGGAGCACGAAGCCGGCCCGGCGGAGCCGGGCGAGAGCGGGGTAGATCTGCGAGATCTCCGCTCGCCAGAGAGGGGAGACGTCCGCCGTCAAGGATCGGGAGAGGTCGTAGCCGGTGCTCGGCCGGTCGAAGAGAAGACCGAGGAGGACGTGAGGGAGCGACACGGGAAAACTATATCAACTCAGATATAGCGAGGTCGTCCGAACGGCGACAGCCGGTGTCCATTCGGCATCAAAAGTGGACAGGAAAGGGGAAAAAAATTGGGGGCCGAATGGCCCCCGAAAATTCAGAACGGTCGAATCGTAAGTATTTGTGTTACTTACTTCTTTTTCTTCGAGCCGCCCTTCTTGGAAGAGCTCTTCTTGGAAGCCGCCTTCTTCTTCGTTGCCATGGTGTCACCTCCCTCCCGACAGCCGATTGACAGCGTTCGGGCGAGATGCTAATTTTGCCGCCCCCGTGGAGGGGCGTATCGCCTTCAGTCTGTCGCTGCCGAACGATTGATTGCTCATACGTTCCTAAATCGCCGGTTGGGCTGCAACCCGACCGGCGATTTCATTTTAGGCGTTTGCCATCGAGATACAACAAAAATTTCTTGCAAATGGTCTTTTCATCATTCTCGCGATCCCGCATCTCGATGTCAAGCGGGAAGACGCCGTACGCCGGCGCGTATCGCCGCGGCTCCTCCGATCGCTCGGCGCTTCTCGTCGCTCGGCGCTTTTCGACGCGGCGCGCTTGCGCTCGTCGGCGCGAAGCGGATCTTCCGTCGCCGGCGCGACGCGCGGCTCTCGACGGGACGTGGCCGCGCGGCCGCGGCGCGACGCCGGGTCTTCTCCTCGGGCGGGCGGAGACGCGATCCTCCTCCGCCGCGTTCGGACCGCGGGCTAGAATCGCCGGGTGAAGGAATCCGACCGCGTCACCGTCGCGCACAGCCCCGACTCCGACGACGCCTTCATGTTCTACGCGCTCGCAGAGGGGCGCGTCGACACGGAGGGCATCGAGTTCCAGCACGAGCTCGCCGACATCGAGACCCTGAACCGCCGGGCGCTCGCCGGCGAGCTGGCGGTGACCGCCGTGTCCTTTCACGCGTACGCCTACATCGCCGACCGCTACCTCCTGCTGCCGCACGGGGCCTCCTTCGGCGACGGATACGGCCCCGTCGTGGTCGCCCGCCGGCCGATCGCCCGCGATGAGATCGCCTCCGGCTCGGTCACCGTCGCCTCGCCCGGCGCCCGCACGACGGCTGCGCTCGCGCTCTCTCTCTGGGCGCCCGGAGCCAAGACGGTGCTTCGCCGCTTCGACGAGATCCTCGAGGAGGTCCGGGACGGGGCGCTCGAGGCGGGGCTCATCATCCACGAGGGGCAGCTCACGTTCGGCGACGAGGGTCTGACCGAGGTCGTGGATTTCGGGCGCTGGTGGAAGGACGAGACGGGTCTCCCGCTTCCGCTCGGCGGGAACGTGGTGCGCCGCGACCTGGGCGAGGACCGCGTCGGGCGGATCTCGCGGGCGCTGTCGCGCTCGATCGAGTTCGGGCTCGATCACCGCGGGGACGCGCTGGCGCACGCCATGCAGTACGCGCGCGGACTCGACCCGTCCAAGGCGGACCGGTTCGTCGGCATGTACGTCAACGACTGGACCCGCAGCTACGGGCCGGAGGGCCGGCGCGCCGTGCAGCTCCTGCTCGATCGGGGCCACGCGGCCGGGCTGATCCCGAAGGTCACGGCGGAATACGCCGCCGGCCCGGACGCCCCGTAACGCCGGCGATGTCCGCGACCGGCATGCGCTCGGGCTCCCGGCCGGGATCCTGGCTCCTTCTCGCCCTGCACCTCTTCGCCCTGTCGCTCGCGATCGGGCCTCCGCTCTTCTTCGGCGCCGCGGTGGCGCCGGCGGTCTTCCGCATCGCTCCGACACGAGACATGGCGGGCGCGATCCAGAGCCCGATCCTGACCCACGCCTGCTGGATCGCCGAGGGAAGCTTCGCAGTTCTCTTCTTTACATCCTGGCTCCTCGGGCGCTGGTGGGAGGCCCCCCGGCTCGCCCGATCGCTGATGACGCGCGCCCCGATCCTCGGGATGATCTGCGCCGTGGTGATCGAGAAGCTGCTGATCCCGCCCATCGACAAGATCCGGGCGGAGGCTCCCGGACTGATCGACAACCTTCCCGCCGCCGATCCCGTGCGCGTCCTCCTCGGCCGCTATCACCGCCTCTCGACGTCGTTCTTCGCGGCGGAGATCGCCGTGGCGGTCGTGGTCCTCATCGTCACGGCGAGGCTTCTTGCCGCGCGACGGGCCGCCCCGCCTCCGCCCGCGGCGGCGAGGCCGCCCGTTCCGAAGCTTCTGGACCTGAGCGACGTCTGAGGCCGGGCGGGCTCTCAGGCCCGCCGGGTCCGGCGGCGCAGCGATGTCGCCACGAGCGCCACGCCCGCCGCCACCAGGAGCCAGGACCAGAGGCGGGTGAGCCGCGGGAAGCAGGACCTCGCGGCCGTGGCCACCACGACGGGGATCGCGCCCGGGACGAGCGGCGCGGGGGACCGTCCCCGTCCGGCCGCCCGGTCGAGCGAGACCACGAGCAGGAGGCCGACTCCCAGGCCGAGAACCAGACTCCCCCAGCGAGGCAGCCACGGCTCCAGGACCGGCTGCAAAAGGAAGCCGGCCCCCGAGTCCCAGGAGCACTCCGCCCGGAAGCACCGGGACCCGGAACGAGCTCAGTGCCGAGAGCGTGAGAAGGAGCGCTCTCAGGAAGAGGAGCAGGGGGCCGGGTCCCGAGAAGTTGATCGTGTGTCGGAGGAGAAAGAAGACTCCGAGCGCGGTCAGATAATCCCGAGAGACAGGGTCCTGCGGTCCATCATGGTTTCTCCTCGGCGTTCC
>JBBQNC010000208.1:0-6911 GCA_038329555.1 Thermoanaerobaculia bacterium
CAAAATGACGCGGGTGGAAGGGAGATCGCGAATTCTTCGCAAACTACTGACCTGCAGCGTTTTTTCCCTCGCGGCGTCCGCGCTTTCGGCGGCGTCGCTCGCGATCGAGCCGGCATCGGCGGCCTCGGAGTGGGCGTCGAGCACGTTCCGGAACTTCGGGCCGGTGACGGCGCTCCTGGCCGGGCGAATCGAAGTTTCGGACGAAGCGGACGACTCCGTCTTTCGCGCCAGCCTCGCGTCCGAGCTGAAGCGGGTCCGATTCGAGCTCCACGACCGGCAGGGGTGGGCCGACCCTCTCGCGCCCGGCGATCCTCTCCGCGTCTTCGTCGCCCGCAAGGAAGCGCAGGGCGTCCGCCGCCTGTTCGCGCGCGCGGTCGACCGGCACCGCCTCGTGCGCCCCTCGATCGAGATCGACGCGAGCGGACTCGACTCGCGCCAGGTCGTCCACGAAGTTGCGCGCCTGTACGCGCTCGCCACGCTGGAGGCCTACGGGGCCGCCGACTCGACATTTCTGACCGACGCGGTCGCGGAGACGCTGGCGGCCGACGGCCGCGCGGAGGAGACGCAGGAGCGCCTCCGCATCGCGGCCGCATCCTCGTTGCTCGATCTCGGGCGCCACCGGGATTCGCTCGGCCGCGTGTACGTCGAGGAGTTCGCGCGCGCCGCGGGCGGCCCCGGCTCGCTTCGCACCCTCTGGGAGCGCGCCGCGCAGAGCGGTGAAAGCGTGCTGCCTCTTCTTCTGCGCACCTGGACCGACGCGACGGGAGAGCGGGAAGAATCCCTTCTTCTTCGAGCGGCGGCGCGGCTCTATACGCTCGTCGAATCGGAGCCCTCGCCCTCCCGCGTGGCGCTCGCGGAGCTCGAGAGCGGAGCCCTGGACGCGGCGACGCCGGCGACCTATTCGGTGCGCCATCGCAGCCTCGTTCCGGCGGCCGACGCGACGGGGGCCCTGCGGATCTCCTGGCCCGACCGAGGCGCCGGAGCGGCCGCGATCGTCCGGTATCGAGATGCGTCGCTCCCGGCGGACGTCGTCTTCTGGAAGCCGGGCACCACGCACACCGTCCCTCTCGCCGGGATCGCGCGAGTCGACTGGGTAATCGCGGGGACTCCCGGGGGACCTCCCCTGGACGCGATCCCCGCGATCGTCGACGCGATCGCGGCTTTTCCCGCGGCCGGCGTCTCGGCCCAGGCGGCGTCCGGCCCGGGCGGCGCACGGATCTGGTGGACCACTTCGGGCCACGAGGGTCTCGCCGGCTGGGCGCTCTTCCGCGAGGAGGTGCTCGGCGACGGCCGCATCGTAAGGACCGGTCCGCAGATTCTTCCCTCGACGCTCCAGGCGGACGAGGCGTTTCGATACGCGTACGTGGACCCGGATACGAGCCCGGGGACGTTCTATCGGTACAGCGTCTGGGCCGTCACCGACGACGGGCTACTCGCGAAAGCCTTCTCCGCGACGCTGCGAACCGCGGACTGACCGGGCTTCTCTTTTCTTCCGATGACGTGTCTCTTCGACGTGGAAGGATCCTTGCTTGCCTGATTCGACGATGAAGCCGCCCGCGAAGCGCAACGGCCGTCCGCCGGACGTCGGCCGGATCATCGACCGAACGATCGTTCGTCTCTGGGACACGATCGAGGAGCTCGAGGCGTTGAACCCGGCCGAGCTCCATTTCTACCGCGTGGCGGTCTTCGGGAGCGCCCGCGTCCAGTCGGGCGACAAGGAGTACGCGGAGGTCCGCGAGATGGCGTCGCGCCTGACGGAGCTCGGGTGCGACATCGTCACCGGTGGCGGCCCGGGCCTGATGGAAGCGGCCAACGAGGGCGCGGCGTCGACCCGGGGCCGCTCGTCCCGCAAGACGCGCTCGTTCGGCCTCACGATCGCCATCCCCTACGAGAAGGCGAACCCGTACCTCGACAGCGTCACGGCCCACCGCACGTTCTTCTCGCGGCTCCACCATTTCGTGCGGATGTCCCAGGCCTTCGTGATCTTCCCCGGCGGCATCGGCACGGCTCTCGAGCTCATGATGGTCTGGCAGCTGCTCCAGGTCGGCTTCATGACGGAACGGCCCGTGATTCTCGTCGGGGACATGTGGCGGGGGCTCCTCGACTGGATGAGGCGGGACATGGTGCCGCGCCAGCTCGTCAACGCCGAGGACCTCGACCTGGTCCACATCGCGGAGTCTCTCGAGGACGCCGTCGCCCTGATCGAGAAGCACAAGACGAAGTTCGACGTCGCGCGCGAGCTCCTCATTCTCGAGCGCCGCCGCGTCGAGCGCGCCGAGAGCCCGCCGGCAGCCGTCGCCCCGGAGACGGGCGAGGCGGAGCCCGCCGAGCCCGCCGAAGCGGTCGAGCCTGTCGAGCCAACTGCTCGCTGACGATCCCGCGGTGATCGAAGGCGAACTCGAGGTCTTCCAGCTCCGCCTCCGAGAACCAGCGAGCCTCCGCGGCGTCGTCGCCCCCGCGCGCAGTCCCGCGTAACGGCGTCGCCTCGTAGAGAACCGTCACGTTGTGCCCGCGGGGGTCGCGCTCCGGATCCGAGTACACGCCGAGCAGGCGTCCGACGCGCACGTGAAGTCCCGTCTCCTCGAGGGTCTCTCGGGCGCAGCAGTCCTCCGCGAGCTCTTTCCACTCGAGAAATCCTCCCGGCAGGCCCCAGGCGCCGCGAAACGGGGAGCGGCCCCGGCGGATGAGAAGCAATCGGCCTCGGCGATCCCGGATCCACGCGTCGACGGTGACGCGCGGCATCTTCTTCTTGCGGTAGTAGTCCTCGCCGGCGGCCATCGGTCACTCCACGGGCGTGCGGCCGTACGACTCGAAGAACTCCCGGATCTCTTCCGCCGGTCGGTTCGTGACGAGCTCCTCGGGGGTCTCGTCGTACCAGTCCCGCGGAAGCCGCGACGCGTACGGCTCCTCGAGGAAACGCCGGCAGATCAGGGCGATTACGCCGCGGTCCGTTTCGCTGCGAATGAGACGCCCGGCGGCCTGGACGACGCGTGTCATCCCGGGCTGGAGATACGCGTAGTCGAAGCCGGCGTCCTCCTTCTCGTCGAAGTAGCGGCGCAGGAGCTCCCGCTCGAACGAGACCTGGGGAAGGGCGGGGGAGACGACGAAGACGCCCGTGAGGATCTCCCCGGGGTAATCGACGCCCTCGGCGTACATCCCACCTGAGACGGCGAGTAGAAGAATCCCCTCCGGCGGAGGCGACGCGAGCGCCCCGAAGATGTTCTGCCGCTCGAAGTCCGAGAGGTCGGGCCGCTGCACGAGAAGGCGCGCGCGCGTCTTCGGCATCCGCGACGCCACTTCCGTCAGGAACCGGTAGGAGGGGAACAGCACCAGGTCGTTGCCCGTGTGGGCGTCGGACATCTCGGAGATGAGCTTGGCGATCCGCGGATAGTTTTTCTCGCGCGCGGAGTAAGTCGTGCGCACGTGAGGCAGGATCATGAGCTTGCGGTTCTCGGGTGGAAACGGGGGAGGAAGGGAGAGCGAGGACGTGCGGTCGGGCTCGAGGCCGAGCACGCGGCGGAAGGAGTCCGCCGGCGAGAGAGTGGCGGACAGGAACACGGCCGCCGACGCGGAGCGAAAGACCGGACCGAGGACCTTCGCCGGGTCGAGGCAGACCAGCGCGACCCGAATTCCGCCGCTGCGGCGCTCGACGACGCAGGTGAACTCCGGGCCGTAGAGGTTCAGCACCGCCGCGAACCGCTGCAGCGTGAAGTGCGCGTCGAGGACCGGGTCGTCGACCAGGGCGAGCTTCGAATCGCGCTTCCACGCCAGGTACCGCAAGAGCTTCGGCTCCCAGTCGGAGCGCCAGGCCCGGATCTCTTCCAGCGGAGGCTCGCATTCCGCGATCGCCTCGCCCTCGGGAAGCTCCTCCGCGATCCGCTCCAGGATCGCGAACAGGTCCTCGACCGAAACGAGGAGGTCCGCGAACATCTCGCCGGGCTGGAGGGCCAGGCGGTTCACGAGCGCGCGCAGCGCCTCCTCCAGGATCTCCGGGGAGAAGATCTGGCGCGCGCGGTCCGGAAGGTTGTGGGCCTCGTCGACGAGCAGAATCGCGTTGGCGAGGCCCTCGCCGGTCAGGTGACGCATCGCGACGCCGGGCTCGAACACGTAGTTGTAGTCGGCGACGATCGCGTCCGCGCGGGCCGCGAGCTCGAGCTGGACCTCGAAGGGGCAGACCTCTTCCCGCCTCGCCTCCTCAAAAACCGTCGCTGGGTCTTGGTGCGGATAAGTGTCTCGGAGGCGGCCGAGGATGTCCGACTGCGCCATCTTCTCCGGATAGTTCTTGGCGAAGCGGCAGAACTCTTCGTGGCAGAGGATGCGGTCGTTCGCGCACATCTTTTCCTTCGCGCGGACCTGCACGGTGTGGAAGGAGCGCTCGTTCATCGCCGTCAGCGACTGAACGGCCATCTTCTGCTGCAGCGTCTTCGAGGTGAGGAACACGACCTGCCGGCCCGTCCGGAGCCCCGCGGCCATCGCGGGATGGAGAGCCGCCGCGGTCTTCCCCGAGCCGGTCGGGGCCTCGGCGAGGAGGTTCTCCCCCTGGCGGATCGACGCGCCGACGGCCTGGATGAGCACCTCCTGGACGGGGCGGGGCGCCGTGTGCGGAAAGGGAAGCCGCTCGGCCGCAGCGCGCTTGCGCGTCCGCGACGCCTCCTGCGACCGCCAGATCGCGAGCAGCCGCGCGAGCCCCCGCTCGACCGCGCGATCTCCGTCCGCCCCGGCGTCGGGCACGGAGATCGAGACTTCTTCCCCCGTCTCGATGTCGACGTAGACCAGGGCGCCGGCGACGCGGAGGTGACCGAGACGCCTCCAGAGGGAGCAGTACGCGAGGAGCTGGCGGCGGTCGCGCTCGAAGGAGATGCCGCTCGGGCGGACGCCCTCGACGGAAAGGTTCGTCGATTTGAGCTCTTCGATCAGCCACTCGCCCGGCGCGCGCTCGATGCAGCCGTCGAGACGGCCGGTGAGCACCGCCGTCCAGTCGTCGATCGGAATGCGCGCCTGGAGATGCACCTCCGCGCGGTAGCTCGCGTGTGCGTCGCAGCGCGCTCCGAGGACGCGCGTGTGCATTTGCGCGCCGAGGCCGAGACGCCGCCATCCATCGCCGCGATCGAATCCGACGCGCCGAAAACCTTCTTCCTCGGCGAGCTCGCGAACGGAAACCTCGAACGTCTTCGATGCTTCATCGAATTTCACTCGAATCCGATTATAATTTCCGTCCGGTGTTGAGTCCTCATTTTCGGCGATCGATCTCCTTCCTCCTCCTCTTCACCACGGTCGGCGCGATGGCCTCCGGCGCGCCCCGCCGCCATCGAAAGGTTCGGAAACCCCGGGTGGAGGAGAAGCTTCCCGAGCCCCGGTCCCTCGCGGAGGCTCTCGACCAGTCGGCGCGAAAGCCTCCGGCGAAGCCCGAGGGCCTCTCCGTGTCCATCGCGGATCTCGACGCGGGACAGGTGATCTTCGAGCGGAGCGCGCAGACCCCGGAGACCATCGCCTCGATCACGAAGCTCTTCACCACGGCGGCCGCCATCCACTACCTCGGGCCCGACTACAAGTTCAAGACGACCTTCTGGCGGCGCGGAGAGGTGAAGGAAGGGATCCTGTACGGCTCGCTGCTCGTCGTCGGGGGAGGAGACCCGAACATCTCCGGTCGCTTCTACAACGACGACTTCAATGCCGTTTTCGACCGGTGGGCGCAGGGTCTTGTCCATGCGGGGATCCGCCAGGTGGCGGGTGACCTCATCCTGAACTCCGCGTTCTTCGACGGTGTCTCCCGACATCCCGAATGGCCCACGGGGCAGGAGGCCAAGTGGTACCAGGCGCCGATCTCGGCGCTGGCGTTCAACGACAACGTCGTCCTCGTCTCGATCCGGCCCGGGGGGCGCCCCGGCAATCCCGCGGCCGTGTCGATCGATCCGCCGACGGGGGTCCTGCACCCGGTCTCCTCGGCGCGGACGGTGTCCAGCCGCGGGAGGGTGCGGGTCGCCGTCGCCCGATCCGCGGGCTCCGACTCGGTCACGGTCTCCGGAACGGTGCCGGCCAGGCCGGTCTGGTGGTCCACGCCGATCGCGATCGACAACGCGCCCGAGTTCTTCGGCGCCGCGCTGCGCAATCGACTGAAGAACTCGGGGATCCAGCTGACCGGCACGGTGGTCGAGAAGGCGGTCAAACCGGACGCCTCGTGGGCGCTGATCGCGCAGACGGACTCCGACCTCCTGCCGACGCTGGCGGTCTGCAACAAGCGCAGCCAGGGCTTCTACGCGGAGCAGGTCTTCAAGACGATCGCCGCGGAGAAGACGGGGCAGGGGAGCTGGCCGGCGGCGGTCACGGTGGAAAGGCAGTTCCTGGCCTCGCTCGGGCTCGACCCCGCCCGCTACGACCTGCACGACGGGTCCGGGCTGTCGGCGACGAACCGGGTCGCGGCGGGGGACCTCGTCGCCTTCCTCAAAGCGATGAACCGCCATCCGCAGTCGGCGGCCTGGAAGACCACCATGGCCTTCTCGGGCGAGACGGACGGAACCCTCCGCCATCGCTTCCGGGACCCCGAGCTCCGGGGCCGGATTCTCGCGAAAACCGGCACAATCAAAGGGGTTTCGACCCTCGCGGGATACGTGACGGCCCGGTCGGGGAAGACTTACGCATTCGCAATTTTGCTCAACGGTCGAACAGTCTGGGACGGCGCCAGCCACGTCTACCAGGACCGGATTCTGCGCTCCTTGATCAAGTACGGGTAACGACGGGTCCTCGGTCGCGCCTGCAAAAAATACTTGACACGTGACCCCCCGGTTCGTGTTCAAATAGAGCCTGATTCGTTTTAAGCCTCGGTGGGATTCACTAGAAAAGGTAGACCGCCAGCGGTCTATCCCGACGCGCCACCTTCAGGGTGCGTGAATAAGGTTTCTATGACCCGGGCA
>JBBQNC010000209.1:0-6906 GCA_038329555.1 Thermoanaerobaculia bacterium
ACCGCCTTCTCGGTCGCTCGCACCGCGACCTCGGAGGCGTAGAGTTTTGCCTGGGCGGAAAAGCGCGTGACGTCCTCGCCGGCGTCCTTCGAGGCCGCGGCGCGGATCGTGAGAAGGCGGGCGGCGTCGATCTCCGTCGCCATGTCGGCGAGGTAGAACTGGATCGCCTCGAAGTCGGAGATCGGGCGCCCGAACTGCCGGCGCACCTGCGAGTACTTCAGGGCGGCCTCGTACGCTCCGCGCGCGATGCCGACGGACAGAGCGGCGATCGAGATGCGGCCGCCGTCCAGGATCTTCATCGAGTCCACGAAGCCGCTGCCCTCCGAGCCGAGCAGCGCCTCGGCCGGAACGCGGCAGTCCTCCATCACGAGCGTGCAAGTGTCGGAGGCCCGCATCCCGAGCTTGTTCTCCTTCTTTCCGACCCGGATGCCCGGGTTGTCGAGCTCCACGACGAAGGCGGTGATGCCGTGGCGGCCCGCGGAGCGGTCGGTGACCGCCATCAGCACCGCCACCTGGCCCACGGAGGCGTTGGTGATGAAGTTCTTCGAGCCGTTCAGCACCCATTCGTCCCCGGAGCGCACGGCGGTCGTCTTCGTCCCCCCCGCATCCGACCCCGCCTCCGCTTCCGTCAGGCCCCAGGCGGCGAGCCACTCCCCGGACGCGAGCTTGGGGATATAGCGCCGCCGCTGCGCCTCCGTGCCGAACTGGAAGATGTGGTTCGAGCCGAGCGAGTTGTGGGCGGCGAGGGAGAGAGCGATCGATCCGTCGACGGCGGCGAGTTCCTCGACGATCGCCGCATAGTCGCCGTACGTCAGCGCGGACCCGCCGTACTCCTCCGGAAAGAGGACGCCCAGGAAGCCGAGCTCCCCCAGCTTCCGGAAGACGTCCTTCGGGAAATGCTGAGCCTCGTCCCACTCCATCACGTGGGGTCGGATCTCGGCATTCGCGAACTCGCGGACCGCGGAGACGATGGCTTGCCGCTCGGCGACGTGGGTCGTGCTCACCCCTTCTATTGTACCGGTCGTGCCGGCCCCCCGGGCAGTCCCGGGCTGAAGCCGGGGTGGCACCGCCGGGCCGCGGAAAAGATCGATCTTGCGGCCCCAGCGCCGTTGTGGGACGTTCGGGCACACGAGCCGCGACGGGGCCCGCCCGCCGCAGGACTCGATCGATTCAATCGAGGAGGTGGTCATGGTTCCAGAAAAGTCTCGGGGGTTTGTCGCTTCGCTCGTCCTCGGTCTCGCCGCGCTCTCGCTGTCGATTACTGCTCCCGCCCAGGAGATCAGCCAATTCGCTTCCGGCTTCAAGTCGCCGATGAAGATTTCGAGGACGCCCGGGGGCAATTTCCTGGTCTCGGAAGCCGGGACCGGCCCGAACACGGGTCGGCTCTCCCGCGTATCCCCGAACGGGACTCGCGTCACGATTCTGGACGGGCTCCCCTCCGGCCTTTCGGCGGTCGGGGACAACGCGCCCTCCGGCCCGTCGGGAATCGACTCGCTCGGGGGCGACTGGTTTCTGACGATCGGGGCCGGCGACGAAAGCCTGCCAGGAGCCTCGCCCGGACTCGAGGTCGCGAACCCGAATCCCTCGTCGCCGATTCTGAGCTCGCTCCTGAAGCTGCACTTCAGCGCGACGTCGATCGACTCGACGTTCGGGAACTTCGTCCTGACGCCGGCGCAGCACGTCGCCTTGAAGTCCGGAGCGGTGCTCTCGATCAACAATCCCGCGGCGGACACCCTCCAGGTCTCATTGGTCGTCGATTTCCCCGACCTGGTGGGGCCACGCTCGTCGAACCCGTTCGGCATCCAGGCGCTGGGTGCCCGCCTCTACGTCGTCGACGCGAGCCTGAATGGGATCCAAAGCGTCGATCCCACCAACGGGACCTACCAGACGCTTGCGTCCTTCCCCCCGCTGACCAATCCAACGCCGCCGCCGCCGGTCGTCGACCCGGTCCCCGACAGCATCCGGCTCTTCAACAGCCAGTTCCTGGTCTCCTTTCTGACGGGGTTTCCCTTCGTGCCCGGCCTCGCCGAGGTGCGGAGCGTCGACCCGGTCACCGGGGCGAACCAGCAGATCCTGGCCGGCCTGAACTCCGCGATCGACGTGTTGCCCGTCGCGGGCGGCCCGAACCAGTACCTCGTGCTCGAGTTCAGCACGAACATGGCGGCGGGCGCGCCCGGGCGGCTGCTCTACGCCACCCCCCCGTTGACGCCTCCGAGCGTCGCCGCGACCGGCCTCATCACACCGACGAGCATGGTTTTCGACCGCACCGCCCGCGAGGTGTTCGTCACCGAGTTCGCGACCGGCCTCATCCGCAGGATCAGGCTCGGGAACCTGATCACGCCCCTGCCCTGCGCGCCCGGCTCGAACACAATCTGCCTCGGCGGCGGACGATTCCAGGTCAGGGCCTCCTGGCGCACCGCCACGGCCTCCGGGGTTGCCACCCCGGTCCAGCTGACGGACACGACGGCACATTTCTGGTTCTTCAGTTCGGACAACGTCGAAGTGTTCGTGAAGGTCGTGCGCGGCTGTTCGTTCAACGACAGGTTCTGGTTCTTCGCCGGAGGGATGACAAACGTCGAAGTGACCCTGACCGTGACGGACACGCAGACGGGCGACGTAAAGACGTACGTCAACCCGCTCGACACGCCGTTCGCTCCGATCCAGGACACGACCGCGTTCACCGGGTGCCCGGTGTCGTTCCCCTAGTTCGTAGTCGATCGTTCGTTCCAGGCGATGAAGGTCGGCAGGGCCGGCGACGGCCCCGCCCGCCCGCCGGCCGCTTGCCTATCGTGTCGAGGGCGGGCCGGAGGCCAGCGTCGAAGCGGGAACGATCTGAATGTCCGAGTAGTAGTGCCGCAGGATGCGGTCGTAGCTCGCCCCGGCCAGGGCCATCCCGTAGGCGCCGTTTTGACAGAGACCGACTCCGTGGCCCCACCCGCGGCCGAGGAAAACGAACTCGATCTCTCCCATGGCGCCGCGCACGCGCTGCACGGAAAACAGCATCTCGGGGAGCTCGAGCGCCTGGCGGAGGTCGAAGCGCTTCAAGACAACCTGTGCCGCATCGGTCGAGACCCGGATCTCGGCGACGCGCCCTGCGGGGCTGCGGCGGAGGACCTCGACCTCGCGCACCTCCGTTCCCGCGACCCGGGTCGCCATCCGGCGCGCGAGCTCCTTTCCGGAGACGCGGCGGACCCACTCCGTCCAGGACGATTCGCGCTCGAACGAAGGCCCGGCCGAATCGAGCTCGACCCACAGGGCGAGAAGCTGGGTCCCCCTCCTCCACCACCGCAGCCGGTCGCCGGCTCGCAGCGTCAAGGATGAAGCGGGCAGCCAGCGGTCCGCGACGCGGCGGGCGAGCGGCAGCTCGGGATCGACGCCGAGTCCCTGGCGTCCCTCGGCGGTCTTCACCCAGACGTTCGAGCCCTCGCGGCGCAGAAACTTGCCGGACCCCTCGACGACCCCCGTGAGCCGCAGCGCCGCCGAGAAGAGAAGCCCGCCGTACTCCTCTTCGTTCACGGGACGGTCCGGCGGCGGCAGCGCCTCCCCCGCCCCCAGGCGGAAACGCACGAGAAAGTCGTACGCCTCCCGCGCGGCGCCCGAGAGGCGCCCGCTCGCCGGCGGCGGCTCGGAGTAGTAGGCCTCGTCCCGCGGTGTCAGATGGACCGACCGCGCGGGTTCGAGCGCGAACGCGGCGAGGATCGCGGGATAGACGCTCGCCGGCGCGAGAGAGGAGGGCGGCGACGCGCCCGGCGCGACGCCCGCCCAGCTCTGAGCGAGCGCGAGGGAGGCGGCCCGGCTCGCGCGGCGTCGTGGCGCGTTGTGCGCGAGGACGTATCCCCGCCACTCGAGCGCGTTCCGGTCGCGGGGAACGCTGCGCCGGTCGAGCGCGGCCCCGGGAAGCGGCGTGGTCGAGAGCTCCCCGCAGTCGACCGACACGAGGTACGGGACGGGCGTCGCTCCGAACACGTTCTCGACGTCCTCCGTGCGCCCGCCGCAGGTGGACACGAAGAGGGCGTCGGCGAAGCGTCCGTCGAATCCGAGCGCGAGGCCGCGCGTCGCGTCAACCGCCGCCGTCGAGAGCGGGTCCTCGGCGGAGAAGCCGGCATAGACCTGGCACTTCGGCGTCGCGCAGAGATCGTAGCCCTCGCTCTCGAACTGCCCGCGGTGCGCGAGCGCGTAGGTCCGCGCGGCGACGGCCTGCGCCTTGAGCCCCTCGAGCTCGTCGAAGCGCTTCGGCCCCATTTCGGCGGGAACGACGCCGTAGAGGTACTCCTCCAGGTCGACCCGGTTGACGACGTTCAGAGTCCCCCGCGCGTTGACGGCGACCTGGAGGCTCCCGCGATAGGGACGCGTCTCCCAGAGGACCGGACCGTCGGCCGGGTCGGCGGCGTAGAGACCGACGGGCGACGCGAGCCGGCGTGGCGCGCCGTCCTCGCCGGTGATCGCGATGGTGCTGCCCGACGTATCCGGCGCCGGGCCGCCTTCGACGGGAATCGCGTCCTGCCCGGCCGCGCGCACGGCCGCCGCGAAGGCGTCCGCGGAGGCGCGATCGGGGAAGCTCCCGAGCAGAGCACGGTAGACGCCGCGATCCGCGGAGAAGGCGACCGTGCCGGTCGTCTTCAGCTCCGCCGAGAGGCGTTCGACCAGGGTGCGCGCCGGCTCCTCCTGGGAGAACGCCCCAGCCTGGACCTGAAACGACACGGCACGCCGGCCCTCCGGCTTCAGTCGGAGCGGGCTCCGCAACACGTCCGCCCGCCCTCCCGAGACGACGATCCAGCGACGGCCGGGCGGTCCGTACACGAGATCGGGCAGGTCGCTCTTCAGGCCGACGCGATAGAGGACACCCGAGGGGGCCGGGTCCGCTGGCGCGGCCGGTCCCGGCGCGGAGCGGGGCGACCCGCCCCGGCTCGGAGCGGACGGCGCCGGAACTGGCGCGGGAGCCTCCGGAGCTCGCTGCGGCGGCGGAGAGACCCTCGCGCAGGCGAGCGGCAGGGCGAGCGCCGCGGCGGCGAGCGCCCGCGAGGCGAAACGGAACAGGGGGCGACTCAGAAGCGGGATCGGATCTGCCCCTGCAGGTTGGTCCGCCGGAAGTCGTCGCCGCGCATCGTCAGCGTGACGCACATCTCGAACAGCCGGCTGCGTATGCGGCTACCGACGCGGTCCTCGAGGCGGTCCCGTTCGCCCGAGGCGGCGTCCGGCTCGTCCTCGAAGTTCGACGTCATGATCGTGATCTTCTTCCGGTTGTAGCGCGTGTTGAGCAGGTTGTAGAGCACGTCCAGGACCCACGGGTGCGGCTTCGACGCGCCGAGCTCGTCCAAGACGAGCAGCTCCACTTCGGCGTAGGGCTGGAGGATGGATTCCTTCGAGAGGTCCGCGTCGGGCCGGAAGCTCGTCTGGATCTTCATCAACAGGTCGGAGAAGTCGCCGTACAGCCCGGGAACGCCCTTGCTGGCGACGAGCTCGGAGAGGATCGCGCAGGCGAGGTGCGTCTTGCCCCTCCCCGAGGGGCCGAGAAGGAGCAGCCCGGCGTCGACGGCCGGATACGTGTCGACGAACTCCCGCGCGACGTTCTTCGCTTTCTTCAACGAGGCGTTCGTGTCGGAAAAGTTGGAGAAGTTGCAAACGCGGTAGCGCTCGGGGATCTCGGCGGCGGCGAGGCGCTCGGAGCGCAGCTTCCCGTCGCGGCAGGCGCAGGATCGCGCGAGCTTGCGGCCGTCGACGTTCTCGAGGATCCAGCCGGAGCCCTCGCAGGAACCGCAGACCGCGGGATCGGGAGCCACGAGGGGCATTGTACCGATCAATTTTCGGGCAGTCCGGCTTCGATCAGGATCCGCCGCTTCCTGGGTCCCTCGAGGTACGCCTTCAGATCCTGGAGGCTCGACTCCCAGCCCGAGCCGACCTCCCCCCGGTAGCGGTCGTAGGCGGGTCCAGCGTCGGGAACGTCGAACCGGACGGTGACGAGGCAACCGGACTCGACCGCCGCGAACTCGAGCATCATGCCGAGTCCCTCGAGCGGCTCGCCCGCCGCGGGCTCGTAGGAGATGTTCCGCACGACGAGCCGGCGGCCTATCTCGAGCTCGGCGATCTTGCCGAGGACGGTCGCCTCCGTCCGCCCCCGCTGATCGGTGAAGCCGATCGCCCAGTTGCCCCCCGGCCGAAGGCCGACGAGCGCGCCCTCGCACCACCACGAGAGGAGGTCCGACACGCGCGTGAAGGCGTCGAACGCGTCCGCGGCGCTCGCTTCGATCGTGATGGAACGGACGACGGATTCGCTCACCCGAAGATCTTAGACGAACGAAGCGTTCGACGCTCCCCGTATACTGCTCCGCCCATGCAGGAGTCTCCGACGCTCGAGGCGCTGCGGGCATCGCTCGCACGAGCGCTCGAGGACGCGATCCGAAGCCTCTACGGAGTCTCGCTCGAACGCGTCGTGCTCGAGCGTCCTCCGAAGGTGTCGCTCGGCGATCTCGCGTCGCCGGTCGCGTTCGATCTCGCGAAGTCTCTGAAGAAGGCGCCGCGCGCGATCGCCGCCGACGTCGCGGCCGCCGTGATGCTGCCCGCCGGCGTGGCCGCCGTCCGCGTCGAAGGCGCCGGGTATCTGAACGCGTCGCTCGATCGCGAGGCGTTCGCGCGCGTTCTCGCCGAAACGCCCGTCGCGCCGTCTCCCCGGCCCGGTAAGACGGTTGTCGAGCACACCAACATCAATCCGAACAAGGCGGCCCACATCGGCCACCTCCGCAACGCCGTCCTGGGGGACGTCCTCGTCCGAACGCTGCGGTACCTGGGGGGCGAGGTCGAGGTGCAGAACTACCTGGACGACACGGGCGTGCAGGTGGCCGACGTCGTCGCCGGCTTGCTCCATCTCGGACGGATCGGCACCGAATCCGAGGCGCAGGCGGCGATCGC
>JBBQNC010000210.1:0-6906 GCA_038329555.1 Thermoanaerobaculia bacterium
TCCAGCTCGTACGCGAAGGCCTCGTGCTGGTCCCCGAGGGGCGCGCGATCTTCGCGAACCTTTCCGTCGACGAGAACCTCGAGATGGGCGCCTATGCGCGTCGCGACCGCGGCGTCGCCGCGGACCTGGAACGCGTCTTTCAGGTCTTTCCGCGACTGAAGGAGCGGATCCGGCAGACCGCGGGCACCCTCTCGGGAGGCGAGCAGCAGATGCTCGCCATCGGCCGGGCCCTCATGTCCAAACCGAAGGTGCTCCTCTTGGACGAGCCGTCGCTCGGTCTCGCGCCGCTTCTCGTCCACACGATCTTCGAGGCCATCGAGGAGATCCACCGCCAGGGGACCCCGGTGCTGCTGGTCGAGCAGAACGCCAACGCGGCGCTCAAACACTCGAACCGGGCCTACGTCCTCGAGACCGGCACCGTGTCGCTCGAGGGAAGCACGGCCGACGTCGCCGCGAACCCGAAGGTCAAGGAGGCGTACCTGGGAGAATGACGTCGGCGGATGGGAGGTCTCGGCGAGCGATGAGGTCCGAAGGCTAATTCCGGTGCGAGCCGACGGATGGTTCCGGGAGCCGGGATTCGGGGTGCACCGGGCCGGTGCCCGCTCCCGTTGTTTCGATCGCTTGCGCGATCTCGGCCAGGTCGCGGTCCCTCAGCTTCAGGCGGGCGGCGCGGATCCAGCCGTCGACCTGTTCGGGGGAGCGGGCGCCGACGATGGCGCCCGTGACGCCGGGCCACGCGAGAACCCATGCGACGGCGACGGCACCCGTCGTCGTGTCGTGTCGGGCGGCGATCGGAACGAGGGCATCGCGGAGAGCGAGGTTCCTCTGGAGGTTCGGCGGCTGAAACTCGGCGGCGCCCCGGCGCCAGTCGTCCGCCGGCATCGCCTCGACGCGCCGGGCGTCGAAGCGGTCCGTCAGGAGGCCCGACTGCATCGGGCTGTACGCGATGGCGCCGGTTTCGTGCTCGAGGCACCAGGGAATCTGCGAGCCGGCGGCGTCCCGGCGGATCAACGAGAAGGGCGGTTGCAGGGAATCGACGTGGCGGCGGCGCTCGCACCGCTCCAGGAGCCGAACGTCGAAGTTCGAGACCCCGATGGCCCGCACCTTCCCCTCTTCGACGAGGCGGGTCATGGCGTCCCACGATTCCTCCACGGGTGTCCCGGTCTCGTCGGGCCAGTGGCACTGATACAGGTCGATCCGCTCGACTCCGAGCCGCGCCAGCGATCCGTCGCATTCGCGCCGGATCGATTCGGGCCGCAGATTGCGCTCGGGAGGCTTCATGGGATTCCGATCGTCCCAGACGAGCCCGCACTTGGTGAAGACCATCGGGCGGCCGGCCGGTGGAAGCGATCGAAGCAGCCGTCCCACGAGCTCCTCGGAGTGCCCGAGGCCGTAAACGGCGGCCGTGTCGATCCAGTTGACGCCCCGCTCGACCGCATGGCGCATGGCGGCGAGCGAGATCCGGTCGTCCTGGGCGCCCCATCCGAACGACCAGCCGCCGCCGCCGATCGCCCACGCTCCGAACCCGACCGTCGTGATCTCGAGGTCGCTGCGTCCCAGACGACGCCTAGGTATCTCCATGCCCGCTCCGCTCCTGCGAGTTCGCTGCCGGCCGACGGACCGCTTCCCCGGTTATTGGACGGAGCCCGCACGACCCGAATTACGCGGTCCGAACGGCCGGCGCTTCGTGAAATGTCATCGGATCCCGGTCCGCGGGGCCCCGCGAACTCCCGGCGCATGTCTTCGGAGGCGAAACGCCGGAGGGCGGCCCCGCAGAAGACCGCCGCCACGAGCCCCACGATGACGGAGGCGATCCGCCATTGCGAGAGCACGGCGCCGTAGCCGATCTCCGCCGCCTCGGGAGATCGGTCGACGCCGCGCATGAGCGAGGAGAGCTGGAAGAGGGCGATCCCGAGCCCGGATGCCGCCCCCGCGGCGAGGAGCGCGATCGCGGCGGCGCGCGCCGCCGGCCGCCGCCGGATCACGCCGACGGCGACGGCGACGACGACGAGTCCGAGCGCGAGCGTGAACAGGAGGAGGACGCGGACGCGGGGACCGGCGAACGGCGACGGTCCTGGGATCACGGACATCACGGCGAGGGCTGCGTATCCGGCGCGCGCGAGCCGAAGGACGACCGCGCCGACGACCACCCAGCCCAGGACGAGGAAGACCCGGCTGTAGGACGAGCCCCGTCCTTTCCCGTTCGCGCCGTGTCCGTTCATCCCGTCCCGGCCCGGGAGCTCCTCCGCTCGAGGATCAGCGTGTCCCGCCAGACGCCGTGGTGTCGCGCGATCCGCTCGCGCGTTCCCACCCTGCGGAACCCGATGCTCTCGTGGAGCGCCACCGACGCGGCGTTCTCCGGAAAGACGCTCGCCTGGAGGGTCCACACGCCCGCTTCCTCGGACGCCTCGACGAGCGCCCGGAGCAGCGCTTCCCCGACTCCCCGGCCGCGCGCCTGCGCCGCCACGTAGACGCTGACTTCCGCAACCCCCTCGTAGGCCCTTCGAGACGAGACCGGAGAGAGCGCCGCCCATCCGACGAGAACCCCGCCCTCGATCGCCGCGACACGGCACTCCCTCCGATGGCCGGCGTCGAAGCGATCCCGGTCGGGCGCCTCCGTTTCGAAGGTCGCCTGCCCGGTGGCGATCCCCTCGAGGTAGATCCGGCGGACCGCATCCCAGTCGTCGCGGTCGAGCGGCCGGAGGGTCGTCATCCGCCGAGGATCCCGCAGATCTTCTGGATCGTCGTCCAGCTCCGGGTCGTCCCGCTCACGCCGAGGTCCTTTTCCGGGTCCATGTAGAGGAGCCTGCCCGGGACGGGACGCCAGAGCGTCAGCGCGAATCGCCCGTCGACGCGGAAGAGCTCGACCTGCCAGCCGGCCCCCGCGGGGCGGCGGATCGGCAGGCTCGGGACCGTCTTCGGCTTCGTCGCCAGCACCGTGACCATCTCTCGGACGTCCTTCCCACCAGGGGAACGCGCGGGGAACGGGTCGCTGCCGGCGAGCGCCAGGATCTCCTTTCCCGTGCAGATCATCGCATCGGCCTCGAACGGCAGCCGGCGGGAGAGCTCCGCCCGCAGAGCCGCGGCGCTCGGCGCCCGACGCGCGACGAAGGTCCCGGCCGCTCCGACGTTGACGAGGCCGAAATCCGTCAGGTCCCGCGCGAGCGCGGCCGGCGAGAACTTCTTGTTCCCACCGACGTTGACCCCTCTCAGGAAAACGACCAGCGGCGTCAGGTCCTGATCTCCGCGTTCATCGTCGCCACTCCTGTTTCGGGATCCGTCGGACGAGGGACTCCCGGAAGATCGCGGCGAACGTTAACGCTGCTCCACCGGGACGTACGGCTGCGGGTACGCCGGCCCCGTGTAGTCCGCACGCGGCCGGATCAGGCGGTTGTGCGCGTATTGCTCCAGGACGTGGGCCGTCCAGCCGGCGATGCGGGAGACCGCGAAGATGGGTGTGAACAGGTCCGCGGGGATTCCCAGCATCGCGTAGACCGACGCCGAGTAGAAATCGACGTTCGCGTTGAGCTTCTTCTCGGCCCGGATCAGGTGTTCGATGCGGCTCGACATGTCGTACAGGGACGTGTCGCCGGCGCTCCGGGCGACTTCCTCGGACATCGCCCGCAGATGCGTGGCTCGCGGGTCTTCGGTCGTGTAGACGCGGTGGCCGAAGCCCATGATCTTTTCCTTGCGCGCCAGGCGGCCCCGGATGTCGTCGTCCACCCGGTCGAGCGAGCCGATCTCACGAAGCATCTTGATGACGGCCTCGTTCGCGCCGCCGTGAAGGGGCCCCTTGAGCGCCCCGATCGCCGAGGTGATCGCGGAGTGGATGTCGGAGAGCGTCGCCGCCGTCACGCGCGCCGCGAACGTCGACGCGTTCAGCTCGTGGTCCGCGTGGAGGACGAGAGCCACGTCGAGCGCGCGGACGGCCGCCGACCGCGCGGTCTCGCCGTTCAACATCCGCAGGAAGTCCTCGGCGTGCCCGCGGCCCGGGTCGGGCGCGACGGGCTCCTTGCCTTCCCGGAGACGGTGGTATGCGGCGACGATCGTCGCGATCTGTCCCGTCAGGCGCATGGCCTTGCGACGGTTCGCCTCGGGCGTCATGGCGTTCGCGTCGGGATCCGTGGCGGACAACGCGGAGACCGCGGTGCGCAGCGCGTCCATGGGAGTCGCGCGGCGGCCCCACCGCCTCAGAAGATCGAGGGTCTCCGCGGGCACGGCCCGCTCCCGGCCGACTTCGGCGCGGAGCCGGGACAGCTCGTCCCGCCGCGGCAGGCGGCCCTCCCAGAGGAGGTAGCAGACTTCCTCGAAGCTCGACTTCTCCGCGAGCTCGTGGATGTCGATGCCGCGGTAGGAGAGGATGCCCCGATCGCCGTCGATGTAGCAGATCGACGAGTCCGCGGCGACGACGTCCTGCAGTCCTTCGACCTCGACCACTCTTATCCCTCGATCGCGTTCGGGATTGCCGCATCGAGGCCCGGGAACTTCGAGAGCCACTCGCGGCGCTCCTCCCGAAGCTTGCGAACGAGGGCGGAATACTCCGAGTCGGAGTAGTAGGAGCCCGGGGTGTATCGGGCGAGGTCCAGGCCGGGGACGTGGGTCGGGACCTCGTAGCCCCAGTCGGGATCCGTCTCCCAGGCGATCCCTTCCTTCGCAATCTGCTTCATGATCTCCGTCGAAGCGCGGATCGAGATCTTCTCGCCGGCGGATCCCTGCCGCGCGCCAACGGACCCCGTGTTCAGGATGTACGCCTGCATGTCCGGGATCTCGCGAAGGATCGAGAGCAGGCGGTTGCCCTCCTCGGCCTCCGGACCCACGATGAACGGGTTCGTGCCGACCTCGCGCTTCGCCTGTCCCGCCTTCGTGGGATCGCCGGCCGATGTCTCGATCGACTCACCGAGCATGAAATAGGCGGCCGCCTGCTCGGGGGTGAGACGCGCGCAAACGGGAACGATGTCGTTGCGGCGCGTGATGAACACGATCTTGTTCGCCTTCGGGAGGTCGATCCCCGCGCCGGTGCCGCGGATGAACTTCCGGAGGACTACGCCGCGTCCGTTCGAGGTCAGGGACGTGTCGAGGAAATCCACGCGACCGGTTTCGTCGACCTTGATGTTCTCGTACGTCGCGCTCGGATGCGTCGCGGCGCCCCAGAGGACCGCCTGCGACGGCTCGAGGCCCTCCGTCTTGATGTAAAAGCCGTCCTCGGTCCCGAATGCGCGGCCGTCGCGGGCGAGCAGGACCACGTCGTCCTGCTTGATGATGGCCGCCTCGGGAGGCTGAAGGCCGTGGTCGTGCAGCGTCAACGTCGTCTTTCCGGTGCCGGAGAGCCCGAACAGGAGAAATCCGACGTCGCGGAGGCGCCCGTCGGGGCCGTTGACCCGGAGGATCTTCGACCCCGCGTGCAGGCCGAGGCCGCCCCGCCGCTTGATCCAGTACATGGCCTGGCGCAGCATCGACTTCTTCGCCTCGCCCGGGTAGTCGCTCCCGAGGATGTACGTGTAGCCCTGGTCGACGTCGCAGAAGATGAGACGTTCCGGCCAGTCGGGGACGTAGACCGAGACGAAATCGGGCTTCTGCGACGAGTCGGACGGAATGAGCATGTTGTGCCACATGTACGCGATGCGCGCGTACTCGACGGGCACGTAGAGCCGGCACCGAAGTGTCGCTTCGGGGTGCTCTCCCATCCGGCGATCGACCTGGACCAGGTCCATGCCGAGGAGGGCTTCCTGCACCTTGCGGACGGCCTCTTCGGCCTTCGCCTTCTCGATCGGCTGCTGCATCACACCGACCTGGACGCCGTCCGCCACGATGTAGGTGTTCTTCGCCGACCGGTTCTTGACCCGGGTGAAATACACCGCCGACCCGTACTCGGTGGTCTTCTCGCCGCTCGAGGCGAGCGCGCGGAGCTCGTCTCCGGACAGGTCCTTTCGGATCGTCCGTGCGCGGATCGCCCGCGGCGAGATGGCTTCGACAGTGCTCATGAGGCCTCCCCGTTTAAGACGCCCGACTCCGTTATATCAAGCGCGTCGAGACCCCGATCCCCGACCCTGCTGTCCGGGAGCCAGGAAACGCCCGTGGTGCAGTGATTTACGGAGAGGCGCTCGCGCGAACGACGTAGCGGAGCGGGCCGCCCGGCGCGATCGCCTCGAACGGGTAGCACGTGACGAGCGTGAGGACGGAGGTCTCCGCATGAGCCCGGATGGCGGGACTCCTCCGGTCGACGACGGCGAGCTCGTCCACGCGGTAGGCCCGGCTCCGGCCGTCGGCGGTCTCGACGACGAGCGAGTCTCCGCGGGAGAGGCGCCGGAGGCACGCGAACTGCGTGTCCCGGTGCGCCGACACCACGCAGTTGCCGCGACCCCCCGGCCGCGCGCTGCCATCCAGATGTCCCGGGCCGAAGGCGAGCGTCCGGCCCGTGCCTCCCGCCAGCACGATGAAGTCCCGGCCTTCGGAAGAGATCCGGAGGCGCGCGACCGGCCAGGTGTCCGCCCAGGGCCACGGCTTGACGTGGCGTTCCCCGGAGAGCGTCCGGGCCCATGCGCGATGAAGAAGCACCTGGGCGAGGCCCGCCTTCGCGTGGATCCACGCTCCCTTCCCGAAGAGCAGGCCGCTCGCGCAGAGCAGAAGGACGGGCAGGAGCCGCCTCCGGCCGGCCTTCACAGTCCGTCCCCGCCCCGACGGATGCCGAGGATACACGCCAGCCCGGCCAGCCCGAGGGCGGCCAGAAAGAGCAGCCGCGCGGGCGTCGCCGTCGCCGGCATCTCCCCGAACACCGCGTCGTAGTCCCAGCCGGCCGGAAGATTCACGGGGATGGGGCGCGGCTCGCAGGCCGTGCCGCGGGCGACCGTCGCGGTGACGTCGACCGCGACCAGGCTCGTCCAGCTCGATATCAGGTGATGCGCCAGG
>JBBQNC010000211.1:0-6882 GCA_038329555.1 Thermoanaerobaculia bacterium
TCTTTTTCGCCCGCCGTGAAGTACGTTCGGAGGCCGAGGAGGTGGTAGGCGGCGCGGATCAGGGAGCCCACGCCGGACTCCGCGACGCCTAGGCCCGCGAGGTACTCGCGGGCGTCCTCTTCCGGCAGCTCGGCGAGCTCGGCCTCGATCCGCGCCGAGACCACGACCGCCTCGGCGCCGAGGTGGGTCTCCGCGTAGCGGCGGACGGCGACGACGTGGGGCAGGGCTTCGGCCCTCGCCAGGTCGCTCTCGGCCACGTTCGCGACGAAGAGCGTCGGCTTGGAGGTCAGGAGGAAGAGCCGCGCCGCCGCCGCCGCTTCGTCGCCCTCGAGGGTCAGGGTGATCGCGGGTTTTCCGGTGTTCAAGTGGGGGAGCAGCCTGTCGGCGGCGGCGACGGTCGCCCGCGCCTCCTTGTCGCCGCCGCGCGCGATCCTTTCCGCCTTGTCCCGCGCCTTCGTCACCGTCTCGATGTCGGCGAGCACCAGCTCCGTGGTCACCGTGTCGATGTCGGAGAGGGGATCCAGGGCGCCGGAGACGTGCACGATGTCCCGGTCCTCGAAGCAGCGGACGACCTGGACGATCGCGTCGACTTCCCGGATGTGCTGGAGGAACTTATTTCCGAGCCCCTCGCCCTGCGACGCGCCGCGCACGAGTCCGGCGATGTCCACGAACTCGATCGCCGCCGGCACGAGCTTCGACGTCTTCGCGATCTTCGCGAGCGGCTCGAGCCGCGCGTCCGGAACGGAGACCACGCCGACGTTCGGCTCGATCGTGCAGAAGGGATAGTTCGCGGCCTCCGCCTTGCGGGTGCGCGTGAGGGCGTTGAAGAGTGTTGATTTTCCGACGTTCGGCAGCCCGACGATCCCGGCGCGCAACATGAGGCGGCGGAGTATATGACCGGGTGACGGGTGACGGGTGACGGGTGACGGGTGTCGGGTGACGGGTGACAGCAGGGCTGCCGTCACCTGTCACCTGTCACCAGCGCTCGCCTATCATCCACGGATGGCGCGCTGGACCGGTCTGCTTCTCCTCGGGATTCCCGCCGCCTGGTTCGCCCGCCGCGGCGGCGGGCCCGAATGGGCGGTCTTTACCGGTGCGGCGCTCGCGCTCGTTCCGCTCGCCCTGCTCATCAAGGTCGCTACGGAGCACGTGGCCGCGCATCTGGGCGAGGGGCTCGGCGGGCTCGTCAACGCCACGTTTGGGAACGCCGCGGAGCTCATCATCACGCTCTTCGCCCTGAAGGAGGGCCTGCCCGATCTCGTGAAGGCGTCCCTGGTCGGGTCCATTCTCTCGAACACGCTTCTCGGTCTCGGACTGGCCGCCGTCGTGGGCGGTCTACGGCACGGCACGCAGAGGTTTCATCTGGAGTCCGTGCGCCGCACCGCGACGATGATGATCCTCGCGGTCTCGGCGATGGCGCTGCCCGCGGTCTTCGCGCAGGCCGAGCGGAGCCCGTTTCTTCAGGAAGAGGTCTCCGTCGGGATCGCGGTGCTTCTTCTCGTGACGTATGGCGCCTACATCGGCTATTCGCACTTCTCCCGCGCCGGCCGGCGCGCGTCGGGCGCCGGTGCCCCGTCCCCGCGGGCGGAGTCGGTGCATCGGTCCTCCTGGGGACTCGGCCGGGCGTTCGGCGTGCTGGCGGCCGCCGTCGTCGGAACGGCCGGCGCGAGCGAGCTTCTGGTCGGCGCCGTCGAGCCCGTGTCCCGCTCCATCGGGCTCTCGCCGTTCTTCGTCGGGCTCATCGTGATCCCGATCGTCGGGAACATCGCCGAGTACTACAGCGCCGTCGAGTTCGCGCGCCACGGCCGCATGGAGCTGTCGTTCTCGATCGCGGCGAACTCGTCGATCCAGGTCGCGGTATTCGTCGCCCCCTGTCTCGTGCTCGCGAGCCTCCTCCTGCACCCGATGACGCTCATCTTCCGGCCGATGGAGCTCGTTGCGCTCCTCTCCTCTTGCGCGATCTTCGCCTACGTCTCGCTGGACGGCGAGACCGACTGGCTGGAGGGCGTGCAGCTTCTTGCCCTCTACCTGATCTGCGCGGTCACGTTCTTCTTCGTTCCCCGCTGAGGTGAAGAGATGGTAGAGCCCGGCGGCGCGGGCGGCGCTCGGCGCGTCTGGGTGGACACGGACGTGGCGCTCGGCTCGCCCCGCGGGGACGTCGACGACGGCTTCGCCCTCGCCGCTCTCTTCGGCGCCGCTCGAACGGGAGCGATCGAGCTGCTCGGCGTCTCGACGGTGACCGGCAACGCCCGGGCCACCGAGGCGGCCTCCTGCGCCGCCCGGATCGCGGAGGCCTCCGAAGTCGAGGTCCGCATCGTCGCCGGCGCGGATCGACCGGGGGACGGGGCGGGCGCGGGCCACGCTCTGGCGCGCCTTCCCGACGGTTGCGCGGTCGTGGCGCTCGGGCCTCTGTCCAACCTCGCGCGGGCGATCGGCACGGATCCGACTCTGCCCGAGCGAGTCTCCCTCGCCGTCGTCGGGGGAAACCTTTCCTCACGCGGGCTCTTCCCGCCGGTCTGGCCGCACGAGTTCAACTTTGCGCACGACCGGTCCTCCGCTCGTCGGGTCTTCGCGGCGTCGTGGCGGCGCCTCGTCGTCTTCCCGCTCGACGTCGTGCGCCGCCTTCGCTGCGACGCCGAACGTCTCGAACGCATCCGCTCGGCGGGCGGGGCGGGCGCGCATCTCGCGCTCGGCTCGCGTCGATGGCTCGCCCGCTCTCGCTGGCGACGCGGCCGCGGCGGATTTCCCGTCTGGGATCTTCCGCCGGCGCTCGCGGCGGTCGGCTCTCTCGCGGTGGCGGTCGAGCCCGTCGAATTCCCGGCGGCACAGCGCCGTTACGCGGGGATCCCCGCGCGGTGTCTCGCGGCAACCGGTTTCGACGCGAAGGAAGCGTGGCGGGCGTTCGACCGGGCCCTCGTCTGACCGGACGATCGGTCCTCGCGATTCGCCGCGTACTGTCTCTCGACTCGGACCGGCTTTCGGTCCAGAATGCCGCATCCTGAGCTCGACGGCGACGACGGACCCAAAGACCGGCCTCCTGCGCGCTGTCTCGCGCTGGGGAATCGTCGCGCTCGCGTTGAACGACGTCATCGGGAGCGGCGTCTACCTTTCGAACCCCAAGGAGGCGGCCGAGCTCCTCGGCGCGGCGAGCGTCTGGGCGATCCTCGCCGCCGGCGTGGCCGTCCTCCTCCTCGTGCTGTGCTTCGCGGAGGCGGGCAGCCTCTTCGATATTCCCGGCAGCGGCTTCGTCTACACGCGCGCCGCCTTCGGAGACTTCGTCGGTTTCGAGGTCGGCTGGATGACCTGGGTAGCCCGGATCACGTCGGTCGCAGGGCTCTCCGTCGGTTTCGCCCGGGTCGTGTCGTTCCTGTGGGACGGGGCGAAGAGCGGCCCCGGCCGGGCGCTGATGATCGTCGTGCCCGTCCTGATCCTGACCGTGATCAACATCGTCGGCATCCGGTCAGGCGCCCGGACCGCCGTGATTCTGACCTGGGGAAAGATCCTGCCCCTGGTCCTCCTCGTCACGGTCGGGATCTTCTACGTTTCGTGGGATCGCCTCTTCCCCGTGCCCATTCCGGATGCGAAGAGCCTCGGCGGGGCGGCGCTCGTCGTCCTGTTCGCCTACTCCGGCTTCGAGAACACGGCCGCGCCGGCGGGCGAGTTCAAGAACCCGCGGCGCGACGTCCCCTTCGCGCTGATCACGCAGATCGCCATCGTCACGGCGATCTACACGCTCGTGCAGCTCGTGGCGATCGGGCTCATTCCGGACCTGGGGGCGTCGGAGACTCCCCTCGCGGACGCCGCGCGCGGGATCCTGGGACCGGCAGGTGGCCTGATCCTCACGGTCGGCGCGGCCCTCTCCGTGCTCGGAACGAACAACAACACGATTCTCGCCGGACCCCGTTACCTCTACGCCCTGGCGCAGACGGGTCGCCTGCCGCGCGTGCTCGCGAGCGTCCATCCCCGCTTCCATACGCCATGGGTGGCGATCCTCACCCAGACGGCCATCGCGCTGCCGCTCGCTCTCTCGGGGACGTTCCGGCAGCTGGTGGAGCTGTCGGTGATCGCCCGCCTTGCGACCTACATCGGGACGGCCGCGGCCGTTCCCGTCCTGCGGAGGAAGATGCCGGCGACGGCGCGCAGCTTCCGGCTCCCGGGCGGGCCTCTCATTCCGATCCTCGCTCTTCTGATGTGCCTGGGATTTCTCTCGCAGGCGACGCGAGCGCAGCTCTTCGCGGGCGCGATCGCCCTGGTCGTCGGGGCGCTCATCTATTTCGCCCGCCGCGGCGCGGCCGCAGTCGACCCGAACGCCTGAACCGGCTCCGAATGGAGGTTTCCGTGACCCGTGCATTGTCTTTCGCGATCCCGCTCTTTCTCGCCGTCGCAGTCGCCGCGGCCCAGACTCCGCCGGCGGCCCCGCCCGCCCCGCCGGCCCCCTCCACCGCGGCTCCGGCACCGACGGTCACGGTCCTCCGCGCGAAGCGGCTCTTCGACGGGCGCTCGGACCGGATGATCGAGAACGCCGTGGTCGTCGTCGAAGGGTCGAAGATCCGCGAGGCGGGCTCCGGACTCGCCGTCCCCGCCGGCGCGACCGTCGTCGACCTCGGAGACGCGACGCTTCTGCCCGGCTTCATCGACGCGCACACGCACCTGACCGGGGAGGCTTCGGACAACTGGCTCGCGGACCTCTATGCGGGTCTTCGCCGGTCGGTGCCCGAGCAGACGCTCCTCGCCTCGACGTACGCAAAGAAGACACTCGCGTCGGGCTTCACGACGGTTCGCAACGTCGGCGCCGAGAAAGACGAGGACGTCGGACTGCGGAACGCGATCCAGAAGGGGTGGATCGAGGGCCCGCGGATGCTCGTCTCGCGCTATGCGCTCGGCGCGACGGGCGGGCACTGCGACAACACCGGCTTTCCGCCGGAGACCTTCGGACCGGAAGGCGGGCTCGATCACGGCATCCTCCACGGCGCGGACGAGGCCCGCGAGGCCGTGCGCCGGCAGGTGAAGTACGGTGCGGACGTCATCAAGGTCTGCGCCTCCGGCGGAGTTCTCTCGCTCGGCGATGACGTCGGAGCGCCGCAGCTCACGGACGCCGAGCTCGCCGCGATCGTCGACGAGGCGCACCGCCTCGGGCGGAAGACGGCCGCGCACGCGCACGGGGACCTCGCGGCCCGCTCGGCGGTCCGGGCCGGGATCGACTCGATCGAGCACGGGTCCTTCCTGACGGACGAGACCCTGCTGCTCATGAAGGCGAAGGGGACTTACCTGGTACCGACGCTCCTCGCCGGAGAATGGATCGGGGGCAAGGCGGACAAGCTTCCACCCGAAATCGCCGTCAAGGGACGCGCGGCGCTCGCGGCCCGCTCCGAGACGTTTCGCCGTGCCCTCCGCGACGGAGTCCGCATCGCGTTCGGCACGGACGCCGGAGTCTCTCCGCACGGGCTGTCGGCGAAAGAGTTCGGACTCATGGTGAGCCTCGGGATGAGCCCCGCAGCGGCGCTCCGAACGACCGCGGCCGCGGCCGACCTGCTCGGGCTCGGCGGCCAGGTCGGCACGATCGAGAAAGGCAAGGAGGCCGACGTCGTCGCCGTGCCTGGCGATCCGACGACGGACATCCATGTCACCGAACGGGTGCTGTTCGTCATGAAGGGCGGACGAATCGTGCGCGGTGCGGTCGAACCTTCCAGCGTGCGCTGACTCCGCGAGGTCCGCCGGCGAATCTATACTCGCGAGGTGACACTCCCGGACGACGACGGGACGACGTCGGAGGGAACCGCGCGAAAAGCGATCCTTCAGTTCCGGGTGTTCGCCTTCGCGCTCGTGGGAATCGCCCTGCCGCTCTTCGCCTTTCCCGTGGCGCGCGTCGCAAACCGGGATGTCGACCTCGCGACGATCTCTGCGGCCGCCTTCGTCCTTCTCACTCTGGCGGCGCGGCCGAAGTGGAAGCGGAACGCGGAATTCTGGTTCATCGGCGCTGCGGCGGCCGTGCCGCTGCTGGCCCTGCTGGGGCCTCGCAGCGACAACTTCTCCCCGGAGGGCTTCGCGCGCACGTATGCGCACTGGCTCCTCGTGACGCTCTTCTTCTTCGCCGCGCGCTCCCTCCCGTTCTCGAGGAGTACCCTCGAAAAGATCGTGACGGCCCAAACGGTCATGGCGATTCTCGTTGCTCTCTTCGCGATCTACCAGATCTTCGCGATTCCCCGCGGCTGGCCGGGAGGAGGTGTTCATCTCCTAGCGAACCAGAGGGAACCGCTGCGGCTCACCCGGATCGGGGGAACCTACCGGGGCGGCGGGTTTGTCCGGCCCACGTCGATCTTTCTGGAGCCGGCCTGGCTCGGCGGATATCTGGCCTGGATTCTCGCCCTCCGGCTCGCCCTTTCGATCGGCACGAAGGCGAAGCGCGCGCCCGTGGCGCTCTTCGGGATGGCGGCGCTCCTGCTGCCGGCACTGGCTCTGCTCGCGACCGTTTCGTGGGGGGCCTATGGCGATTTCGCCGTCGTTCTCGGTGTGACGATCGCGGTGCACGCGGTCGGGGCGAGAAGGCGGCCCGTCGTTCGGGTCGCGGCGATCCTCGCGGCAGCGATGCTGGGATTCCTGATGCTCTCGCCACCGGGCCGGGTGATCCGCGCTGCCATGACGGAGCGTTGGACGATGATGCGGACGACGCCTATATCCGGAGACGATGTTCTGGCCGCCAGGGACTCGACGTGGATCCGGTTACAGAACGTTCGCCACACCATATGGCTCGTCAAGTCGAGGCCGCTTCGAGGAATCGGTCTCGGTCAGTTTTCTCGTTCCGCCGGCGTCTCGCGGGAAAAAGTGAAGACGGGACTCTCTTTCCGGGACCCGTGGTGCGGGTGGCTGGCGATCGCGGCGGAA
>JBBQNC010000212.1:0-6835 GCA_038329555.1 Thermoanaerobaculia bacterium
CGCCGCCCCGCCTGGCGCTCGTGGGCGGAACCGTGTGTGACGTATTGGGGGGCCAGGTCGCCCTGTCCCATCTTCGGCTGGCGTTCGTCTCCGAGCGCCGAGGCCGCGCGGAGGCCCTCCTCGAAGTCGCCGGGCTCGATCAGGTTGCTCGCGTGTTTTCCCCAGACTCCCGCGTAGCAATCCGCCTGGAGCTCGATGCGGACGGAGGTCGGCTTGTCGGCGCGAGAGCGGCCGACCTGTTCAAAGATGCCGAGCTCGTCCTGGACGTGGTGACCTATCTCGTGGGCGATGACGTAGGCGTCCGCGAAGTCGCCCGGCGCGCCGAAGCGCTCGGAGAGCTCCCGGAAGAACGACGTGTCGAGATACACCTTTCCGTCGAGCTGACAGTAGAAGGGGCCCGATGCCATGGAGGCCATCCCGCAGGCGGACCGGGCCGCTCCCGAGAACAGCACGAGGGTCGGCGGATGATAGGTCTTCCCGCTGCGCTGAAAGATCTCCTTCCAGACGTCCTCCGTCGAGCCGAGCACGACGGAAGCGAACTTTCCCAGCTGGTCCGACGGCGCCTGCCCCGGCGCCCGGCCCGGAGCCCCGCTCGGTGCGGTCTGGGCGGAGGGCGCCGCCGAGGGGCTCTGCTGAACCATGTTCAACAGCTGCATCGGGTTGATGCCCGTCAGCCACGAAACGATCAGGAGGATGATCAGGCCGCCGCATCCGAGGGAGGCTCCCCGGCCCCCGATCGGAAAACCGCGCCGATCCTCGACGTTGCTGCTTTCCCGGCCACCTTCCAAGCGCATGTGCTCTCCTCTTTTCTCTTACTTCCCCTCGGCGGGTCGTACGAATGCAAGTCGCGGACCGTGAGGGGCGGGTTTAGCCACCTTCCGAGGAGAGGCGCCGATCACGCCTCGGGTGCCCGCCGCCCGACGAAGACATAGAAGTCGGGGTCGAGGCCACCGGACGCGGAGAGCCTTTCTTCCGCCGCGCAGAGCGCTTCGAGCAACCGGACGTGCGCCGCGTCGTCCTCGCGGAAGTTGGTGATCACTTCGAAGAGAAGGGGGTTCAGGAGGCCGCCGCCGTAGGGATATTCCTTTTCGACGTCGAACGCCGCCCGGAATACCGGCAGGACGTCCTCGCTCCTCACGGCTTCCGTGGGGTCGTCGCGAATGACCTGCGCGGCGGGCTGGCGGTCCCGTCTCCAGAGAAGATGACGTCCCTGGTCGACCCGCCGGAGCTCGTCCGGGAGCAGGCGGAAGTATCGGTTGATGAGATCGATCCGCTCGGATGTGTACTGGAACCGGTTGGGGCCGACGTACTCGTTGAAGACGAGCTTTCCTGCGGGGGCGAGCGCATCGTGAATTCTCGCCGCGACGCCTTCGAGGTCCGTGATGTGGTGAAGGACGTCGTTAGCGACGATGGCGCCGTAGGGGCCTCCCAGCGTCTCGTGCTCGAGGTCCAGAACGCGGTAGTCGATCGATTCGATGCCGTTCTCGGAGGCCAGCCGGCGCGCGCGATCGACGGTTCCCGGAGCGAAATCGCACGCGGTGATCGAGCGAAAGCGGCCCCTCGCGACGAGCGCGCGCTCGAGCCATCCCGAGCCGCAGCCGAGCACGAGCCCGCGGTCCACGGACGGCGGCAGGTGCTTCCACTCCACCCAGGTCAGCCAGTCGCAGTCCGACTGGCCCGAAACCAGGCGGTGCAGGTACCGCCGGATCGTCGGCGACGCGGTCCAGACCAGATTCTCCATGTTCGTCGTAAACGACGGATCGTTCCAACGCGATGTCATGGAGGCGGCATTATGACGCCGACGCGCGCGGAGTCGCGCGAGGCGGGAGATCGCGCCGTGAGGACGTTCCGTCAACCGGGATCTCTCGTCTCCCGGCTTCCGACTCGCCGGGGCGAGTCTCCCTGCGCCCTCTGCGAAACCAGGTGGCAATCAGCAGACCGGCCGCCGAGACCGTCGACACGGACATTCCGGCGAGCGCTCCCGGGGGCGTATATCGCAGCCTCACTCGGTGGTTGCCGGGCGGAAGGTCCATTCCGATCAGGAGGCCTTCGCGCCGGAGGGGCAGGCGTCTGCCGGAGTCGAGCTCTCCTCGCCATCCGCCGTCCTGCACGAAGCTCGCGACGATCGCCAGCGGTGCCGTCCCGGTCACCTGGGCCCTGAAATCCACGGTGTTGGTGCGCTCCACGTAATCGGCCACGCGAAGGCATGCGGCAGCGGGGGAGCCCGGCGACGCTGACGGCGAAATGCGCGGCACCGCGTCGCGATTCTCGAGAACGACGCCGTCGATCCCCGAGTAGACCGGCCGCCATTTCACCGACCTCGGGGGATCTCCGGCGGTCTGGAGGAGGAAACGGACGTTCAGCCGATCGAGGATCGGAGCGTCGAAATTCGAGATGGACTTGAAGTAATAGAGGGGCGGGTACCCGGCGCTCCGGTCGAGCTCGTCGACGTAATCGAGCCTTTCCACGGGATCGTGCGTCCGGACATCCTCGAGACCCGCGAAGACATTCGTGTTGGGAAAGAGCATCGCTCCCGCTCCGACCACGCGAAACGGCGCCGGCTGCCGGCGAAGAAACGCGATGAGCGGCGTCTCGGGATAGAACTGCGCCAGCGGCCCGAAGGCGTAGAGCCGGCGGCTCTGGTGCAGGAGCTCCGCCGCGATCACGGCCCCGATCAGCCAGGGAAGGACACTCCGGACCCGGTCGCTGAATCGGGCGACCAGGAAGATGGCTCCGATCCCGGCGATCGACGCGGCCGCGAGGACGAAGGCGCGGTGTTGCGAGGCCGCGCCCCCGGCGGCTGCGTGGAGGCCCGCGAAGCGTCTCTCCACCCAGACGGTCAGCGCCAGCAGGAGGGCCGCTCCCGCGACGGGGGCGAGAAAGCTGCGCGGCCTTTTGGCGGAATCGGAGCGAAGGCGGTCGAGCTCGAAGGCGGCGAGGGCGGATCCGGAGAGAGCCACCCACATGAGGCACCGCGCCGGCGTCATTCAGCGGACGACCGGCAGATGGAAGAACGACTCGAAGAGGGGCCAGGCGCCCGTCGCGACGGCGAGAGCGGCCAGAAGCGGCGCGAGCAGAGCGAGCTCCGCCCGCCGGCGGCGGGAGCCCGGCCGCAGAATCATGAGCGCGAGGAGGGCCGTTCCCGCTCCGAAGTACGAGAGCGCCACTTCCGGAAAGGGCCCGATGCGCCCCTCGATCAGCGGCGACTGCATGGCGTCGCCGAACACTCTCGGAAAGAGAAGCGTCGCGATCCCCCAGGGCGCGAGAGGGCCGTGTGGCCGCCAGGACAGCGGAAGGCGGCTCCAGAAGGCGGTGGCGAAACGGATCCGGTTCGAGGCGGCGATCGCCAGCGCCTGGGGTGCGAGGAGGAACGCGGTGAGCCCGACGGCTACGACGGCGGCCAGCGCGACGCGCGCGAAGAGCCTCCGCCAGTCCGGCAGGTCCCCCGAGATCGCGCGGGCGCCGAGCCAGAGCGCCCCGAACATCGCTCCGAGCGCCGCCGTCTCCGGATGACCCGCGAGAGCCCATGCGGTGAGGACCGCAACGAGCAGCGCTCCGGCGCGGCCCCTTCCCGCGTCGTCCCGCAGGCGCTCGATCGCGAAGAGGGCCCACGGCCACAGCACCAGGACCGAGGAAAGCGGGAAGAGGAGCCAGGGCGCCACGGAGAACGACAGCCCGAAGGCGAGCGCACCCACCATCGCGGACGGCCGCGACATTCCGAGCTCGGTCAGCCACAATCTCGTCCCGCAGAAGGCGAGAAGCATCTTCGCCGCGGCGGCGACCGCGACGCCGGCCCACAACGGGAACGGGAACGTGAGAAAGAGGAAAGGAGAGAAGGCGCCCGTCTGCGGGTTGGCGGCCAGCGAGGTGCCCGCGCCGTTCCAGCGATTGCGCCAGGGAAGCGATCCCTCCTTCCAGGACTGTCGGACGGCCTTCGCCCACGGGACGATCTGCGTCGCGATGTCGTTCAAGTTGGGGTTGTGCCGGACCGCGGAGCGGGTGGCGCTCCAGGGAGGAAGCAGCATGACGTGATCGACCGGGACGACCGTCCGGCTCCCGGAATACGCGGGAAAGAGGAAAGCCACGGGCAGCGCCGCGAAGAAAAGGAGCTCGAGCGGTCGGAAGTGCCGGCCGAGACTCCGGCCGAGGAGAGCGATCGCCGCCGCGATGGCGGCCTGCGCTACGGCCATTCCGAGTCCCGTCAGCATGGCGCGCCGATCAGCGGGTCGAAACGGCCTCCCGGAACTCCTCGAGCCACTTCTCCGGGAGCGCCCGGGGAGCCGCGCGCCCCTCCGCTTCGGCCACGATGACGTGCGGCAGCTCGGGCGTGTCCTCCCACGTCTGATGCCGTTCGAGCCCGGCGAGCTCCGCGAGCCCGCTCTCCCCGTATCGGTGGAAGCGGATGGTCGCGAATCCCGCCGCCCGAAGCGTCGCCGCCAGCATCGGCGCGTTGTAGAGGAACTGGTGGCCCCATCCGTGGAACGCGCGGTTCATCTGGAAACAGTCGAGAAGGGGCTGCTCGTCGTCCGTCCACTGGCCGACGCGGTAGTGCGTCAGGTAAACCCAGTCGAGATTGGGAGTCGAGAGCCGCAGCACGCCGTCCTCGCGCAGCACCCCGCGGCAGGAGATCAGGAAGGCGAGTCCCTGGTCGAACGGGAGGTGCTCGAGGAAATGCTCGGCGTAGATCGCCCGGACGTTCTCGAAGGGGAGTCCCTCGGTCACGTCGAGGACCCGGTCGACGCCGGGGAGCGGCTTGTTGTCGATGTTGACCCAGCCGGAAATGGCTTCCTGTCCGCACCCCACGTGCAGGCGGAGAGGGCCCGCCGAATCGGAGGCGGCGCGAGAGAAGAGCTTCATCGCGCGAGCGTGTTTACCACAGCCGGTCGCTGCTCCGCCCGCACCCGCGTCAAGCCGGAAGGGCCGCCTTGAAGAATTCCGAGAGCGCCGCGGCGACCGCCCGGGGCCGTTCGACGGGGGAGAGGTGCCCCGCACCCGGAATTTCGACGTAGCGGCCGCCGGGAATCGCTGCCGCCATCTCCCGCGCCGGGGCCGGCGGGGTGATCGCGTCGAGCTCGCCGGCGACGACCAGGGTAGGAACCCCGATGTCCCGCAGGAAATCCGTCGAGTCCGATCGGTCCCGCATCGCCGCGAGGTCCGAAACGAGGGTCTCAGGGGTCTGGCGGAGGATCGTGCGGCGCACGCGCTCGACCAGATCCTTGCGGCCCAGGGCCTCGGGCGACAGGAGCTTCGGAAGCATCGCGTCGACGGCCGCCTGGGGACCGGTCGCCCGAACCGCGGCGATCGCCTCTTCCCGCTTCGCCCGGCCGGCCTCGTCGTCCACCCCGGCCCGGGTGTCCACCAGGGCGAGCGCCTTCAGGGTCTCGGGCCTCCGTCGGGCCAGCGCGAGCGCCACGTAGCCTCCCATGGAGAAGCCCGCCACCCCCGCCGGTCCGGGGGAGGACAGGAGAATCGACTCCAGGAAATCCGCGTAGCTGTCGATCGAGCCTTCGGCCGGAACGGGATTCTCCGCTCGGCCGGGGAGATCCGGCTTGATGACTCGGAACTGTGTCGCGAGGATCCGCGCCACGCCCGACCACATCCCCCCGTCGAGGGGATAACCGTGCACGAGCACCACGGTCGGACCGGTGCCGACCTCCCGGACCTCGAAGCTCTGACCCGCTCTCTCGATGCGCATGGTCCGCATCATAGGCCCGTCGGACGGATCCGAAACCTCGCTTCTCGTGATCCTGAATTTGTCACTCGACGCCCAATTGGTGTCAAACGCCTGTCACACGCGTCAGGCCACCTCCGCGGTCGCGCGCTTCCCGCGGGCCTCCACGCCCGCACCCAAGTACCAGCCGGTCTGTGGGTTGCGGCGGGTCGAGCCACCCGCCGCACGCGCCGAAACTTTCGGGCACACCGGTTGCTCTTATGTCTCACGAAACCGGAGACACAGAAGTGAGACAACGGCGGGTACCTCCCAGGGAAAAGTCTGGGAGAAACCGCCAACAAAAAGAACACGGAATGGCAAAGAAGGAGAAGCAGATGAAAAAGCTCACTACCGTCGCCCTCGTCCTCGTGGGTCTCACCGTCGGAACCTCGGCCTACGCGGCGCAGAACAGCGCCACCGGCACCGGAACCGCGAATGCCCGGATCATCACCGCCATCTCGATCACCCCCGGCACCGCGCTGAACTTCGGCGACGTCGTCCCGAGCGGCGTGGTCGGAACCGTCTCGGTCGACGCGGCAGGCGTCCGCACCTCCGCGGGCGGCGCGTCCCTCGGCAGCGCGACGGGCGTCGCGGCCGGCGCGTTCACGATCAATGGCCAGGCGAGCGCGACCTACGCGATCACCCTTCCCGCCAACGGCGTCGTGACGGTCACGAGCGGCGCGAACAGCATGGCGGTGAACGGTTTCGTCAGCAGCCCCGGCCCCACGGGCACCTTGAGCGCGGGCGGCAGCCAGCCCCTCGCCGTCGGCGCGACGCTCTCCGTGGGCGTGAACCAGGCCGCGGGCAGCTACACGGGCACCTACCAAGTCACGGTTGCCTATAACTGAGTCAGCGTCTCCACGTCCGGTTGCTGAGGGGGCGCGCGAGAGCGGCCCCCTGATGCGAAAGGGAACGGTCAGGGACGGACAGCCTGACTCACGAGGCCGGCTTCGGGACACAGCTCGACCGCGGTCGAGCGAAACAGAAACTCTGAAGGAGAAGGGCTTCATGAAAAAGATCTCGACCCTGGCCCTCGCCCTCGCGGGCCTCGCTCTCGGCACCGGGGCCTACGCGGCGCAGAACAGCGCTACCGGCACGGGGACGGCCAACGCCCGGATCATCACG
>JBBQNC010000213.1:0-6804 GCA_038329555.1 Thermoanaerobaculia bacterium
GGTGCTGAGGGAGGTCCTGGCCGTGCCGCGGTAGGCGTCGCGGTGCATCGGGAGGGGTTTTTCCCCAGCGGGCGTGCTATCGTTTTCTCAAGCTCAAAATGAAAGATCTGTTCGGTCTGTCGTCACCGGCGGGCTGGGCCCTCGTTGGGGCCGCAGGCGTGCTCTTCGTCCTGCTCGTCATCTCGTTCCGGTCCCGCGCGTACGTCTTCTGCCAGTACCTGACCGCCATGACCGGCATCGCCCTGCGCCCGAGCGAAGTCCGAGCGGCGTACAAGCAGGGAGGGAAGGTGGGCGTTCGGGAGCTCTTTCTCGACCTGATCATCCGGGAGGACCTGAAGCACGGTCCCGTCGAGATCCCGGAGGAAGCGGCGGAGAAGAGAACCGGGGCCGATTCGGCGCCCCGCCCGGGTTGAGATCGTCGCGCCGTCAGCTCTCGATCAGGCGGAACGTCGGGACCGGCTCTCTTCCCAGCACACCCCGAAGCACGGTCGCGTGAAGTACTTCATCCGACAGGATCTTTCCCGCCGAGGCCGATAGCGCCCGGTCCGCGAACCGGTCGACGACGTACAGGTAGACGCGCGCGGCGCCGACTTCCAGCTTGAAGGCGAGCTCGAGGACATCCTTTTCGTTCGTGAGAGGAACCCCGAACTTGTATTCCTTCTGCGACTCCACCGGCTGTCCGGACTTGTTCTTGATCGCGTCTGTCAACAGATCGCGGTGGATCTCGTGGCTGCCCTGGAAGAGCAACCCGACCTCCTTCGCCTTTGCGGAGAGCAGGCCGCTCTTGCCCGCGAGACCGTAGGCCCAGATCGCTTCATGCTCGAGCGCCAGAGCGGTGTTCATCAAGCCGATGTCGTCGTACGGCGGAGCGGTCGCGGCGTTTTTCCTGGGAACGGCGAAGAGCGGCCGGCCCGCGGCGGCGAGCCCGAGAGCGAGCCCGGCGCGCCCGGCGGCGCGAAAGAGGCCCCGGCGGTCCCCCATAGTGCCTCCTTAAGTCGAAGCGGTATGAGTTTCCCGAATTCTAATCGGAGGATTCGGAGCGCGGGGGAAAAAAATCCCCCGGTCCGTCGTCGGGCCGGGGGCGCGGGGAAGCGGGGACTCTACTGTTCGCGGTGCGAGAAGGATCCCGTCACCTGGGGCGGGTTGTCGTGCGAATGGTCGTAGCCCGAATACGGGCGGGCGGCGTAGGGCATGCCCCCGAGGTACGGTGTGTCGGGCCCGTCGACGCCGTCCCCGAGCGCGTTGTTCGGGGAGATGTTGAATCCGTCGACCAGCACGCCGGCGAGGACGCGAAGCTCGATGTCCACGATGTCGTCGCCGAGGCGGCGTCCGTTCGGGAAGCCGCCCATGTCACCGGCGATCACGCCGAGCCGGTTCGCGTTCGCCTTCGCGGTCGGATAGACGGACATGTTCAGACGCAGCTCGTCCGCCACGACCTCGCCGGGCCTGCGGGTGAGGCCCGGAAACCCGAGGACCAGGTTCAGGAGGTCGTTGCGGGGAGCGGGCGGCGAATTGATGTCGAAGAGGGCCTTCAGAAGCTTGGGCACCTCGGGGTCGAGGATTGGCCCGGCGTACTGGGCGTCGTCTTTCGGCTGCGTGGCGTTGAACTGGTCCTTGAAGGCCCGCGGAACGACCAACTCGTTGATAAGAGGGTTGCCGATCCGGGAAATCTGGACGAAGTCGCCCGTCTCTGTCTTGGATCCGTCCGCGTTCAAGACGCGGTTCGCCGGACGCCAGGTCGAGGACCAGACGCCGATGATCGCGTGGGGATCGGAGGGACCGGACGGGAGGGTGCCGGTGGTCGAGAGCTGCTCGATCGGAACGGAGATCGCGATCGAATGGATGTTGAAGCCGGCGAGCGTGTTGATTCCGCCACCGTGATCGCCGGGTAGCGTCCCCGGACGGAAATTGATGAGGTCGAAGACCACTCCGAGGTCGATGAAGAAAGGATCTCGCCGTTGCCCGGCGAACACCTGGACGTTGTTGTCCATCGTGTAGACGCCCCCGCCCTGACCCGTCGCCGTGTCGTAGCCGTCCGGGAAGGACTTCGGTCCCACGTTGTTCGGAATCTCGAGGAGGTTGTCCCCGATCCGGGACACGAAGAGCTCCGAGATGTTGGGCCCGGTCGACGGACCGATGATCTTGTCGACGCTGTATGTGTAGTAGACGATCAGGTGCGGATCGTTCCCCCACGCCTTCGCGTCAACTCCGGAGATCGGGCCGTCGTTGTACGTGTAGGTGTCACCGCGCCGGACGTGTTTCGTGAACTGGAACCGGTACGTGATGTCCTCGACGCCGTCGCCGCTGTTGTCGATGTGAATGAAATACCGGACGTTTTCGCCGAAATGAAAGAAATTAGGCCCCCCGGCCGGTTCTTCGAAGGGGATCCAATTGGCGATCATCACGATGTTGGACGGATAGTTCGGATCGCGGAACGCGTAAAGGTCCGTGTTGTCCGCAATGGGGTCGGCGGTTATGCCGGGAGCCTCGCGATGGCTCGAAGCGAGCGCCTGAGTCGAAAAGCCCACGAGCAGGGCCAGGGCCATCCACGCCGCGCCCTGCCAGATACGAGACCGGGGTGCCGTCATAACTCCTCCTTGAATGCGGGCGAGGGTTCGAAAGTGCACGCGACGCCCGAGTCCTGACACCCATACGTCGGCGCCCGTGGAGTTGGATCTCGGCCCGATCGCGTGATATCTAAGGAATCGAGCCATACCCTCCTTGATCCAAGCATGAGCTCCGACATCGCGAAGGCCGATCGAGCCCTCATCTCCCGCATCGAAGAGCGGGATGCCGACGCTCTGGGACTCCTCTACGACCGCCACGCCGGTCGGCTCCTGGGGCTGGCCCACCGCATCGTCGGCGAGACCGGCGAGGCGGAGGAGGTCCTCCAGGAGGTCTTTCTGTGGGTCTGGCGGTCGGCTTCCGGATTCGACGCGGGACGGGGAACCGTGCTCGGCTGGCTTCTCATGGCGACGCGGAGCCGCGCGATCGACCGGTTGCGCGCCCGCCGGCCGGCGCTTCGGGCAGGGTTGCGGGCCGTCGAGACCGTGCCGGACGCGCCGAGCGCCCAGGACGTCGAGGCGGACTCGGCGACGCGCCAGTGGGAAAACGTCTGCCGCTCCGCGATCGCGCAGCTCCCGGATGAGCAGCGGCGCGCTCTCGAGCTCGCCTACTTCGAGGGGCTCACCCACCAGGAGATCTCGGAGAAGACAGCCACCCCTCTGGGAACCGTCAAGACCCGCGTGCGGCTCGGCCTCATGAAACTCCGCGACAGCGTCCGACCGTACCTTCCACCAGGGACGCATGGCACATAACGAACGATTCGAGGAGCTGGTCGCCCTGCGAGCCCTCGGGCTTCCGATGGGGGCGGACGGGGCAGAGTTCGCTCGTCACCTCGCGGGGTGCCCGGAATGCGAGAGGCTCCTCGCCGAGCTGCGCGAGGCGGCCGCGACCCTGTCCACGACGGTGGTGCCGCTCGCTCCGCCTCCCGATTTGCGCCGGCGGATCCTGGGATCTCTCACCGAGGCGCCGCGCGCCGTGGCGCGACCGCGGCCCTCGATCGTCCCGTGGATGCTCGCCGCCGCGGCCGCTCTGCTCGTCGTCATCGTCGGCCTCGACGACGCCCGCCTCCGCCGTCAGCGCGAGGAGCTCCGCAGCCGTACGGACGATCTCTCCGCGCGGCTCGCCTCCGCGAAGCAGGACCTCGCGCGCCAGGACCTCCGGGCGAGGGTCCTCGAGAGCGACGACGTCCGCCTTCTCTTCCTCGGAGGCAAGGGCCCCCAGCCCGATGCGCGAGGCAAAGTGTTCTGGAGCCCGAAGGCGAAACGGGGTGTGCTGCTCGCCGGGAATCTCGCGGTCCTTCCTTCGGGCAAACAGTACGAGCTCTGGGTGTTTGCGAAGGGCAAGCCCGTCCCCGCGGGCGTCTTCGACGCCGATTCGTCGGGGCGCGCGGTTTTCGAGTCGAGGGATCTGTCGGCGGTCGATCGAGCAGAGAACTTCGCGGTCACCGTCGAGCCGGCCGGGGGCGTTCCCGCTCCGACCGGACCGATCGTTCTCGTCGGGACTCCCTCGTAATCAGCTCCCTCAGTCCCGGATCTTCTCCCCCTCGCTGCGCCGGGGATGAAGCGTCTCGTCCCGGTTCAACCCCTTTTTCTCCTGCTCCGCGGGGGAGGAGCCCGGAGGCGGGTGCCCCGTTCCGATGCGGAGCTCCCGCCACTTGAGCTTCCAGTCCGCGACGCGGTGGCCCGGAGCTTCGTATCCGAACGCCCGGTATTTTCCCGGCGGGACCCTGCCCTTGCCCGCGACGAAGCGGGCGAAGCGATCGGTCCAGGAGTCGAAGTGTGCCAGGACACGGTCTCCGGTCATGTCCTCGGCCTGGTTGTCGCTGTACTTCTCGCCCTTTCCGAACATCCTGTAGGTCCAGAGATCGTCCGGCACCTCGATGCCGCTGTAGCGGCATTGCCAGACGAGCGGCGCGTAGAGATCTCGCGTGTCGGCGGGCTCCTCGTCCGGATCGAACCATTCCGGGTGGATGAGCTTTTTCGGGCGTCCATCGGCGTCGAGCTCGTCTCCGCCTCCATCCCCGTAGCAGTAGAAGGCCGCCGTGCGTCCCCCGAGGTGGAGCTGCGAGAGCGATTCCCATTCCGGCGAATGCTCCAGCTTCATCGCGAGCTCCGGGTTCTTGTGCTCGATCAGGTCCTCGCGAGGGTTTCCTCCGTCCATGCACACCAGGCGATCGAAGAGGAGCTTCAAGTTGCTCGTCGGCCCGTACCAGTTGATCGGACCGATGATCCCCCACGCGTCGGCGAGGTCGAGCCGGGCGTAGAGATCGAGGTCCCACATCAGATCGGGCTCCTTCGAATCGTTCCTTTCGTAGCAGTTGCACGGCCAAACGCAGAGAGCCATCGACGTCGAGACGCACGCGTTGCAGCTCTGGATGCGGGCGCGGCCATACACGTTTCCCAGGTCTTCCAGATCGATCTCCCAGTCCTTCGGGAGCCGCTCGGACATCCGGAACATGAGCGACCGGGCCTTCGAGTCGACGCCCGGGCAGTTGAACTGCCGGCGATCGGAGCGCGAGCAGGAGGACCCGAAACGGTCGGTCGGCGGGAGAGAGCCTGCCATTCTCGTCGTTGGGTTTCATGGCCGACGGCGTGAGCAATTCGCGTTCCAGTCATAATCGGCGCGATGGGGCGGACCGCGTTTCTCCTTCTCCTCGCGCTTCTCGCCGCGCCGGCCGCCACGCCCGCACCCGAACGGCCTCGAGCGGCGCGGGTGCAGCCCCTGCTCGGGCTCGACGCCGAGCTTCCGGCCGGCGCCACGGATGCGGAGCGGGAACGCACCGCTCGTCAGGTCCGCGAGAGCGGGGTGTCGCTCTTCGCGCTCACCGTCTCCTGGCCGGATTCCGAGCCCGCGCCCGGCCAGTACCGGATCGAGCAGGTCCTCCGTGCGGCGCGCGTCCTCAGGCAGTCGGGAGCCACGATCCACCTCGACCTGCCTCTGGTCTCGCCCGCCCGCCGCGAGGTTCCCGCCGACCTCGCATCGACGGCCTTCGACGATCCGCGCCTCTCGCTTCGCCTGGGCCATCTTCTGGACGCCCTCGAGCCCGCTCTCCTCGACAGCGCCACGCTGTCGCTCGGGTACTCGGCGGACTCCTACTTCGCGAGTCGGCCGGCCGACCTCAAGGCCTTCCGGCGGCTCTACGAAGGCGCCGTCGACTTCCTCCACAAGAAGGTGCCCCACCTCAAAGTCGGCGTGACGACGGTCGCGCCCGGGGAGAGCCCCGCGCCCGAGGTCGCCGCCGCGCTCCAGGAGAAGAGCGGTGTGATGCTGTTTCTCTACGCGCCGTTCGATCGCGCGCAGCCCTTCGTGCACCGGGCGCCCGAGTCGATCGCGCGCGACTGGAAGAGCCTCGTGGCGGGCGCCGCCGGACGCCCGATCGCGTTTCCGGAAGTGAGCTACTCCTCGGCGGCCGAGAACGGGTCGAGCCTCGAGCGGCAGGCGGAATTCGTGCGCCGGTTCCGGCAGACTCTCGCCGCCGCGGACGGCAACGCCATCCTCTTCGCCCGGTGGGTCACGTGGCGCGACGGCCCGGCTCCTCCTCCGGCGGCGGGGACCGGGCCGGCGGCCGCCGTCGCATTCCGGCGCGCCGTTTTTTTCGCGCGCCGGGGACTCCAGACGGAGAACGGACAGCCGAAACCCGCCTGGAAGGAGTGGCTGCGGCCGTGATCTATCGCACCTTCTCGACCGTCCCGTGGCTCCGATCGACTATTGTCCGGGCGTTGCCCGGACGGACCGGGAACGGATGACGGAGCGGGCAGCCGCGATCGCATGACTCAGATCAACCTGGAACGCTTCATCCTCGAAGGGCAGCACGAGCACCCCGCGGCGACGGGGGAGCTCACCCAGCTCCTCATGCGGTTCGGCTCCGCCGGCAAACGGATTGCTCGCGAGCTCGCGCTCGCCGGGCTGCGGCGCCTCCACGGGTCGGCGCATTCGGAGAATACCTTCGGGGAGGAGCAGAAGAAGCTCGACGTCGTCGCGAACGACATCCTCCTCGAGACGTTCGACTACGGCGGTCTGGTCTCGATGGCCGCTTCGGAGGAGCTCGAAGAGCCTCACGTGTACGCGGGAGCGCCGGAAGGCGGCCACTACGCCGTCCTCTTCGATCCTCTCGACGGTTCCTCGAACATCGACGTCAACGGAACGCTCGGGACCATCTTCTCGATCCGGCGGCGGCACGCGGGCGGGGCGGCCGACCTCCTCCGCACGGGGCGCGAGCAGGTGGCCGCCGGCTACATC
>JBBQNC010000214.1:0-6796 GCA_038329555.1 Thermoanaerobaculia bacterium
CGTTCCTCCAGATCGGGCAGCCCGGGCGATATCGAGCGCCGAACCTCTACGAGCTCGACCTGCAGCTCTCGAAGACCTTCCGGATCGGGTCGGCGGTCACGGTCATCCCCACGTTCGACTGCTTCAACGTTTTCGACAGCCACACCGAGATCTACCGGGGCGAGGTGATCGGGTTCTACGACGCAGAAGCCACCGAAACGCCGGTGTTTCAGACCGATCCGACTTTCCACTCCGCCTTCGAGTCGCTCTCGAGCCGGAGTTTCCGCGGCGGCGTGCGGATCTCCTTCTAGCTTCGCAGGGCTCCGCTTCCGTCCGTGGTCAAGCGGCCGGACTACAATTTCGCCGATGCCTGCCCGATGACACTCTCTTCCGGATTGCGGCTCGGGCCCTATGAAATCCTCGCCCCGCTCGGAGCCGGAGGCATGGGAGAGGTCTACCGCGCGCGCGACACGCGGCTCGATCGCGAGGTCGCGGTCAAGATCCTGCAGGGCGAGCTCATCCCGGACGCGTCCCGCCTCAAGCGCTTCGAGATGGAGGCCCGATCCGCCTCCGCGCTGAACCACCCCAACATCGTCACCATCTACGACGTCGGGACGTCGGACTCGGTCTCGTACATCGCAATGGAACGCGTCGAAGGCGAGACGCTGCGCAAACGCCTCGACGGTGCGCTGCCTGTCCGAAGGCTGCTCCAGATCGCGGCGCAGATCGCCGACGGACTCGCCCGGGCGCACGAGGTCGGGATCGTCCACCGGGACCTGAAGCCCGAGAACATCATGGTGACGAAAGACGGGCTCGTGAAGATCCTGGACTTCGGCCTGGCCAAGCTCACGCTCGCCGGCTCCGGGAGCGACGACCCGCTGCAGCCTCCCACGGAGACCTTCACGAGTCCGGGTGTGTTGCTCGGCACGGTCGGCTACATGTCTCCCGAGCACGCCGCCGGCGCGACGGTGGACTTCCGATCCGATCAGTTCGCCTTCGGTTCGATCCTCTACGAAATGGCCAGCGGCAAGCGGGCCTTTCAGAAGAAGACGGCGGTCGAAACGCTCGCCGCGATTCTGAGCGAAGAGCCGGAGGCTCTCGCGGACGTCGCTCCGGAGACACCCGTGCCGCTGCGCTGGATCGTCGAACGCTGTCTCGCGAAGAGTCCCGGCGACCGATACGCGGCGACGCGGGACCTGGCGCGCGATCTCACAACGCTCCGGGCTCATCTGGGCGAAACGAGCGCCTCCGGCTTTCGGATGGGAGTCGCCGGGCGCCCGCAGGCGACGTTCCGGAGACGGGCCCTTCTCTGGAGCGCGCTCGCCGCGTCGGCACTGGCGCTCGGCATCCTGCTGGCTCCGCGGTTTCGGAAGCCGATACAGCCGAACTGGGTCCAGGTCGGGTTTCGCCGGGGCATCGTCTGGTCGGGGCGATTCGCGCCCGACGGGCAGACGATCGTTTACAGCGCGGGTTGGGACGGCGATGTGCCGCGGCTCTTCTCGACGCGGCCGGGATCGACGGAGACCCGCACGCTCGACCTTCCGCCGGGCAAGATCCTCGCGATCTCCCGGAAGAGCGAGCTCGCGTTTCTGCGGGATCCCCGCTATTCCTTCCTTTTCGTGCAACCGGGCACGCTCGTCCGGGCGGGACTGGAGGGCGGCGTCGGGAGGGACCTCCTCGAAAATGTCCAGGCGGCCGACTGGTCGCCCGACGGCACGCAGCTCGCCGTGGCCCGCGAGGTCGACGGCGGACGGGTCCGGCTGGAGTATCCGGCCGGCAAGAAGGTCTACGAGACCGACGTCGGCGGAGCGATCGGAAGTCTGAGAATCTCCCGCGACGGCGCGTGGATCGCCCTCTTCGAGCGGATGAGCGACGGGCTCGCCCTGACCGCCGTTCGTGTCGCGGACGGCGAGCGGCGAATCCTCTCCCGCGGTTGGTTCATGAGCGCCACGGGACTCGCCTGGTCCGCGGACGGCCGGGAGATCTGGTTCACCCCTCAAAAGCAGGTCCGGGACAGCAGCCCACCCCTGATGGCCGCGACCCTTTCGGGGCGCGTACGGGAGATCCTCCGCGGCCCGGGACAGCTGCGGCTCTACGACATCGCCGCCGACGGGCGTCTCCTGATCGCGCGCTGGGACATCCAGGTCGGAGTGCGCGGGGCCTCCCCCTCCGAGGGTCGGGAGCGGGAGCTCTCGGCGACCGACGACAGTAACGTGTCGGATCTCTCGCGCGACGGGCGCTCGGTCCTGTTCTTTGACCGCGCGTCGCTCTTCCTGCGCGCGACAGACGGCTCGCCGCCGGTTCGACTCGGGGAGGGTATCCACTCCTCGGCTCGTCTCTCGCCCGACGGAAAATGGGTGTTGACGGCCTCCACGGACGAGGTGCCCTATCCGACCCTCATCCCGGTCGGCGCCGGAGAGGTCCGTCACATCGGAAAGACTGAGTGCGACAGCGCGGAGTGGTTCGCTGACGGAAAGCGAATCCTCTGCGAGATTCCCGATCCCACGGGAAGATTCCGTATCGTCGAAATCGATATCGCCTCCGAAAAGGCGACGGAGTTGAGAGTGCCGGAGTCAGCGGCAGATTTCGAGGGCGGGGGGCCGCTCTCTCCGGACGGCACCCTCCTGCCCGGTTCCGCGCGCAACGGCGACATCCTGATCCTGTCGTTGGCCGGCGCCGAATCGCGGCGGATCGCCGCCGGGACTCTCGTCTCTAACCCATCGCGCGAGAGCGACCGGAGCGGAGCCGCGAATGAACCCTCGTCTGCCAGGCCAATACCGGGGTCTTTCGCCCGTCACGTGCCGGTCGGATGGACGGAAGATGGACGACACCTTTTTCTGCACCGCCTGGGCTTGCCCGCCCGTGTGGAGGAGCTCGATCTTGCGACCGGACGGAGAGAGCCATGGAAGTTCCTGGGTCTGGACGATCCCGCCGGCGTCTTCCGGATTCAGCCCGTGAAAGTGGCGGCCGATGGCCGAGCCTGGGCGTTCACCTACATTCGAATTCTCTCCAATCTCTATGTCGTCGAGGGACTGAAGTGAAGCCTGCGGCGAAAAGCGGCGTCGTTTGCCGTGCCGGTCACGGTGAGATCGAGACGCCCAGGAGCAACCCCACGCGGGGGCTGTTGTACCAGCCCGCCAGCAGGGCGAAGTCGAGCGAAACTTTTTTCTTTGACCTGGTAATTGCCGCCGACGGTCACCTGCAGCTGGCGCTGGATGGTCTGCGCGTCGCGGATCTGAGCGCCGTTCAAGTCCACTCCCAGGCGAAGAGTCCTGGAGATGTCGTGCGCGACCGAGACTCCCGCGGTCAGGATCCGGCCCGGTGTCCGGATGCCGATCGCCCCGGTCGCCGCGTTGCCGGAGAGTTGAATGCCGGCGTTGACGTGGACGACCGTGGTCTCGGAAAAAGTCTTCTGCACCACGGAGTTGAAGGAATAGTCGGTGAAACCCGAGCCGAGTTGATTCGACGCGTTTCCCGTCGGAAGCTCGACGGCCCCGGTGAGCGTGAAGGCCGGGCGGATGCCGTTCGGATTCTCGGCGAGGAGCTTGAGCTTGAACACGAAATCGACGTCGCCGAGACCGAAGGCGCTTCCGATGGGGGAGTCGCGCGTCCGTTCGATCGAGATGAGCGGCAGATCGACGTTGATCTCGAAGCCCTTGAAGAGCCCGTACTGGACGACGAAGTTGGACGTGTCCTGGCGAAGATCCGGTGAAGCGCTTCGGGACAGGACGACGTATTCGTTGGAGATCTCGAAGTGCCACTGCCTCTCCGGAGTGACCTCCGCGTCGTCCGTCAGGAACGGCTGCTGGGCTCCGGCGTGGACCGCGACGGCGGAGAGGAAGAAAAAGAGCAGCCCGGACCACTTCACGGGCGGAAGCATCCTTCGCGCTCAGGCCTCATCAGAAGTTGGTTCGGCACAATATAAGGTTCCGTCGCGGCGCGGCGGCCGCTCGCCGCGCCCTTCCGCGGGTCGGCGGCTCGACAGCGGCGCTCTTTCGGAGTAGAAGAGGAAGCCTCTATCGAGGAGGACCGGCCATGAGAATGCGTCGCTTTCGAACCGGGATCGATTTCGTCGGCGTCCGGTCCCTCCTGCTGCTCGTCCTGCTCGCGATACCCTCCGTCGCCCCGGCCGACCAGTTCGAGTATGACGGCCAGAACTACTTCTTCCAGATCGCCGGCGTCCCCGACCTCGACCAGAAGCGGAACACCTCGCGCGACGGAACGATCCAGGGCCTTCCGAACAAGGGTTCCATGTACTGCGCGCCGACTTCCGCGATCAACTGGATGGCCTACATCGCGAATCACGGCTATCCCGCGGTCCCGCCGGGAGCGGGAAACTGGGAAGTCAGTCCCCCGGCTCATCTCACCGAGTACAACGCCATCACCGCCCACATCCTCTTCATGGGCGGGCTCATCGGGACGGACCCGGTCAAAGGCGGGTCCATCGGCAAGGCGGCCGTCGAAGCCTGGCTCGACAGCCAGGCGCCCGGTCAGTTCATCGTCGCGGCGGTCTCCGCCTCGGGCAACTGGTCTCCGCGTGTCCGGGACGCGTCGATGGCGGCCTTCTACGGCGGACTCGTCAACATCACGATGGGCTGGTATACGAACTCCGACGAGGACGTCGCCCACGTGCGCTCCGGCGGACACGTCGTCAGTCTGGTCGGGGCGAACGACGACGGCGAGGGGCCCAACTTCCTCTTCGTGAACAACCCGGGCAAAGGCGGCGACTCGACCGGAGACGACGACTCCCTGCTGACCCAATCTCCGTTCGGAAGCAACGGGAGCCAGTTCCATCCCGAGACCCAGTACTTCTGCGGCAAGGACGCCAACGGGTTCCCCTCCGGTTGCGTCATCAGGACCCAGGACCGCCTCGTTCATTTCGGCTCGGGCTACATGGACGAATACCTGGCGATCTTTCCGAAGTACGGGCTGACCTACAAGCTCGACAATCTGAAGCTTCTGACCCCGATCCAGCTCGCGGGGAGAGGCGGGCATCGGGAGGTGCGGACTTTTTCGACGCCCACCGGCGGGAGAGTCCTCGACGCCGCCATCAATCCGATTCGAGTGAAACATCCTTACCTGGTGGAGGACTCGGATGCGATCTGGCAGCTGGACTCGCTGACGGGTGAGTCGAGCCGTTTCGCCAGGGTCCCGGCCGGCCCGTTGCGGCTGACGTACGGAGGCACGGACGAGAGCCTCTTCGTTCTGACGCCGCGCCAGATCGTCTCCTTCGATCGGGACGGCGAGCGCAAGGGCCGGATCGATCTGCCGAGACCGCTCGACGCCATCGCGTTCGACGAGAAGAACGAGATGCTCGTCGGCCTCTCACGGGACAGCGGGCGGCTCTACCTCTTCGACCCGTCGTTGCGGAGGGTCGAGAGTTTCCGAGTGCCCGACGGCGTGATCGGCGCTCGCGGCCGCGTGACGCTAACCATCAATCCCACGACGGGAGAGATGTGGACACTGACCGAGGGCGCCCGCTTTCTGAACCGGCTGGAGCCGTCCGGCCGCTCATCCGATCGGCTCGGCGCGCGTGCCGTGGCGCTCCCCGCCGAGGTGACGAGCCCCCACGGGTTGAACGTCGACGAGCGGGGAAGCCTGTTCGTGACTTCCGAGGGAAAGATCTATCCGCTCGATCCCGACGGCCGCCTGATCCGGACCTCTCCCTTCTTCGGAATGCCGGGCGGACACGGGCTGCAGATCGCGCGGCCCTTCACCAACTTCGACCCGGCCGTTCACACGGGACCCGCCTGGATCAACGTCCTGCCCGAAGACGCGGTACCTCCCGGCCGCAGGTAGCGAGGAAGGCGGAAGCCCACCGCTCAGTCTCCCCAAAAGGCCGGCCGGGCTCGTCTCGCCGTCGCCTGCGACGAATACGGATCCGGTTCGGACCGCCATATGCTTGAAGGGGAGCGCGCTCTGAAGCGCGCGTAGCCTTGAATCCCCGGAACGAAGAATGAGTGGTTTCGAACAGCTCCTCGGAGCCCTGCTCGCAGCCGTCCTTCTGGCGGCACTGGCTCGAAGGATCGGCGCGCCATACGGCGCGGCTCCGTCTGCCGTCCTACGCGGTCTGGGACACCGCGGTTTTCGTGCTCAACGGGCTCGCGTTCATGTTCATCGGCCTGCAGATCCGTCCCATCCTGACGAGTCTCGAGCCCGAGATGCGCATGCGATATCTCATCGTCGCGGGCGTGGTCCTCGTGACGGTCATCGTGGTCCGGATTCTGTGGGTGATGACGCACAACACGATCGCGCGGTGGAGAATCCGCAGGTTCGGCTTCCATCCCCGCCGGCCCATGTCAACCGCCGCCCCCGAATTGGGGTCAGGTCTTTAATACACTAAGGCGCGAACGCCCGGCTACTTCACGCCCTTCGACGGGTCCCAGGATCCCTGCTGCTTGCGGATGTAGAGGATCTGACCCGTGTGATACGCGTTGTGCGTGCCGATGTGCGCGATCGTCGAGTACCAGGATTGCAGCTTCGCGTCGTCGGCGCTCTCGACGGCCTTTTCCCAGCCCGTCATCACCTCGTCCAGCTGCTTGACCGCCGCGTCCCAGCTCTGCTGATCTTTCGGCTGAGCGAACGTCTCCTCGTTGTTGCCGCTGAAGGACGGCGGCTTACCTCCCTGGAACTTCGTCAGCTGCTGTTGGTCCCAGAAGGTCAGGTGATTGACGAGCTGCGCGATCGAATGATTCGCCGTTCCCTGCTTCCACAGCGCCTGCTCGAGGGTGAGACTTTCCACCGCCTTGGACGCCGGCACGAACCAGTCCTGCACGTTGTGCGACGTCTTCAGCTGCTCCAGCAGGATGGACTTCAA
>JBBQNC010000215.1:0-6742 GCA_038329555.1 Thermoanaerobaculia bacterium
TTCTGCGGCTTGCCGAAATCGAGGATCACGCAGCGGCCGCCCGGGGCGAGGACGCGCCGCATCTCGACCAGCGCCGCTTGCGGGTCCGCGACGTTCCGCAACCCGTACCCGACCGTGATGACGTCGAAGGCGCCGTCGGGGAAGGGGAGGCGAAGCGCGTCTCCCTGCGCGAAGTCCGTCCGCCGGCGGTCCCGGCTCTTGCGCCGGGCGGCGACCGCCAGCATGGGAAGCGTGAAGTCGAGCCCGAAGACATGGATCGGCTGCTTGAGCCGGCCCGCCATTTGCTCGGCGAGGAACGCCATGTCGCCCGTCCCGCAGCAGAGGTCGAGCCAGCGCCGGGGCGAGGACGCGCCCTGGATGCCGAGCCGGACGGTGCGGCGCTTCCAGGCCCGGTGCATGCCGAAGCTCATGATGTCGTTGATCAGGTCGTACCTCCAGGCGAGCCGGGAGAACATCTCCCGCACCCGGGGGGCCCGCTTCTCGTCGTACGAAAGGTACTTGTTCGGCACGATTCGGGACTGTAGCGGATGCGCGGAAGGGCTCGCGGGCGGGGCCCACGCCCTCCGGACGGTTCGCCGAGGGGCGAAATTCCGAGCGTTGCTGTAAAGTTTTCAATCCATCATGAGCGAACCGAAAAAGCACCGCGCACCAACCGAAGCCGAGGCCCGCCAGGTCGCCGAGGACGCCCGCGAGTCCGAGTGGACGGCCCCCTCCTTCCTGAAGGAGATCTTCCTCGGCAACTTCCGGCTCGACCTCGTGCACCCGTTCCCCGAGGCGCCCGCGGAGCGACCGGAATTCCGCGCGTTCCTGGACCGGCTCCAGGAGTTCCTGATTGCCGAAGTCGACTCGGACGCCATCGACCGCGACGGTAAGATCCCGCCGCACGTGATTCGCGGGCTCGCCGAGCTCGGAGCGTTCGGCATGAAGATCCCGAAGGAGTACGGCGGCCTGGGCTTCACCCAGCGCGAGTACAGCCAGGCGATCAAGCTCATCACGTCGCAGGACGGGAACCTGATCGCGCTCCTCTCCGCGCACCAGTCGATCGGCGTGCCGCAGCCGCTGAAGCTGTTCGGTACGCCGGAGCAGAAGAAGAAGTACCTTCCGCGCCTGGCGAAGGGCGCGATCTCCGCGTTTGCCCTGACCGAGCCGCAGGCGGGCTCGGACCCGGCCGCGCTCGCCACGACGGCGACCCGGACGCCCGAAGGCGACTACATCGTCAGCGGGGAAAAGCTCTGGTGCACGAACGGCACCCTCGCGGAGCTGTTCGTGGTGATGGCGCGGCACCCCGACACCGGAAAGATCTCGGCGTTCATCGTCGAGAGGGACTGGCCCGGCGTCGAGGTCGTGCGGCGGCTCCACTTCATGGGCTTGAAGGCGATCGAGAACGGCGTGATCCGTTTCACGAACGTCCGCGTGCCCAAGGAGAATCTGTTGCTCGGCGAGGGGCGCGGCCTGAAGCTCGCGCTCGTCACACTGAACACCGGCCGTCTCACCCTGCCCGCGTCCTGCGCCGCCGTCGCCAAGCGTTGCCTCGAGATCAGCCGGACCTGGGCCGCCGAGCGCGTGCAGTGGGGCCAGCCGATCGGACGCCACGACGCGATCGCGCAGCTCCTCGCCGAGATGGCGGCGACGACGTTCGCGATGGAAGCGGTCACCGACCTCGCGTCGGGCATGGCGGACCTGGGCGACCGGGACATCCGCCTCGAGGCGGCGGTCGCGAAGATGTGGAACTCGGAAGAGGGCTGGAAGATCGTCGACCGCACGCTCCAGATCCGCGGCGGCCGCGGCTACGAAACGGCCGACTCGCTCCGCTCGCGGGGGGAGGCCGGCGTCCCGGTCGAGCGCATCATGCGCGACTTCCGGATCAACCTGATCTTCGAGGGCTCCTCCGAGATCATGCGCCTCTTCATCGCCCGCGAGGCGCTCGACCGCCACCTGGCGGTGGCCGGAGACCTCGTGAACCCGAAGGCCACGCGCGCAAAGAAGATGAAGGCGCTCCCGAAGGTCGGGGCCTTCTACGGCGCCTGGTATCCGACCCGCTGGCTCGGCTGGGGACGGTGGCCGCGGTTCTCCGACTTCGGCCCGCTCTCGATCCATCTCCGTTATCTCGAGAGAACGACGCGACGCCTCTCCCGGACGATCTTCCACCTGATGGCCTTGAAGGGCCCGAAGCTCGAGAAACGCCAGGCTCTCCTCTTCCGGGCGGTCGACGCGGGAGCGGATCTCTTCGCGATGTCCGCCGCGGTCTCGCGCGCCCAGCAGATGCGGCGGTCGGGATCCGCCGACGCCGCGCGGGCCGTCGAGCTCGCGGACGTGTTCTGCCGGATGATGCGCCGGCGCATCCGGGAGCACCTCCGCGGGATGCGGACGAACGACGACGTCCGCAAGTACCGCACGGCCCGGCGCATCCTGGACGGAGAGCACGTGTGGCTCGAGGCGGGGCTCGTTCCCGCGGAGGAGCTCGAGAAGATGCATCCCCCCGCGCCGCCAGCGCGCGCCTCCGAAAAGGAAGAAGCGGCGCTCGCCGCGAGCGTCTAAGCCCGGGGGTCCCGGTGGGCTTTCGGCCGCGGCGTTCGCTGCGCGAACAGGCGGCCGAGAGAGCGCTTCGCTTAGAACCAATGCGGGGAACGGAGGGCGCCCGCCGCGGGTCAGCGGTGGGCGCACTGGGTGTCCGGCTCTTAGGCGCTGGGAATCTCGTCGCTCCCCTCGTTGATGCCCTCGAAGAGGATCGTCGAGAGATAACGCTCGCCTGTGTCGGGCAGCATCGCGAGGATGACGGAGCCCTTCGACGCCTTCTCGGCGACCTTCTTTGCCGCGGCGAAGGTGCCTCCCGAGGAGATGCCGCAGAAGATGCCCTCTTTCGTCGCGAGGTCTCGCGCCGCGTCGCGGCTCTCGATGTCGCCGACGAGGACGATCTCGTCATAGACGCTGCGGTCGAGCACGGCGGGAATGAAGTTCGGAGTCCAGCCCTGGATCTTGTGGGGCTTCCACTCCTGGCCGGAGAGCAGCGCGGCGCCATCGGGCTCCGTGACGACGATCCGGATGTCGGGCCGCGCCTTCTTGAGCATCTCCCCGGCGCCCGTGAGCGTCCCACCGGTTCCGTAGCCCGTGACCCAGTAGTCCAGCCGCTTGCCGGCGAAGTCCCGCAGGATCTCCGGCCCCGTCGTGTTGCGGTGGTACTCGGGATTGGCGGGGTTCTCGAACTGCCGCGCGAGGAACCACCCGCGCTCCTTCGCGAGGTCGGCCGCCTTCTGCACCATCCCGGTCGCCCGCTCCGCGGCGGGAATCAGGACGACCTTCGCTCCCAGGGCGCGCATCAGCTTGCGGCGCTCGATCGAGAAGCTGTCGGACATCAGTGCGACGAACGGGTAGCCCTTCACGGCGCACACCATCGCGAGCGCGATGCCGGTGTTGCCGGAAGTCGCCTCGATGACCGTCTGGCCGGGCTTCAGCGTTCCCCGCCGCTCCGCGTCCTCGATGATCCCGATGGCGAGACGATCCTTGACGGAGGAGAGTGGGTTGAAGGCCTCGCACTTCACGTACATCGTCACGTCCTTCGGCGCGAGCTTGTTGATGCGCACGACCGGCGTATTGCCGATCGTTCCGAGAATGTCGTCGTGGATCATGGCGTCGTCCTCACTGAAAGGTTTCGTTCGAACCGGTGCGCATGCGCCGGAGCCTTCGGGTGCTGAAAGGAGGTTCGCTGCCGACATCGGCCCTTCGCTCCGAAAGAGCGGGAAGCGAGCTGGGGTCGTCGACGGGTGGAACGCACGGCGTTACTCTTCGAGAGAGGCGTAGGATATGCGATTCAACATGCGATTGCGCACCCTCCTTCTGACGTCCGCCCTGTCCGCGGCCTCCGTCGTCCCCCTGGCGGGCGCGCCCCGGACGATGCGGGTCGATTATTTCCACACGGGCAACGCGACGGAGGAGCGGTACGGACTCGACGCGGTGGTCCTCGAGCCGCTCGAGTGGGCGGGCAATCCCGCGCGGCCGATCGACGACACGAATTTCGGGAAGTACCACTTCGAGGTCATCGACCGCGCGACCAACCGGGTCGTCTTCTCCCGGGGTTTCGCGTCGATTTTCGGCGAGTGGGAGACGACGGACGAGGCGAAGGAGAGGTACCGGACGTTCCACGAGTCGCTGCGTTTTCCCGCGCCGTCGGGGCCCGTCCAGGTCGTCGTCAAGAAACGGGACCCCCGGAACGCATTCCGCGAAGTCTGGTCGACCCTGGTGAATCCCCGCGACCCGTTCGTCGACTCTTCGAAGCCGTCCTCGCCGGGGCCCCTGATCGAGATCCAGAAGAACGGGGCGCCCTCCGGGAAGGTCGACTTCCTGATCCTGGGCGATGGCTACACGGCCGCCGAGCGTCCGAAGTTCGAAAAGGACGCGCGCCGGCTGGCGGAGATCCTGTTTTCCGTCTCGCCGTTCAAGGAGCGCCGCGGGGACTTCAACGTCTGGGCGCTCTGTCCCCCGTCGGAGGAGTCCGGGATCTCCCGCCCCTCGACGGGCATCCATCGTCGCTCACGGGTCGGCGCCACATATGACGCGTTCGGCTCGGAGCGCTACGTGCTCACGTTCGACAACCGGTCGTTCCGGGACGTCGCCTCCTTCGCGCCGTACGACCACGTCGAGATCCTGACGAACACGAAGACCTACGGAGGCGGAGGGATCTTCAATCTCTATTCGACAGTCGCCGCGGACAGCCTCTGGTCTCCTTACGTGTTCGTGCACGAGTTCGGGCACCACTTCGCGGGGCTCGCCGACGAGTACTACACGTCGGACGTCGCGTTCGGAGCGGCGGCCGACCGCGTGGAGCCGTGGGAGCCCAACGTCACCGCGCTGAAGGATCCCGCCGATTTCAAGTGGAAGGACCTCGTCACGCCCGGGGCGCCCTTGCCGACTCCCTGGTCGAAGGAGGCGTTCGAGAAGGAGTCGCGCGAGATCCAGAAGAGGCGCCGCCAGATCCGCGCCGAGCGCCGCCCCGAGGAGGAGATGGACCGGCTGTTCCTCGAGGAGAAAGCCTCCGAGACGAAGCTCCTCTCGTCCGACCCGAACGCCTCGCGGGTGGGCGCCTTCGAGGGGGCGATGTACGAGGCCACGGGCTACTACCGCCCGCAGATCGACTGCATCATGTTCACGCGCAACGACGTGCCGTTCTGCGCCGTGTGCCGGCGCGCGATCTCGCGGATCATCGACCTCTATGCACGCCCGTAACGGCCCGGGGCGCGAGACGCGATGAGCTATCTCCGCGGCTTGAAGCTCGCCGGGTTCGCGCGGCGCCATCTCGGGCGGATGGGACGGGGGCGGCGCGAAGTGATGGCGCACCTCCAAGCGCCGAGCGCGGACAACCTTCCGATGCCGACGTTCGTGCAGCTGCGCGTCACGAACCTCTGCAACCTGCGCTGCAAGATGTGCGGCCAGTGGGGCGACACGGGGATCTACCGGTCGGACGGGTTTCCCGCCTCCGCCACCGACGGCCAGACGGAGGCTGCCCGAATCCGGGAGCTGATCGGACTGAAACGCCAGATGGCCCTCTCCGACTACGTGAAATTGCTCGACGAGATCGCGCCGTGGCAGCCGATCGTCAGCCTGTTCGGCGGGGAGCCGCTTCTCTATCCCGACATCCTTCCCCTCGTGCGCGAGGTCAAGAAGCGCGGCCTCACTTGCACGGTGATCACGAACGGCGGCCGTCTCGAGGGATACGCGCGGGAGCTCGTCGAGGCCGGGATCGACTCGATCGCGATTTCGATCGACGGGCCGGAGGACGTGCACAACCGGATCCGCGGACAGGCGGACGCCTATCAGAAGGCGGCGGACGGAGTGCGCGCGATCGCCCGGTGGCGCAAGGAGCTCGGCCGCTCGCTGCCGATGCAGATCGCCATCCTTCCCGTCACGGAGCTGAACATCGAGGCGATCCCCGCCGCCGTCGCCGCCCTTCGAGAGCTGCCGATCGACACGATCAACGTCGGCCTGCGGTGGTTCGTCCCGAAGGAGGTCGGCGCCGAGTACGAGACCGTGATGCGGGAGACGTTCGGCGTCGCCGGAGACTCCTGGAAGGGGTTCGTGTTCGACCCGGCGACGATGAGTGGCTCGAAGACGAGCCAGATGACGGACCTCGTCAAGCTGCTGAAGACGCTGAAGCGCCGGAGATTCCTCGACTCCGCGCAAGGCAAGCCGTGGACGTCGTTCGTTCCGGACGTGCCGGCCGCGAAGGTGCCCGAGTATTTCTCCGATTTCTCCCAGACCTTCGGACACAACCTCTGCCCGGTCGCGTGGTACTTCGCCCAGGTCGAGCCGGACGGGGACGTGACGTTCTGCGGCGATTTTCCCGACTACGTCATCGGCAACGTCCGGAGGCAGAGCTTCCGCGACGTCTGGACGGGCGAGAAGGCGGCCCGGTTTCGGGAGAAGCTCGCGAAGGAGCCGCTCCCGATCTGCAACCGCTGCTGCGGGAACTTCGTGTACGGAAAATGGGAACGGCCGTCGAAAGAGTTTTCAGTCGTCAGTTCTCAGTTTTCAGTTCCGCCCCACCCACTGATACCTGATAACTGAACCCGCGTCAGCCGCGATCCCCGCCGTTCCGTCCTTCGCCGCCCCAGAACCCGTAGAAATTGAACCACTGCGTCGGGTGGGCGATGACGACGCGTTCGAGGTCCTTCGCGACGCGGGTCATGAGGCGCACGGCGTCCTCCTCCGGCGAGAGATTCGGGTCCGCGGAGAGCGGCTCGCCCCAGAC
>JBBQNC010000216.1:0-6612 GCA_038329555.1 Thermoanaerobaculia bacterium
CGGGCGCCGGTCTTCTCGTCCGAAGCCTGCTGCGGCTCCAGGGCACCGATCCGGGCTTCCGCTCCGCGAACCGGCTCACCTACGAGGTCGCCCTTCCGGAGGCCCGTTACGGCACCTCGGAGAGGATGGGGGTTTTTTACGAGACGCTGCTCGAGCGGACGCGGGCGATTCCCGGGGTCCGGTCCGCGGCCGCGATCACCGGGCTGCCGCTCTCCGGAGCAAGCTTCAGCAGCTCCTTCGTGGTCGAGGGCGAGACCCCTCCTCCGCCGTCGGACGAGCCCAGCGCGCAGGTCCGCGTCGCGAGCCGCGACTACTTCCGGACGATCGGGCTTCCCCTCGTCTCGGGGCGGGCCTTCGAGCCGTCCGACCGGCGCGGGGGGGCGCGCGTCGTCCTGGCGAGCGCGGCGGCGGCACGAGAGTTCTGGCCGGCGGGAAACGCCATCGGGATGCGCGTGCGCTTCGGCGCCTCCGCCGGCCCGGAGAAGTACCTGGGCGAGATCGTCGGGATCGTCGGAGACGTGCGCGAAAGGAGCCTGGCGGCGCCCCCGAGTCCCGTCTTCTACGTGCCGCTCGAGCAGACGCCCGTGGACGCCGTCGACGTGGTCGTCGAGACCGCGATCCCCCCGGCTCGTTTGATCGGCCCCGTGTCGGCCGCCGTCGCGGCCCTCGATCCTGAGATCCCCGTCGCGAACGTTCGCACCGTCTCCGCTCTCCTCGCGCGGTCCATGGCACGGCAGAAGTTCGCGACGGTCCTGCTCACGCTCTTCGCCGCCACGGCGCTCCTGCTCGCGGCGATCGGCACGTACGGCGTCCTGTCGTACGGGGTGAGCCTCCGGAGGCGCGAGATCGGGCTTCGCGCGGCGCTCGGCGCCGCGCCCGCCGACGTGCTGGCTCTCGTTCTGAAGCAGGGGCTGCGCCTCGCGACCCTGGGTGCTCTCGTCGGCATCGCGGCCGCGGCGGCCATGACGCGGGTCCTGTCGGGCCTGCTCGTGGGAATCCGGCCAACCGACGCCGCCTCGTTCGCCGGCTCCGTCGCCCTGCTCGCTGTCGTGTCCGCCGCGGCGTGCGCGATTCCCGCGTGGAGGGCCGCTCGCATCGCTGCCTCCGAGGCGCTGCGTTCCGAATGAACTCGACCCGGGAGGAACCATGAACGGACTGCTCCAGGATCTCCGCCACGCCGCTCGCACGCTCGCCAAGGCGCCGGCGTTCTCGGCCGTCGCCGTCGCCACGCTCGCCCTCGGCATCGGCGCGAACACGGCGATCTTCTCGCTCGTCGACGCCGTGCTGCTCCGGCCGCTTCCCTACCCGGAAGACGGACGCCTCGTCTGGATCCGCGAGACACAGCCCGATCTCGACGACGCGCCCGCGCCCGCCGGCGACTTCGTCGAGTGGACCGGGGCGCGCTCCTTCTCCGCGCTCGCCGCCTCGGATTACCGCGTGTTCACCCTGACCGGCGGCTCGATCCCCGAGAGAGTCCTCGGCGCCCGCGTCTCGGCGAGCGTCTTCCCGGTGCTCGGCACTCGCCCGCGCGACGGCCGTGTCTTCACCAGCGCTGAGGAGCTCCCCGGGGCCGATCGCATCGTCATCGTGAGCGAGCGATTCTGGAAGACGCGGCTCGGGTCCCGGCCCGTGGGCTCGCGCGTCCGACTCGACGGAGAGGAGTACGCGCTCGTCGGGGTGATGCCGCCGCAGTTCGACTACCCGCGGTCCGCCGAGCTCTGGGTGCCTCTCGCGCTGACGCCTGCCGACCGGGCGAACCATGGCTCCCACTACCTCCGCGTCGTAGGCCGGCTGGCGCCGGGCGCCACGATCGCGGGAGCGCAGTCGGAGCTCGACGGGATCGAAGCGCGGCTGCGGCGCGAGCACCCCGATACGAACGAGGGTCACGGCGCCCGCATCGTTCCGCTGCGGGAGGCGCTCGTCGGCTCGCTCCGAAGGACGCTCCTCGTGCTCCTGGGCGCGGTAACACTCGTGCTGCTCCTCGCCTGCGCCAACCTCGGAAACCTGATTCTCGCGAAGAACGCGGCGCGCTCGCGCGAGATGGCGATCCGCAGCGCGCTCGGAGCCGGCCGGCCGCGGCTCGTCCGACAGCTCCTGACGGAGAGCGCGCTTCTGTCCCTGGTCGGCGGCGCGGCCGGCGTGGCGCTCGCCGCCTGGGGCATCGAGGCGCTCGCCGCGTTGAGGCCCTGGACTGTCACGGCTTCGACGGCGGCGCGGATCGACGTCCGCGTCCTGCTGTTCACCCTGGCGGCGTCGCTCGGGACCGCCGTGCTGTTCGGCCTCGCCCCGGCGATCGCCCTCTCGCCGCGAAGCCTGACCGCGGCGCTCCAGGCGAGCGGCCGCACCATGGCCGGCTCGCGCAGGGGCCGCGCCCGGGCGATCCTCGCGGTCGGAGAGGTCGCGATCGCCCTCGCGCTCCTGATCGGAGCCGGGCTGATGATCCGAAGCGCGACCCGCCTCTCCGGCGTGGATCCGGGATTCCGGGCGGCGGACGCGCTGACGCTGGAGATCGTCTTTCCCGAATCCCGCTACGCCTCGGACGACACCCGCCGCGCGTTCATGCGGTCCGCGATGGAGCGCCTGGCGGCGATCCCGGGCATCCAGGCCGCAGGCGCCACGAACAGCGCTCCGCTCGGCGACAGCAACACGACGGGGGACTTCAAGATCGAGGGCCGCCCCGACTGGGCGCCCGGCCAGGGGCCACTCGCCCAGTACATCGTCGCGACGCCCGGTCACTTCCGCGCCCTGGAGATTCCGATCCGGGGCGGCCGCGCCTTCACCGAGGCGGACCGGGAAGGGAGTCCGCCCGTCGCCCTGGTCAACGAGACGATGGCGCGACGGTTCTGGCCCGATCGAAGCCCGATCGGACGGCGGATTCAGGTCGAGTGGGGCGTCGACAAGGCATGGCGCGAGATCGTGGGGGTCGTCGGCGACGTGCGCGGCGAACGCATCGACCGCACGGCGCTGCCGCAGCTCTACATCCCCTTCGCGCAGCATCCGACGCCGTGGGCGGCGATGGAGCTCAGGACGTCATTGCCGCCCGAGAAGGTCCTGGCGCCCGTACGCGCGGCGATCTGGTCACTCGACCGGGACCTGCCGGTCTCCTCGGTGGTGCGCCTGTCGCAAACGATCTCGCAGTCCTTCGCGAAGCGGAGGTTCTCGACGGTCCTCCTGACGATCTTCGGGTCCGTCGCGCTGCTCCTGGCGACGCTCGGCGTGTACGGCGTCCTCTCGCAGCTCGTCTCCGAGCGCCGGCGGGAGATCGGGATCCGGCTGACGCTCGGCGCACAGCGATCCGACGTCTTCCGGCTGGTCGCGCAGCGCGGCGTGCTCCTGACGGGCGTGGGGATCCTCCTCGGCGTGTTCGGCGCCTTCGCGGTGACGCGGAGCCTCGGCGCGCTCCTCTACGAGGTGAGCCCGACCGATCCGCTGACGTTCGCGGCTCTCGCGTCCATCATGGCGGGCGTTTCGTTTCTCGCCACGGCGATTCCGGCGCGGCGCGCCACCCGGGTCGACCCGATCGTCGCGCTGCGGGCGGATTGAGAATGTCCGGCCGACCCGTCGGATAAGCTCAACCCATGCGTTCGAGCTCCGCGAGGGTCCTGATCGCGGACGATCAGTCGGACGTTCTCGAAGCGCTTCGCCTTCTCCTGAAGGGCGAGGGCTTCGAAAGCGAGACCGCTTCGTCCCCCGCCGCTCTCCTGGCCCTTCTGGATCGCGGCGAGTTCGACGTCGTCCTGATGGACTTGAATTACGCCCGCGACACGACCTCGGGCCAGGAGGGGCTCGATCTGCTCGCCCGGATCCAGGAGATCGACGCCACACTCCCCGTCGTCGTCATGACCGCATGGGGAACCGTGGACCTCGCCGTCGGCGCGATGCGCCGGGGAGCGCGCGACTTCGTGCAGAAGCCCTGGGAAAACGCGCGGCTGGTCGCCACGCAGCGGACGCAGGTCGCGCTCGGACGCGCGCTGCGGACGGGACAGCGTCTCGAGGCGGAGAATCGCATCCTCCGCCACGAGACCGCTCCGCCCTCGATGATCGCCGAGTCAGCCGCCATGCGGCCCCTCCTCGACCTCGTCGCCCGGGTCGCGCCGTCGGACGCGAACGTGCTCATCACCGGAGAGAACGGCACGGGAAAGGGCGTCGTCGCCCGGGCCCTTCATTCCGCGTCGCGACGGTCTTCCCGGCCCCTCGTCTCCTTGAACGCCGGCGGGATCTCGGAGGGGGTCTTCGAGAGCGAGCTCTTCGGACACGTGAAGGGGGCCTTCACGGACGCGAGGGCAGATCGCGTGGGGCGGTTCGAGCTCGCCGACGGCGGAACCCTCTTCCTGGACGAGATCGCGAACGTCCCTCCGTCCCAGCAGGCCAAGCTTCTGCGGGTGCTCGAGACGGGCGAGTTCGAGCGGCTCGGATCTTCCCGCACCCGCAAGGTCGACGTTCGCATCCTGACTGCCACCAACTCGAATTTGCACGCGGAGGTGACGGCCGGCCGCTTCCGGCAGGACCTCCTCTTCCGCCTGAACACGATCGAGATCCGCGTTCCGCCCGTCCGCGAGCGCCGCGAGGACATTCCCGCCCTCGCCCAGCACTTCCTCCAGCAGCACGCCCAGCGATATCGCAAGGGAGACCTCAAGTTCGAGCCGGCGGCGCTCCAGGCGCTCCTGGATCACCCCTGGCCCGGCAACGTCCGCGAGCTCGACCACGCGATCGAGCGGGCGGCGTTGCTCGCACAGGGAAGCTCGATCCGCGCCGGCGATCTCGGCCTGCGGCGGGAGGCGGCGGCGGACATCCCTCTCGACGAAATGAGCCTCGAGGACGTCGAAGGGATCCTCATCCAGAAGGCGATGTCACGCTACGAAGGCAATGTCAGCCATGCGGCGCGCGCGCTCGGCCTGTCGCGCAGCGCTCTCTACCGAAGGCTGGAGAAGCACGGGCACTGAGGCCGGCCGGCGCCGCGCGAAGCGGGGCGGGCCGGCGGTGACGCCGTGACGGCGCGAAAGCTCTCGCACGAGCGGCGAGTCTTCCTTCTCGCGCTCGGGGCGGCTCTGCCGGCGGCGGTCGTCGCGGTCGTACTCCTGTGGACGGGCGACTTCTCCCCGAAGCTCCGGTGGACGCTGTCCATCCTCGTCGCCGGCTGGTGGCTGCTCGTTTCGCGCGCTCTGCGGGAACGCGTCGTGCTGCCCCTCCAGACGGTCTCGAATCTCCTGGCCGCGATGCGGGAGGGAGACTTCTCGATCCGGGCGCGCGGTGCGCGGCCGGACGACGCGCTCGGCGAAGTCTTGATCGAGGTCAACGCGCTCACGGAGACACTCCGCCAGCAGCGCCTCGGAGCCCTCGAAGCGACGGCGCTCCTGCGAAAGGTCATGGCCGAGATCGAGGTCGCCGTCTTCGCGTTCGACGCGGAGCGACGTCTGAAGCTCACGAACCGGTTCGGCGAGCGCCTCCTCGGCCAGCCCGAGCCGCGGCTCCTGGGCGCGAGCGCGGCCTCGCTCGGACTGGACGACTTCCTGCGGCCGGACGCGCCGCGCATCCTCGACGCCGCGTTTCCGGGGGCGAGCGGCCGCTGGGAGATCCGGCAGAGCACGTTCCGGCAGGGCGGCCTCCCCCATCATCTCCTCGTCCTCGCCGACGTCAGCCAGCCTCTGCGCGAGCAGGAGCGGCAGGCGTGGCAGCGGCTGATCCGCGTTCTCGGCCACGAGCTCAACAACTCGCTCGCCCCGATCCAGTCTCTCGCGGGAAGCCTCGAGAGCCTTCTCGCCCAGGACGCACCGCCGGACGACTGGCGGGAGGACATGCGCCGGGGGCTCGGCATTATCTCGGGCCGCGCCGAGGCGCTCTCCCGCTTCACGGGCGGCTACGCGAGGCTCGCCCGTCTGCCGCGGCCGCGTCTGGCGCCGGTCGAGCTCGGCGACCTGGTCCGGCGCGTCGCGGCGCTCGAAACCCGTCTGTCCATTACGGTCGCCCCGGGCCAGCCGCTGACGGTGGCCGCGGACGCGGACCAGCTCGAGCAGCTCTTGATCAACCTGCTCCGCAACGCGGTCGACGCCGCGCTCGAAACGGGCGGCGGAGTCGAGGCGTCTTGGGCCCGCGTCGGCGGATCCCCGCCGGGCGCCGAGGTCCGGTTCGTCGACGAAGGCCCGGGGCTGCCGAACAGCGCGAACCTGTTCGTGCCCTTCTTCACGACGAAGCCGCAGGGCTCCGGAATCGGCCTCGTGCTCGCGCGCCAGATCGCGGAGGCGCACGGCGGTTCGCTGACGCTCCAGAACCGGGACGGCGCGAGAGGGTGCGTCGCCCGGATGCGGCTGCCGCTCGTGTAGTCGCGGCGCAACGGACGACCGACACGGCGGGGAAACCCCTCTCTGGCTTGCTTCTTGCTCCTTTGTCCTGCGTTCTTTCTCCGGTGTTTGGTTCCACATTCAATGGGGGTGCACCATGGGTCTTTTCGAAACGCGCTCGAGCAGCGTGGGCCGGATCGCCGCTTCCCGGCATCAGGAGATTGACGCGGTCCGAGGGGATCTTCCGGCGGAGATCCTCCGCCGCCTTCTCTGCGCGCTCGCGGTCCAGGAAGATTCCGACGACGTTTTCCATGGTCCCTCCCCGTTGAAAATC
>JBBQNC010000217.1:0-6585 GCA_038329555.1 Thermoanaerobaculia bacterium
GGACGACCCTCCGGCCAATACCTACACCTACGCGATGATGCGGCAGCTGGACGACGCGATCCTGAAGGCGCGCTTCGACGACGACGTCCACGTCATCGTTCTGCGCGGCAAGGGGGACCGGTTCTTCTCGGCCGGGGCCAACATCGGCATGTTGAACGCCGTTTCCCCCGGCTTCAAGTACTTCTTCTGCCTGCACGCCAACGAGACCCTCATGCGGTTCGAGCACACGCCGAAGCTCGTCATCGCGGCGTTGAACGGCCATACCGTCGGCGGCGGTCTCGAGATCGCGATGGCCGCGGACCTGCGGATCGCGCGCAAGGACGCCGGAAAGATCGGGCTGCCGGAAGTCACCCTGGGAGTCCTGCCAGGAACGGGAGGGACCGCCCGCCTCGCCAAGATGGTCGGCAAGTCGAAGGCGATCGAGCTCATGGTCGTCGGCAACACCTTCTCGTTCGAGGAGGCGCTCGACCTGGGCATCGTCAACCAGGTGATCGACGCGTCGCCCGAGGACTGGTGGGAACAGATCATGGACTACGCCCGCCAGTTCGTTCCGCCGAACAAGGCCTCGAAGGCGGTCGGCCGCATCAAGCGCTCCGTCCAGAGCGGGTGGGACCTGCCCCTGGAGTCCGCGCTCGCCGTCGAGCGCGAGCTCCAGCAGCTGCTCTTCCAGAGCGAGGACGCCAAGGAAGGCATCGCCGCGAACCAGGAAAAGCGCGTCCCGAAGTTCAAGGCGAAGTAGGGGGTTGGGTTCTGGGTTTTGGGTTTTGGGTTTTGGGTTGATCGGCCGGTTCCGAAACCCGACTGAGACTGACGACGCACACCCGAAAACTCACAACCCATAACCCATAACCCATAACCCATAACCCATAACCCATAACTCATAACTCGTGACCGAACCCCTCGCTGTCCGCACCGAGCTCTTCATCGACGGCCAATTCACCCCCTCCGTGTCCGGCAAGACCTTCGAGACGTCGAATCCCGCGACCGGCGAGCCGCTCGCGCAGGTGGCCGAGGCGGGCCGCGAGGACCTCGACCGCGCCGTCGCGGCGGCCCGGAAGGCCTTCGAGAGCGGCCCGTGGGCGGCGATGAAGCCGCGACAGCGCGGGAAGATCCTGCTCCGGGCCGCCGACCTCCTCTCGTCCCGCGCGGACGCCTTCGGACGGGTCGAGACCCTCGACAACGGCAAGCCGATCTTCGAGGCCGCCAAGATCGACATGCCCGCGGCCGCCGAGTGCCTCGCCTACTTCGGCGAGTCGGCGGACAAGCTCTACGGCGACACGCACCCCTCGCGCACCGACGCCCTGTTGATGACGCTGCGCGAGCCGATCGGCGTCGTCGGAGCGATCACGCCCTGGAACTTCCCGCTTCTGCAGGCGATGTGGAAGATCGCGCCGGCGCTCGCGCTCGGCAACACGGTCGTGCTGAAGCCGGCCTCGGTCACACCGCTGACCGCGCTGCTCTTCGCCGAGCTGCTGACGGAGGCCGGGTTGCCTCCGGGCGCGTTCAACGTCGTCACCGGGCCGGGCGCCACCGTTGGCGCGGCCATGGCGGAGCACCCGGACATCGACAAGATCTCATTCACGGGAGAGACGGAGACCGGCAAGTCCATCCTTCGCGCCGCGGCGGGCACCCTGAAGCGGGTCTCGATGGAGCTCGGCGGCAAGTCGCCGAACGTGGTCTTCGCGGACGCTGACCTGGAGGCCGCCGCGCGAGGGGCTGTCAACGCGATCTTCTACGGCAAGGGGGAGCTGTGCTCCGCGGGCTCGCGCCTCCTGGTCGAGGAGCCGGTTCACGACGAGCTCATCGCGAAGGTCGTCGAGAGGGCCCGCAAGATGACGCCCGCCGACCCACTCGACCCGAAGACGCGGCTCGGCTCCCTCGTGTCGGAGAAGCAGCGCGACAACGTCGCCCGCTACGTCGAGTCCGGCCGGTCCGAGGGCGCGAAGCTCGTCGCGGGCGGCAACCGCGCGTCGGTCGGCGGTAAGGGCGCCTTCTTCGAGGCGACGGTCTTCGACGGGGTGACGCCCGAGATGACCATCGCGCGCGAGGAGATCTTCGGACCCGTCCTCGCGACCCTCTCCTTCAAGGACGAGGGCGACGCGATCTCCGTCGGAAACCGCACGATCTACGGGCTCGCGGCCGCGGTCTGGTCCCGCGACATCAAGAAGGCGCTCCGCACCGCCAAGGCCCTCAAGGCGGGAACGGTGTGGATCAACACCTACAACTTCTACGATCCGGGCCTGCCGTTCGGCGGCTACAAGCAGTCGGGCTTCGGGAGAGAGAGAGGGCGCGTGGCGCTCGAGGAGTACACGCAGGTCAAGAGCGTGTGGATCGATCTCACGTAAAACCTTCCGCGACTCACGCGATCCACCCCATTTCCACTCTCCGGCGCCGGTTGCAAAGCGAACTCCGGCGCTCGAAGCTATGCTCTGCGAATGAATAGATCCCTCTTTCGGCCGGCGGCCGCTCTCGGTGCGCTCGCTCTGCTTCTCTCCGGCGGCGCGGCCTCGGCCGCGGCCGCAGCCGCCACTCGGAAGCCCTCCGTCGAATCCGTCTTGAACGAGCTCGCCGAGGTCAAAGAGTTCCGGCAGGTCGAGATCTCTCCGGACGGAAAGCGGGTGGCCTGGAGCGTGAAGATCCGCGACCGCCAGGGAGCCTGGAAGCTCGGCGCGGTCGAGGTCGGAGAGGTGGGCTCGCCGTCCGCCGCGCCGAGCCGGCGGATCACGGGCGCCGCGGACGGGCGGGCGCACGACGAGAGAAGCCCCGTCTGGTCGCCGGACGGCAAGCGCATCGCGTTCCTCTCGGACGCCGCGAAGGACGGCCAGTCCCAGGTGTGGATCGCGCCCGCGGCCGGCGGACCGGCGCGCCGCCTGACGGGCGTCCGGGGGCAGCTCGACGACCCGCGGTGGTCGCCGGACGGCCGTTCGATCGCGTTCCTCTTCGTCGCCGGCTCGAGCCAGAAGCCGGGCGCGCTCACGGCCTACAAGCCCGACTCAGGCGTCGTGTCCGAGGTCATCGAGGAGCAGAGGATCGCCGTCGCCGACGTCGCGACGGGACGCGTCCGCGAGGTCTCCCCGGCGAACCTCTACGTCTACGACTACGACTGGTCTCCCGACGGGAAACGGTTCGCGGCCGAGGCCGCCGAAGGCTCGGGCACCGACAACTACTGGATCGCGCAGCTCTACGTCGTCGCCGCGGACACGGGCGAGACCCGCTCGATCTGGAAGCCGCCGCTGCAGATCGCCTGCCCCCGCTGGTCGCCCGACGGGCGCGAGATCGCCGTCATCCACGGGATCATGAGCGACGAGGGCTCGACGGGCGGCGACGTCTGGGTGGTCCCCGCGTCGGGCGGCGCTCCGCAGAATCGAACTCCCGGGATGAAGGCCTCGGCGGCGGCGCTCTTCTGGCGGCCCTCCGGCGAGATCCTGTTTCGGGAGTACGTCGAGGGGGACACGGGAATCGCGACTCTCGACCCGTCCGGAGAGATCGCGACGCTCTGGCGCGGACCCGCGGACCTCTCCCACTTCTCGATCGCGCGCGAGGGCCCCGCGTCGGCGGCGATGCGCTCGACGTTCCGCGAGCCGTTCGAGATCTACGCGGGCCCGATTGGATCGTGGAAACCGATGACCCGCGTCAACGCGGCGATCCAGCCGCGGTGGGGCGAGGCGCGGAGCCTCGCGTGGGACAGCGACGGCGCCCGGGTCCAGGGATGGCTCATCTACCCGTACCCGCTCGACTTCGACCCCGCGAAGCGCCATCCGATGGTCGTCGTCGTGCACGGCGGACCGTCGAGCGTCGCGCTGTCCCACTGGCCGTCGCGCTGGACCGCCGTTCTGCCGGGGCAGGGGTATTTCGTCTTCCTCCCGAATCCGCGGGGAAGCTACGGCCAGGGAGAGGCGTTCACCCTCGCCAACGTGAAGGACTTCGGACACGGGGATCTGCGCGACATCGAACGCGGGGTCGACCAGGTGCTGAAGGCCGCGCCGGTCGACGGAAAGCGCCTCGGCATCTGCGGGTGGAGCTACGGCGGTTTCATGACGATGTGGGCGGTCACCCAGACCGACCGCTACGCGGCGGCGGTCGCGGGCGCCGGGATCGTGAACTGGCAGAGCTACTACGGGCAGAACCGGATCGACAAGTGGATGCTCCCCTTCTTCGGGGCGTCCGTCTACGACGACCCCGCCGTGTACGCGAAGTCGTCGCCCATCACCTTCATCCAGAAGGCGAAGACGCCGACGCTCGTTCTCCACGGCGACCGCGACTCGGAGGTCCCGACCCCGCAGGGCTACGAGTTCTGGCACGCCCTGAAGACGCTCGGCGTGCCCACGCAGCTGGTGATCTACGAGAACGAAGGGCATGCGTTCGAGGACCCGAAGCACCAGCTCGACCGGGACCGCCGGATCGTCGGGTGGTTCGACAAGTACCTCGCGGAAGGCGCAGCCCGCTGACGCGGCGAGCTGATAGCGTTTCCGCATGAACGGATTCTCCGCGGGGCTCCTCGGCGACCGGTCGATCCTCGTCACGGGCGGGGGCAGCGGCCTCGGCCTCGCCATGGCGAAGGCCTTCGTCTCCTACGGCGCGAAGGTGACGATCGCGGGACGGAAGGCGGAGCGGCTCGCGGCGGCGGTGGAGGAGATCCGCGGGGCGGCGCTGGACGGCGGCGAGGTCGACGGATCCGCGACGGACGTACGCCAACCGGAACAGGTGAAGGCGCTCGTCGACAGAGCGGTCGAGCGCTTCGGCAAAGTCGACGGGCTCGTGAACAACGCGGCCGGAAACTTCCTCGTCCCGGCCGAGGACCTGACGCCGAACGGCTTCGACGCCATCGTGCGCACCGTGCTCCACGGATCGGTGCACTGTTCCCTCGAGGTCGGGCGGCATCTCCTGGGGCGGAAGGCCCCCGGAGCGATCGTCTCGATCGTGACGACCTATGCCTGGACGGGGACCGCGTTCGCGCTGCCCTCGGCCTGCGCGAAGGCGGGCGTCCTCGCCATGACCCGCTCGCTCGCGGTCGAGTGGGGCCACGCCGGGATCCGGGTCAACGCCATCGCTCCCGGCCCGATCCCGACCGAGGGCGCGTTCTCCCGCCTCATGGCGAGCCCGGAGGCGGAGAAGAACGCCGTCGGCCGCATCCCCCTCGGCCGCTTCGGCCGCCCCGAGGAGATCGCCAACCTCGCGACGTTTCTCCTCTCCGACCTCTGCCCCTACCAGACGGGAGACGTCGTCACCATGGACGGCGGCGAATGGCTCGCCGGCGCCGGCGAGTTTTCCGACTACCGGAAGGTCCCGCGCGACGCGTTCAAGGCGGCATTGGCGGCGATGCGGCCGAAGTAGCCGTCGCCTGCGCAGCGAGCGGATGGTGGAGCGAGGCGGAGAACGTTCGGCGTGCTCTGACCTCCTCCGGGAGTCCCCCTCACCCTGACCCTCTCCCCCGGGCGCGGGGGAGAGGGGATGCCTGGGGGAGCGGCTCCTCCCCGTTAACCCCTCTCCCGGCGGGAGAGGGCCGGGGTGAGGGGCACCCTCGGGAAGAGACTCGGTCAGGCAGAGGCCAGGCCCAGGAAGACTCGCATCCGGTCGATCTCCTCCTCGAGCCCGCGTTTGAAGGTGCGGTCGCGCGGCGCAGTTCCGACGTAGCCGAGCTCGGACGTCAGCTTGGCGTTCCTCACCGAGAGGTTCCCCCAGCCGATGACGCGGTCGCGCCAGAGGAGCGGCAGGGCGTAGTAGCCGAGCTTGCGCTTCGACGCCGGCGTATACGCCTCGAAGCGGTAGGCCCAGCCCCACAACAGCTCGAAGCGGTCGCGGTCGTGCACCACCGGATCGAACGGCGTCAGAAGGCGCACGGTGTCTGACCCGTCGGGCGAGGCGGCGTTCGGGCGGACGCGCCGCGCCGGATCCTCGCCGGCCGGCCAGTACCAGTCGACGCCGTCGACGCGAGCGTGCCGGAGCCGCCTTTTCGCCCGCTGCAGGGCGCCCGTCAGCTCGCCGTGCCACTGCGGAGCAGCGAACCGCAGGCGGCGCACGAGATACGACAGGCTTCGGCCAGGCAGCGGCGCGTAGATGCGGACGGCCGCGTCGGCCAGCGCGTCGAGCCGGGCCCGCCGCTCCGCGACCCCGGCCAGCACGGGTTCGTGGCGGTGCGCGGCGTAGATGCGGATGCCGGCTTCCCGCCGCGCCACGCGCAGGAGGCCGCGGTAGTGCATGGCGTCCAGCAGATGGGTGGTCGCACTCGACGAACCGCCCCAGTAGTTCTCGACGGTGCCGTGCGAGAAATGGGCGTCGACTTCGCGCGGGTGCACGGCGCCGCGTTCGCGAACGAACTCCAGCAGGAGCCGTGCCTGTCTCTTGCGTGCCGCGGGCCAGGGCAGCGGCGCATCGGCCGGGACTCGTCGATCCGAGCGCGGATGCATCAGGGCCTGCAGGGGCCTCGTCACGAACCCATAGTTGATGAAGAAGTCCTCCTCGAGGCCGAGCTTCGCGTAGAGGCGTTCGAGGTCGCCGGCGCGATAGCCCCGGACGCGATGGCGCAGCGTCAGGTCCTGGGCGCGTGCCGGCGCGCGGATCGGGTCGGCCTGGACGAACCCCATC
>JBBQNC010000218.1:0-6487 GCA_038329555.1 Thermoanaerobaculia bacterium
CGTCACCCACGCCTTCTTCAAGGCGTGCCTCTTCCTCGGGTCCGGCTCCGTCATCCACGCGCTCGGCGGCGAGCAGGACCTGCGCCGGATGGGCGGCCTCTCCCGGAAGATCCCCATCACCTACGCCACGTTCCTCGTCGCGACCTTTGCGATTGCGGGCGTCCCGCTCCTCGCCGGATTCTTCTCGAAGGACGCCATCCTCGCGGCCGTGTTCGAGTCGCACTTCGCCCGCGCGCCATGGCTTCCGAAGGTCCTCTGGACCGCGGCGCTCTTCACGGCCGGCCTGACCGCGTTCTACATGTTCCGGCTGGTCTCGCTCGCGTTCTACGGGAAGTTCCGCGGCACCCCCGAGCAGGAGTCGCACGTCCACGAGTCTCCGGCGTCCATGACCGTGCCGCTCGTCGTCCTGGCGTTCCTCTCGGTGGTCGGCGGCTGGGTGGGGATCCCGATCCTGCGCGGTGGCGATCGCATCGGCGAGTTCCTGGCGCCGGTGATCCCGCCGCTGGCCGGGGCTCATGCCGCGGAGCACGCGGCGTCGATCTCACTCGAGCTGGCACTCATGGCGGCGTCCGTCGCCGTCGCGACGATCGGCCTCTTCGTCGCCTACCTCTGGTACGCGAAAGGGGAGGGCCGGGTCCCGGCCGGACTTGCAGCAAGGTACCCGCGCCTCTACCGGACGCTCGCGAACAAGTACTTCGTGGACGAGGCGTACGAGGCCGTCTTCGTCGAGGGGCTGGCCAAGGGGGGCGGGCGATTCCTCTGGGAGGTGGACGCGACGGTGGTCGACCTGATTCCGAACGGGGCGGCCGCCGCCACGCGCGGGGCGTCCTGGCTGTCGAACCTCTTCGACAAGTACCTCGTGGACGGCGCGGTCAACGGCGTGGCCGACTCTTTCGGACGAGGTTTCCAGCTGCTTCGTCGGGCGCAGACCGGCCACGTCCAGAACTACGCGCTGGTCATGGGCGGCGGGCTCTTCTGCATCGTCGCGGTGTATTTGATTTTTCGGTAGGCGGTAGGCGGTAGGCGGAGAGGAGAACGAAGAGGGCCGAATGGAATTGATGGGCATCTGGATCCCGATTCTCTCGATCGTCACGTACGTCCCCCTCCTGGGGGCGCTCGCGATCGTCTTCTTCTTCCCGAAGGAGAGGACCGGGGCGATCAAGACGGTTGCGACGATCGTCGCCATCGTCGACCTCGTCGTTTCGCTCCCGCTCTGGTTCCTCTTCGAGCGAGGGCGCGAGGGATACCAGTTCGTCGAGAAATTTTCGTGGATCCCGTCTCTCGGCGTTGACTACCACTTCGGCATCGACGGCATTACGCTCCTGCTGATCCTCCTCACGACGCTCGTGGGGGTCATCGCGGTCGCCTGCTCGTACACGGCGATCACCGAGCGGCAGAAGGAGTACTACGTTCTGCTCCTCCTGCTGCAGACGTTCATGATCGGAACCTTCTGCGCGCTCGACCTCTTCCTCTTTTACGTCTTCTGGGAGGTCATGCTCGTCCCGATGTACTTCCTGATCGGCGTCTGGGGCAGCGACCGGCGCCTCTACGCCGCGATCAAGTTCTTTCTGTACACGCTGGCCGGCTCGGTGCTGATGCTGCTCGGCATCATCGCCCTTTACTTTTACAACACCACCGGCTTCCTGGGTTACAAGGGGCTGGGCCAGCCGCCGACGTTCTCGATCGAGAAGCTCACGGCGGTCGCCGCCGGGATGCCGCCGGAGCTGCAGGTGTGGCTCTTCTTCGCGTTCTTCTTCGGCTTTGCGATCAAAGTCCCGATGTTCCCGTTCCACACGTGGCTGCCGGACGCCCAGACCGAGGCGCCCACGGCGGGCTCCGTGATCCTGGCGGCGGTCCTTCTCAAGATGGGAACGTACGGCTTCGTCCGGTTCTCGCTCCCGATGTTCCCGGACGCGATCAACACGCCGTGGGTCCGGGGGGTCGTGGTCACCCTCGCAATCATCGGGATCGTGTACGGCGCGATGGTGACCCTCGTTCAGAAGGACATGAAGAGGTTGATCGCCTACTCGTCCGTCTCGCACCTCGGCTTCGTGATGCTGGGCGTTTTCGCCCTGAACATGGCGGGACTCCAGGGCGGCATCCTCCAGATGATCAACCACGGGATCTCGACCGGCGCGCTCTTCCTGCTCGTGGGAATGGTCTACGAGAGAAGGCACACTCGGATGATCTCGGAGTACGGCGGCCTGGCCCGCCCGATGCCGATCTACGCGACGTACTTCCTCATCATGGCCCTCTCCTCGATGGGACTGCCGCTCTTGAACGGCTTCATCGGCGAGTTCGCGATCCTCCAGGGGGCGTTCGCGGTCAGCTTCTGGTGGGCGTTCTTCGCCGCAACCGGCATCGTGCTCGGCGCCGCGTACCTGCTGTGGCTCTACCAGCGGGTCTTCTTCGGTGAGATCACGAATCCCGCCAACGCGAGCCTGGCCGACCTGACCGGAAGGGAGCAGCTGCCGCTCGTCCCGCTCGTGTTGCTGGCGTTCTGGAACGGGATCTACCCGAAGCCGATGTTCGAGGTCCTGCGGCTGCCGGCGGAGAAGATCGTCGCCGCGGTCGGCGGCAGGACGCTGCCGAACCCGGCGCTCGCGCGAAAGGCTTCCCCGGTCGGGGCGGAAACCAGCCCGTCCCGGGAAGCTCCGTGAAGGTTTCGGCCGCGGACTGGTTCCTGCTGTCGCCGGAGCTCTTTCTCACGGCGTCGGGTCTCCTCATCCTTTCAATCGCGGTATTCGTCGAGAAGGCGAAGGAGGAGTTCCTCGCGTTCCTGACGTTGATCTCGGTCGTGATCACGATCGGCCTCGTCGCCTTCCTGTCCGGCTATCACGGCCGGAGCACTCCGATCCTCGCGGGGATGTTCGTCCTCGACAACTTCGCCATCTTCTTCAAGCTCCTGATGCTGCTCTCGATCGCGCTGACGGTGCTCGCTTCCATCCAGTTCGTAGGCCGGACGCCCTATCCCGCCGGGGAGTACTACGCGCTCCTTCTCTTCACCGGCGTGGGCATGCTCTTCATGGTTTCGGGGAACAACCTCGTGTCGATCTACGTCGCGCTCGAGCTCATGGCCCTCTCGTCGTACATCCTCGCGGGCTATTTCAAGGGGGAGATCAAGAGCACCGAGGCCGCCTTGAAGTATTTCGTGCTGGGGGCGTTCTCGTCGGGGGTCCTCCTCTACGGCCTCTCCCTGATCTACGGGGTCGCGGGCAAGATGGGCTTGCCCGAGCTCGCGAAGCTCTTCGAGACGCAGGAGAAGTCGAACCTGCTGATCGTCGGGATCCTTCTGATCCTCGCCGGCCTGCTGTTCAAGATCGCCGCGGTCCCGTTCCACGTCTGGACGCCGGACGTGTACGAGGGGGCGCCGACGCCCGTGACCGCGTTCTTCTCGGTGGGGCCCAAGCTCGCGGCTTACGCGATCCTCGCCCGAATCTTCTACGTCGCCTTTCCGAAATTCCACGCTGACTGGGGGCTGATCGTCGCGCCCGTTTCGGCGGCGACGATGGTGTTCGGAAACGTGGCCGCGCTCCTCCAGACGAACGTCAAGCGGATGCTCGCCTACTCGTCGATCGCGCACGCCGGATACGCGTTGATGGGCGTCCTCGGCTTCCGCACGGAGTTCGGTCTCTGGGGAATCCTCGTCTATCTCCTGGCCTACACCTTCATGAACTTCGGGGTCTTCGCCCTGGTCGTGTTCCTGGAGACGAGGGGCTATGCCGCCGAGTCCGTGTCGGATTTCAACGGGCTCGCCCGCCGCAACATGACGGCGGCCGTCGTGATGCTCGTCTTTCTGCTGTCGCTGGCGGGGATCCCGCCGACTGCCGGCTTCATCGGGAAGTACTACCTTTTCACGGCCGCGATGAAGGCGGGTTACGCCTGGCTGGCGGTGATCGCGGTCCTCATGTCGGCACTCTCGCTCTTCTATTACTTCCGCATCGCGGCCGCCATGTTCTTCTCGGAAGGGGAGGGCGTGCCGCTCAAGAGCTCCTACGCTCTGACCGCGGCGGTCCTCATATGCGCCGCCGCGACCATCGTCATCGGCGTGGCGCCGCAACCTTTCGTCGAGATGTTGCGGGCGTGCGTGATCAAGGCGCCGTAAAGCGGAAAACGGAAAACGAAGGGATCCGGCTCGCCTTCTCCGTTTCCCGTTTCCCGCTTCCCGGCCCTGTATGACTGAGAAGTCGCCCCGATACGCCGTGGTGGCCCGGGCCTCCGCCGCGGGCATCCTCTTTCCGGCCTCCATCGTCGCGGGCTACCTCCTCGGCAAGTGGCTGGGAGGGGCCGCGGGCATCGGCACCTGGCCCGCGTTCGTCGGGGCGGCGCTCGGCGCCGTGGCGGGGTTCTGGAACCTGTACCGTCTCCTCACGGGACTCGAGGGCGGGGGAGGACGTCCGTGACCGGCGCGGAAGATCGCGTCCTTCAGCGGGTCCGGCGCCGGTCCGTGGGCATCGCGGCGGCCGGCGCGGTCGCCGCTCTGTTCTTCGGGTGGCGCGCCGCGGTCTCCTTGACAATCGCGGCGGCCGTCGTTATTTTCAGCTTTCTCGTTCTCGAGAAGCTGACCGAGCGTCTCGTTCCCCCGCAGGAAAAGAAAGGGTTCCGAGCTGTGCTCCCCCTCCTGCTGGTCACGGCCGCCGGAGCGGCCACTCTCGGGATCGCCCTCCTTCGCTGGAGGGGTTTCGAGCCGGTAGCCGGCATGGCCGGACTGTCGGTCGTGGTCCTGGCGATTGGAGCGGAGCTTCTGAGTCCAGAGAAGGGGCGGAGCGCGTGAGCGAGCATCATTCGATTCTCTACGGGCCGGTCAACCGGCTGCTGATCGTCCTCCTCGGCCCTCCGCCCGTGGAGAGGATGTCTCCCGGCGCCGCGGCCTTCTGGTTCCCGGACGGCCGGGCCGCCTGGATCCCGGACGCCGCCTTGATGGCGCTCCTCGTCCTCGCGATCTTCGCGGTGTTTCTGCCGCTCGCGGCCCGCCGGTACGACAAGGAGCGGCCCGGGCGCGTCCAGAACTTCCTCGAGATGGTCGTCGCGGGCGTGCGGTCGCTCGTCTCGGACATCATCGGGCACGGCGCGGAGAAGCGGTATTTGAACGTGATCGGCGGTTTCGCGGTGTTCATCTTCCTGGCCAACCTGTTCGGCCTGTTCTTCTTTCTGCAGCCCCCCACGGGTTCGTTGTCGACCACGGTCGCACTCGCCGTCCTGTCGTTCCTCTACTTCAACTTCCAGGGGATCAAGGAGCACGGACTCTTCGGATACCTGAAGCACTTCATGGGCCCGGTCCTCTGGCTCGCGCCGCTCTTTTTCGTAATCGAGATCATCGGCAACTTCGCCCGGATCCTGTCGCTCTCCCTGCGGCTCTTCATGAACATCTACGGCGAGCACACCGCCACGGGAATCTTCGCGGGGCTCGTTCCGATTGTGGTTCCCTGGCCGCTCATGGCGCTCGGCCTTTTCACGGCCCTACTCCAGTCCTTCATCTTCGCGACCCTGTCGTCCGTCTACATCAGCCTCGCAACGGCCCACGAGGAGCACTGAGCCTCCGGCGGCCCAGAAACAAGGAGAGATTCGAGATGCTGAACAAGAGACTCGTCCTGCTCGTCCTGGTGCTCGTGTTCCTGGCGCTGCCGGTCCTGGCCCAGGAGGCAGGTGCCCCGGCCACGGCTCCCGCTCGGACCTGGGGGGCCGGAGCCCTGGGAGCGGCTTTTCTGCTGGGAGTCGCCGCCGCCGCGGGCGCCGTCGCCCAGGGGCGGGCCACCTCGGCGGCCGCAGAGGGTATGTCCCGGAACCCGGGCGCGGCCGGACCGATCCGGACCATGACGATCATCGGCCTCGCCTTGATCGAGTCGCTCGTCCTCTACGCGCTTCTCATTGCCTTCCTGATCAAGGGAGCCTAGGCCCGGGAAACGGGAAACGCGGCAGAAGCTGCGTCCCGGTCCCGTGATCCCAGCTGTCCCCCGGGGAGGACAAAGTGCCCTCTCCCGAAACCGCTTCGTCCTCTTTCTCGTACTTATTCGTGTCAACCGCCTAAACGGGCCCGGCGTCTATTCCGTAGGAATGGCGGAACTTAGCCCGGCCTGACTGGCGGAGGGAATTTTTCGCCGGTCCGGCAGGGAACTTGCGACCTCAAGACGACATGGAGAAGCTAAGCGTGCGACCGACACCCGAAGGAAATCCGATCCCGGTCACGTCCTGGGACTTCGACTCCCAGGTCATGCCGTACGTGGATTCGCTCTACAACACGGCGTACCGGATGACCCGCAGCGCGGAGGACGCCGAAGACCTGGTCCAGGAGACGTTCTTCAAGGCCTACAAGTACTACGACAAGTTCGAAGAGGGCACCAACCTCAAGGCCTGGCTCTTCAAGATCCTCAAGAACACGTTCATCAACAACTACCGGAAGAAGAAGCTCGAGCCACGCAGCGTCGACTTCGCCGAGATCGAGGACTCCTTCGAGCGGATCGTCCGGAGAGACAACTCCGACCAGCCC